>CAYTKH010000011.1:0-21031 GCA_964438315.1 uncultured Muribaculaceae bacterium | reverse complement strand
TGAAAACTAGTTATAATAAAGAAGAATTAAAAAATATAATGGATAAATTAGATAGTATACAAGATTTAGAAGAAAAATAGTCAATGACTATTTTTTTGAATATATTATATTGGTGATATAATGGTTATTTCACATAGAGGTAATGATATATATGGATATAAAGAAAATACAAAAGAGGCGATTATAAGTACCTTAAAAAGTAACTATGTAGATGGTGTAGAATTTGATATAAGAATGACAAAAGACGATTACTTAGTTTTAAGTCACAATTTTATGTCTGATAATAAAATAATTAAATATACGGATTATAAAGATTTAAAGTTAATAGAATTAAAAAAATTACTAAAAAATATAAAAACTAATAAAATACTACTAATCGAGATAAAAGATAATGATAATAAAATAGTAGATATACTTTATAAAATAATCAAGAAATTTAAAAAGCTAAATATTTTAATACATACATTCAATTACAATCAAGCACTATATTTTAAAGAAAAATATAATGAATATAAAGTAGGATTAATAATAGGAAATATAATAAATCAAAATAAAGATATAACAAAATTCGATTTTATATCACAATATTATAGAGTAAATAAAAAATATAAAAAAGAAGTATTCTACTTTACCATTAATGATAGTAAAATGATTAAAAAATATTATTTAAAAAATAAAAATATAATAACAGATAAACCATATTTAATACAAGAACTATAATTTTTAATAAAAATTACCATTCAGGCAAAAAAAACGACAATTCAGACAAAAAATATTGTAAATTATTATTTTTATGTTATCATTAAAATGTAGATGTACTATATAATTTAGTAGTATTTTTATAAGATGGTGAGCAAAGGAAAAGTTATAAAGGTGATTTTATGAAAAAAAATATTAGAAATTTAGCAATTTTAATGCTTATAATAGGTATGAGTTTTTTTGAAAATGTATCAGCAGCCAGGGAGGAAGTATCTGGTAATCTATCGGGGACATCAGCAAGAAAAATAAGTGACTATATAACAGAAATAGATTATCCTGCATTTTATACGAAAAGTGCTAATTATCCTATTCAAGTAGCAGTATTGGATGCTAATGGTAACTCTACAGGTTATCAAGATATTCCAGTTGGTGTAACCTATACTTTTGATAATGGTGTATCGGGTATTTTAGGTGGCAATCAGATAGTTACTTATAAAGCTAGAAACAAAGATTTTCATTTGTCTAATAGTTTTAAAGGAATTGTATTTTATTAATAAACTATTGCTCACTTTCTTTTTTTATTAGTGATGTTTTGAGGTGTATTATGTTGAATAAATTAAAAGAAAATATTCCACTTATAATTGTAATTGTCATTTTAACAATATCTGGTATATCAGGTTTAAAAACCTATAAAAAACAAGAAGATTATAGGTATAATGGTATGAAAAAAACTTATGAAAAATGTAAAATAGAAAATTCAACTACATTTCCATGTGATAGGTATGAAGAACCACCTATAAGACGGGATACTATTAGTACATTTACCTATGTTTTGCGTGATGAACAACTTAGTTATCTACAGATATTCGCTCCATTTCTTGTAATATTTATATCTATATTTGGATTTCATAAAAAGATTAGAAAAGGTTTTTTAAAAAATAATTTAACAAGAATAAGTTATAAAAAATTTATGAAAAGGGAATATATAAAGACAATAAAAAAATATTCTATCGTCTATCCTATATTTTTACTTATAATGTTTATAGCCTGTTATACATATTCAGGACATTTTGAATATGAAAAATCAGTTTTACTTTATAATACCCCTTTTGATATTGAAGTAGCATCAAGATGGTATATATTTCTTCCATCATATTTATTAGATTTTGTTTTCAATAGTGTATTTTGGATGAATATAGGTATTTATAATTGTAAAAATAATAAGAAAGCTTTACCAGCTATAGTTATATCCTATATTGAATATATTATGATTTTTGCTATTTTTGAATTTGCTTTTGAAGGCGGTATATTTTATGGAACGAGGTTGCAAGAAATGTTTGGCTTAGCTAATGTTTATGCATTTAGAAATATTACATTATTAGAGATGAACTTATTTACTTTTTCACTTGCAGCTATTTCAACATTTATAGTATACTTATCATATAGAAACAAAGAAAAAGTATTAATAGAGGTAGGATTATATTGTAAATTTTGTTATCAGATATCTGCTATTTCATAAGAAAATATTATAAATTATGTTTTATTTATTTTATTTTTTTAGGTTCATTTTTTATTGTATTAGATAATAAAGAAATGCACGATTATATATTAGATCATGTATTTGCACTAGATATTAATATAATGTCAACCGATATTGGATTAACATCGTTAGTAATTTTTAATTATCTATTTTATATGTATTTGAGTATAATTTTATTTATGAAAGATTATGATGCTTTTGATAATTATTTTGTACGCATTAATTTTAGAAAGTGGTATATATTTAAAATTTTAGTAAACCTCTTAGTTATAATAGTATTTCATATAATACTTTATATAATAACGATGCTTTTTTCAAATTATGTACCATTATCAATTATAATTATAATAAAAAAGATTTTATTTATAATTGGTATTATAATATATATATACTTAATTATGTATCAAATTGATAAAAATAGACTTTTGGCATCATTATTAATACCATTTTCAATAATATTTTTGTTCCATATTGAAATTAGAAAAATAAGTATTTATGTTATTTTAATAGTAGATTTAATATTATTATTAATAACAATATTAAGTTTAAGAAAAAGTAAATTCAGTGATTTAGAAAAAGAATTAGGTGATTTATGAAAATTGAAGTTAAAAATGTTTCAAAACATTTCAAAAAAGGTACTAACATTTTAGAGGATGTTAATTTAGAGTTAGATAGTGGAAAAATATATGGGTTCATAGGTAAGAATGGTACAGGAAAGACAGTACTATTAAAATTAATATGTGGTTATTATAAACCATCTAATGGTGATATAACATATGACTTTAAGAGTATTGTAAATGAACTAGAGTATCCACCTAGTACGAGGACACTCATTGAAAATCCCAGTTTTATACCTAATCTAACAGGTTATCAGAATTTAAAGTTACTAGCCGATATACAAAAAAAAGTTGGTAAAAAGGAAATAGAAGAAGCTTTAAAAAAAGTAAATTTATATGAAGAAAAAGATAAATTTTATTATAAATATTCGCTAGGAATGAAGCAAAAATTAGGTATAGCCCAGGTTTTAATGGAAAATCCTGATGTTATGATTTTTGATGAGCCTTTTAATGCTATAGAAGAAAAAACCGTCCAAGATTTAAGACTGATTTTAAAAGAATATGCTAAAGAAGGTAAGATTATTGTCATTGCTACACATATAAAAGAAGATATAGAACAACTTGTTGATGTAATCTATAAATTTGATGATAAAAGAGTAATAAAATTATAAAAAAATTTAACTATTTATTAAAATCCATTACAATATATTTTAACTATTTTATGCACAATTTTACCTATAAAGCATAAGTTAAAATGAGGAGGGATATTGATGGCATTTAAAGAAATAGTTACAAAAGCTGTCGTAGGAAAGGGTAAAAAATACTTCAAAAACAACTATACTATTTTAGCGGAAGCTAAACCTACAACAGTATTAGGTTGTTGGGTTATTAATCATAGATTTAAGGGATATAAAACGGGTGATAAAATAGGTGTTGATGGATCATATGATGTAAATATATGGTATTCATATGATAATGATTCAAAAACAACTGTTGTTAATAAAAAGATCGATTATAACGATTTATTCAATCTAAAACTTAAAGATAATGCTGATTTATCAAGTGATACAGATATAATTGTAAGGACATTAAAGCAACCAAATTGTACAAAGGTAAATATCTTAGAAGATGGAAGTATCAATTTTGATATTGAAAAAGAATTGGGAGTAGAAATTGTTGGAGAAAAGAAAATGAAAATAGAAGTTGCAGAAGATGAAGAACCATGGGAAGTTATCGAAGATGATGCTGATGATGATATACTAAAAGAAATAGAAGAAACTGTAAATACCGATTTTATAGAAGAAAAATAGAAGCACACAATAGGTGTGTTTTTAGTATATTTAAAATAAATCCATGTTATTAGTTCATATTAGAGTTTAAAGGTCTAGGTAAAGTCTTGATAGTTAGTAAATGTATGATATAATATAACAAAATATGACATAAATCGTTAATTATGTGATTAAAAAGTTGTCAGTTTAGCATCGTCATAATCAAAATTAATTAATAAACTGTTAACCATTATGGTTTATAAAAATATATAATAATAAATAAAGTGTTAAGATTAGGTGTAATATTTTAAAAGCAATAATAACAAATGTAAACATCTAAAAATATAAACAAATAAAATATAATAATAATTAATATAGGTGTTATAATAAGATTAATTAGGTGAGATTATGAAAAGATGTACAGTAATTTATAATCCTAAAAGTGGTAAAGGGATTAAAGATAAAAAATTAGAACAAATAGAAAAAATTCTTTTAAATAATAACTATAAAGCGACTTTTATTAAAAGTGAGTATCCATCACATATTAAAGATATAGTTGAAAAATTAGAGTATACAGATTTACTAATGTCGATAGGTGGAGATGGAACTTTTAACGAAGTTATAAATGGTAATTTAAATAGGCATAGTCAACTATTAGTAGCCCATATACCCGTTGGAACTACTAATGATTTAGGAACTATGTATGGTTATAAAAAGTCAATTGTTAAAAATTTAAAGATGGTTTTAAAAGGAGAGGTTAAAGAAATGGATTTATGTAGTGTAGGTAAAGACATATTTACATATTCATTTGGTATAGGTCAGTTTACAGATATTTCTTATAATACATCTAAAAAATCTAAAAAGCGACTAGGTTATATGGCATATTTAATAAACGGCGTTAAAGAACTTATAGAACTTAAACATCCACTATATAACATAAAGCTACAAATTGATAATAAATTTTATAGTGAAACTTGCTCACTTATATTAATATCTAACTCTAATACAATAGCAGGTATTAAAAATTTTTATAAAGACATAAAACTTGATGATTCTGAATTTGAAATACTTGTTTGTAATTTGACTGATAGAAAGAGAATCATTAAAAGTCTAGCTTCTTTAACTACTAAAGATGTTACATCATTATATGGTTTTAAAACTTTTAAAGCTAAGTATTTAAAAATATGGTTCGATAATAATGGAAATAAAAGTTGGACTTTGGATGGTGAAGAATATAAAAGTAGGTCAAAAACATATGAAATAAAAATAGATAAGAAAATTAAGGTATTAATACCAAAAAATAATATAAAGAAATTATTTGTGTAGGTGATAAAATGAATTATGCTAAAGAAATGGAAAAGATATTGAGTGAATTAGACTATGTACCAAAATTATTATTACACAGTTGTTGTGCACCATGTAGTAGTCATGTAATATCATTATTATCCAACTATTTTTATATTACGGTACTTTATTATAACCCTAATATTTCACCGATAGAAGAGTATGAAAAAAGAAAGAATGAGCAAATGAGATTGATAAGAGAGTTAAAAACTAAATATCCTGTTAATATTATAGATTGTGATTATGATAACCATATATATAATGAATTAATAAAAGGTCTTGAAAATGAACCCGAAAGAGGTATTAGATGTCATAAATGTTATAAATTAAGGATGGAAAAAACAGCTTTTCTTGCAAAAGAAAAGAATTATGATTTTTTTGCAACAACCTTAACAGTAAGTCCCTATAAAGATGCTAATGTTATAAATAAAACTGGACTTTTTTTAGAAAATGAGTATAATATTAAATACTTACCAAGTGATTTTAAGAAAAAAGAAGGATATAAACATTCAATTGAATTATCGAAAAAGTATAACCTTTATAGGCAAAATTACTGTGGATGTGTTAATTCTAAAAGAAATATTGGAGGATTTATAGATGGATAATAATTTAAAAAAGAAGTTATATTTATTTATGTTAACTAGCATATTATTAGTAGGTTGTGGTGAAAAAAAAGAAGAAGTAGTCGATGAAAATATTAGTAGTATAGGTACCGATACTTCTAATAGTACAAATAATGATGTTGATGATATTATAAATAGTGAATTATTAAGTGAAATAATAGAAGATAATAATATAGAAAGTGAAATGAATAGTACTGATGAGATAAAACTAGTACTACCTAAAGAGGATTTTAAGAGTGAAGAAGAAGTAGTCTCTTATTTCAAAAAACTAAAAGATGATGTTGAAGTATTACTTACATTAGATAGTAACGAAGAAGATAAAATAGATTCTAGAGTTATGACCTTTGTGGAATATATGATAGAAGATAAGGAAATAGGAGGCTATTTATTTAATGAATTAAATGAAGACAGTAAAATAGCTATTAAGACATTGTACATGGAAATGGATACAATGATTGAAAATAAAAAACCTAATTATAAAGAAAAATTAATAGATAAAAGTAAAGCATTTAAAGATTACTGTGTATATAGTTATAATATAATAAAAGAACAAGTTATAAAATGGTATAATGATGGCACATTAAAAGAAAATATATATGAAGGTATATTTGGGGGATTAGATGAAGATTTTGATAATGCCAAGGAAACTTTTAAAGAATTATTAAAAAGAGCTAAGACAAATTTAAGGGGCAAAAAATAATAAGTCCTTTTTTTGTATAATAAAGTCGAAAATAACAAAATATAAAAAAATTTCATATAAAAAAAGTAAAATGAAAAGTTTTATCGTATGTTTTAAATGAGCATTATTTACTCCTAACCAAAAAAGAAAGTAGGTGAAATATAATAAAAACATTAAAAAGAGAATTTATTAAATTAACAGATGATTTATTATTTAAAGAAACGTTTGGTAATCCCAAAAATATAAGATATCTAGAAGATTTATTAGAAAGTTATATGAACTTAGATAAAAACTCATTAAAAGGGAAACTAAAGGTAGCATATGAAACAAATATCCAAAAAACATTCTATAAAGAAAAAACAAGTAGAGGAGATTTAATAGTAACAGTAATGATGATGTAATAATAAATCTAGAAATGTATTCAATATTTAATGATATAGCATATGAAAAAAGTAAAGTATACTTTATGAAAATATATGCAACCCAGTTACAAATAGGAGAAGAATATAAAAATAAAAAAAGAGTAAATCAAATAAACTTTATAGAAAAAGCTAAAAAGAATAATAAATACATAAAAGATGAGATAAAAACAGTATTAGAATATGCAGATGAAACATCATTAGCAGTATATTATAAAACATCATTAGCAGTATATTATAGACTTGATTTAATAAAAGAAGTATCATATAATTTAGATAGATTTATTAGATGGTTATACTTTATATCAGCAAAGACAGAAGAAGAAAGAAAAGAAGTAGCAAAGGGAGATGAAATATTAATGTCATTAGATAAGTGGTTATATGATTATACCCACGATGAAACATCAGAAGAGTTTTTTGATGATAGGAAGTGGGATAGACTGATACATGAACAGATAGGTCGTGATGAAGGAATTGAGATTGGAAAGAATGAACGAACAATTGATATAGCTCGTAAACTTAAAAAATCAGGATTATCTATAGAAGAAATAGAAAAGCTTTAATGTTTTAAAATAAAATAAGACTAGATTGATAGTCTCATTTTATTTTACGATATAATCCGACAGCTTTCCCTAAAATAGTAACATTTTCTAATATTATTGGCTCCATTGTATCATTTTCCGGCTGTAATCTGAAGTGGTCTTTTTCCTTATAGAAAGTCTTTAAAGTAACCTCATTTTCATCAGTCATCGCTACAACGACCTCGCCATTTCTTGCAGTATTACATCTCTCAACAATAACTATATCGCCGTCTAAAATACCTGTGTTAATCATACTTGTACCACTAACTTTTAAAGTGAATACTTCTTTTTTTGCAGGAATTAAACATGCTGGTAAGGCAAATAACTCATTAGGATGTTCTATAGCTTCTATAGGATTTCCAGCTGTTATCTTACCCAGTAAAGGGACTTCCACAACTTCATCATTTTGATTTGCAAATTCATTTGGAACAAGTAGTTCAATGGCACGATTTTTAGCTTGTTCCATTCTAATAACACCTTTTTTTTGTAGGTTATGAAGATGTGCATGAACAGTAGCAGGTGATGATGTTCCAATCGCTTTACATATTTCTCTTATAGTTGGGGGATAACCGTGACTTACCATATACTCTTTCAAAAAATTTAAAATTTGTAGTTGTTTATTTGTTAGATTCATAACTACCTCCTTATATTACAGTAACATTGTAGCATACTTCTACCTGTATGTCAAACATTTATTCGTGTTTTGAAAGGCTAATTTTATAGCATTACTATAAAATTGGATAATATAATCTTACATAAAATCAATCAATAAATAATAAAATTAATCAGGTGGTATTATGGACTTTATAAAAAATTTTAAAGACATAATTTTAGATACAGAATTTAAAATAACAGTCTTTTTAGATAAAGTAGATATTGTAAATTATGAATCAATTGGTCATTTTGATGATAATAAAGTAATAGTAAGACATAAAAATGGAGATATAGTAATCAAAGGGAAAAAACTAGTCGTATCAAAATTAATGAGTGATGAAGTTTTAGTAAAAGGTAAAATAGAAAATATAGAATTAAGGTGATATATTGACAAAATCGGTTATTAAAATTAAGATAACAGGAAAAAACGTTATAAGATATTTAAGAAGAATAATTAGTAAGAAAATAGAAATCTTAGAAATAAATAAAATAGATAACAGTAATATTATACTAAAAATATACGATAAAGATTATGAAAAAATAGAAAAAATAAAAACAATATATGATATAAAAATAATAGAAGAATATGGGGTAAGGAGACTAAAAAAAATAATTAAGCTTAATATATATCAAATAATATTTATTATAATAGGATTGATAATAATATTTCTTCTTTCAAACACCATCTTTCAAGTAGAAGTAATCCATAACGATAAAGAAATCAGAAAGATATTAATCGAAGAACTAGATAAATACGGTATAAAAAAATATGGAAAAGTAAAATCATATCCAGAAATAGAAAAAATAAAAGAAAAAATATTATTAGATTATAAAGATAAGATAGAATGGCTAGAAATAGAAAGATTAGGTACAAAATACATAGTAAAATTAGAACAGAGGATTTTAAATCAAAAAGAAGAGAAAGAAGAAATAAGACATATAGTAGCTAAAAAAAATGCTATCATAAAGGATGTCTATGCGACTAAAGGAGATGTTGTAAAAAGAAAAAATGATTATGTTAAAAAAGGTGACATTATAATAAGTGGCATTATTACATTAAATGACGAGGTAAAAGGTAGTGTTATGGCAAGTGGTGAAGTATATGGTGAAGTATGGTATAATGCCACTGTCCAAATGCCATATTATAATTACGAAAAAACCAAAACCGGGAAAAAGAAAACAGTTTTAACATTAAATATACTTAATAAAAAATATGAACTGTTTAATTTTCATAAATTTGAAACTAAAGATACAAAAGAAAAGATACTTATAAAAAGTAATCTTCTTCCTATAAAACTTACAAAAGAATATCAAGAAGAAACCAAAATAAAAGAAAGTATATATCTTAAAGAAGAAGCTATTTTAAAATCAAAAGAGAAGTTGATAGAAAAAATAAATAAAGATTTAAAAGAAAAAGAAAAAATAATAAGTATAAAACAATTGCAAGTTAAAGAATTTGATAGTAAAATAATAGTAGAGTATTTCATAACAGTTTACAAAGATATAACAGATACCAAAAAAATAAGTATGGAGGAATTAGATGTTCGAGATAATAAATCAAGTTGATGAAATAGAAGAGATAAAAGAATTAAAAAAATTAGTTAAAAAAGTCGTCAAAAAATTTAAATTAGAAACCTCAGAATTCAATATTATTATAGTGGATGATAAGTATATACATAATCTTAATAAAAAATATAGAAATATAGATAGAAAAACCGATGTAATAACATTTGCCCTAGAAGATAATTTAGATATAGAATTGGACCATCGAATACTTGGTGATATTTATATATCTTTACAAACAGCTAAGAGTCAAGCCATAGAATATGGTCATAGTTTAAAAAGGGAACTATCGTTTCTAACTGTACATGGTATATTACACTTATTAGGATACGACCATATGAATGAAGAAGATGAACAAGTAATGTTTAAATTACAAGATGAAATATTAGAAGAAAGTGGTATAAATAGATGAAAGAAAAATTAGAAAATTTACTAGAAAATGCTTATAGCCCTTACTACCATTTTAAAGTGGCCGCTATTACAATAACAAAAGATTTACATGAGTTTGTTGGAGTCAATGTAGAAAATGCTAATGGAACTAGTATATGTGCCGAAAGAAATAGTATCGCCTCCGCTATCGCAGCCGGTTATAAAAAAGGAGACTTTAAAGAAATTCATATTATGTTAGAAAAGGGATTAGGTACACCGTGTTTTGCTTGTAGGCAAGTACTTTTAGAATTTATGGATTTAGATTCTAAAGTGATATGTCATGATAAAGAAGGAAATATTAAGGAATATAAAATAGAAGAACTATGTCCATATCCTTTTAGTGAGGATGATTTAAAATGAAAAGTGGATTTGTAGCATTAGTTGGTAGACCTAACGTAGGTAAATCAACTTTGATAAATAGTATTATAGGAAAAAAGATTGCAATTACCTCAAATAGACCACAAACAACACGCAATACTATTCAGGGAATATATAATGAAGAAGATACACAGATAATTTTTGTTGATACACCAGGTATTCATAAACCCAATCATAAATTAGGAGATTACCTAAATAGACAAGCTTATAAATCGACATATGATGTAGACTTGATATTGTGGTTAGTAGATATTACCGAAAAGTTAGGTAAAGGTGATTTGTTTGTTTTAGAAAAAATAAAAGAAGCTAAAAAACCAGTTATTTTAATATTAAATAAAATAGACAAAATTACACATGATGAAATTTTAATTAAGATTGATGAATTTAAAGATATATACAATTTTGATGAAATAATACCTCTATCAGCACTAAAAAAAGATAACGTAGATAATTTAATTAAAACCGTTAAAAAGTATCTTAAAGATGATATAAAATACTATGGTGATAATGATGTCACAAATAAGCCACTTACTTTTATGATAAGTGAAATAGTAAGAGAAAAAGCTTTTTATTTAACAAAGAAAGAAGTACCACATTCACTTACCTGTATAGTAGAAAATATTATTCATAAAAATGAAACATACCATATAAATGTATCAATTATTGTCGATAGAGAATCACTAAAGAAAATTATAATAGGAAAAAATGGTTCCCTTATAAAAGAAATAGGTATTAGATCAAGAAAAGAATTAGAATCTTTTTTAGAAAGTAAAGTTTATTTAGAATTGTATGTTAAAGTAATAAAAAAATGGCGGGATAAAGAAAAATATTTACAAGAATTTGGTTTTAATGAATTAGATGAATAAAATATGAATTAAATACTCATTATATAGTAGGGTGATAAAATGAAAAAAGAATTACTATGGGATTTATTTAAAAATACTGGTAAAATTGAATACTATATAAAATATAAACAAACGAAGAAAGAGGATTAAAATGAAAGTAGAAGTAGGGAAAAAATATAGACATTTTAAAGGAACAATTGTTTCAGTTATAGCCTTAGCTAAACATTCAGAAACCTTAGAGGATATGGTAATATATGTTCATGAACTAGATGGACAAGTTTGGGCTAGACCATTAGAATTATTTACATCAAAAGTAGATAAAGAAAAGTATCCTGATGTAAAAGAAGAATATAGGTTTACTTTATATGAATGAGACTATAGAAGGTATAGTTATAAGTGAGAAAGCTTATGGTGAAACTTCTAAAATAATAAACATCATCACAAAAGAACATGGTATTATATCTGTTATTGCTAAGGGTTCTAGAACATTAAAAAGTGAATTAAGAAGTGTCACAACTAAACTTACCTATGGAAACTTTAATATTTATTATAAAAAGGATAAATTATCAATCTTAAAAAGTGTCGATATCATCAATAATTTTAAAAATATTAGGACAAACTTAGATAAAATCAGCTATGCTAGCTTTATTATTGATTTAACAGAACAAGTTATGAAACATAATGATGATTTAACAATCTATCATTTATTAATAAGTTCATTAAATAAGATAAATGATAACTTTGATCCTATGGTTATAATGAATATTATCGAACTTAAATATCTAGAATATTTAGGTGTTATGCCTATTTTAGAATGCTGTAGTATCTGTGGTAGTAAAAATAGTGTTGCAACATTATCAGCTTCTAAAGGTGGTTATATATGTCGTAATTGTTTAACTAATGAAAGAATTGTTAGTGAAAAAGTTATTAAATTGATTAGAATGTTTTATTATGTCGATATTTCTAAGATTGAAAAAACAAATATAAGTGATAATATAAAAAAAGAGATAAATTTATTTTTAGATGAATATTATGATAGATATACAGGTCTTTATTTAAAAAGCAAAGAATTTTTAACTAATTTAAATAAGACTTGTTTATAGTATACTATTATCAAATATAAAAGAGATTGGGTTAAAGTATTATGATTACTAAAAAAAAGATTGTTGCATTATTGATAAGTATAATCTTAATAACTATATCTTCATTTATATATTTAAAAGTAGATAATGAAGTAAAAGAAAAAAATAGATTAAAAGAGTTAGAATCAAAAAAATTAGCACTACAAAAGAAAATAGTTGATATAAATAGTCATTTTAATAAATATGTTAAAACTAATAAAGAAGCTATATTATACAAACTTGAAAATAATAAGTATAAAAATAGTGGTAAATTAAATAAAAATATAGAATTTGAATTAGAAGATGTAAGTATAGTAAAAAAGAAAGAGTATTTTAAACTTAAGAATTTAGATTATTATATACACTATAAAGATGTAGAAAAAATAGAATCTTTAAATATAGACCATCGATATAGAAGATATGTAGTATTCAATGAAAATGTTACAACTAAAGAACATACAGTCTTATATAATATAGATGGCTATGCATATGAAATAAATGAACCTATTAATTTGCCAGTTATAATAAAGGAAAAAGATAAATATTATGTTGAATATAATAACAATTTATTTTATATCAAAAGTAGTGATGGTTTTTTAGTAAAAAGCAATAATACCAAAGAGGCTACTAGAAAAAATATTAGGACTTTTACATACCATGCTGTATACAAAGATGGCGAAAAATGTAAAAATAAAGTAATATGTCACTCATATAAACAGTTTGATAGCCATATGAAGTATTTAAGTGAAAATAATTATTTAACTCTTAAAATGGAAGAATTAGAGATGTTTTTAGATAAGAAAATAAATATACCAATCAAAACAGTAGTAATAACACTTGATGATGGTAATTTGGCTAGAAATGCTATTGAAATACTTGAAAAATATAAATTATATGCAACATATTTCATCATAACAGGTAGATATGATTCGTATAAAATAGAAACAAAATATGTCGATTTTGAATCACATACTGATAATTTACATAATAATTATAAATGTCCTGGTGGAGAACAAGGTGGGCAGTTACTTTGTGAAGATAAAGATAAAGTTTTACAGGATTTAAAATTATCGCAACAAAAATTGGGTGGTTCAAAATACATGTCATATCCATTTTTTGACTGGAATAATAGAGCTTTTACTTTATTAAAACAAAGTGGTTTTAATTTGGCATTTATAGGGCAGTGGAATACTGATGGATATAGTGACTATAAAACAAATAGGTATATGATGAGAAGAAAAACTATATTTTCAAGTGATTCATTAGCAACTTTTAAGGGTTACTTAAAATAGTAAAAAATTTTTTTGACTAATATATATAAAATTAGACTGATAATATATTAAAATTTATTAAAAAGTGATATAATATTAATGTAGGTGAACAAAAGTGAAAGTTAAAGACAAAAAATATAATAAGATAGTAGATAATATATTGTTAGATGATAAATTTAATCAAATAAAAAATATAGAACATCATGGAACAACTAGATTTGAGCATTCTTTAAAAGTATCATACTATTCGTATGTTATTGCAAAAGTGTTAAGATTAGATTATGAGGCAACAGCTAGAGCAGGGTTATTACATGATTATTTTATAACTGATAATGATCGTAATTTTAATGAACGATTTGTATCAACATTTATACATCCTAAAAAGGCAGTTTCAAATGCTAGGGAGTTTGGAATTAGTGAAAAAGAGGAAAATATAATAGAATCACATATGTTCCCATTTTATACTAGTATTCCGAAATATGCTGAAAGTTGGATTGTAACAATAGTTGATAAAGTAGTTGGTATTAAAGAATTTGGTGTTAAATTTAGTTATAAATTTAGTCGTGTTTACAACTTGGTTTTAATATCATTATTTACAATAATTAAGTAGCATAACTACTTTTTTTCTTGCTTTTTATTTATTTTTGTGTTAGTATAACTATCCGAGGTGGGAATATGTTACCAGATAATATAAATGGTAAATGCCGTGAATATATCAATAATATGGCAGAATATTATGAACAAGAATATTTGATAGATGATGAAGCATCTTTTGGTTTAATTTCTATTAATATAAGAGAAATGATTGAAAATAAAAATAATAAAGTTATGTACATTAGGGGATTAGTATTGTTTTCTATAATTGTATCAGATGCTTATAAGGTATTAGAATATAAATTTAAAAGTAATACTTTATCAAAAAGTGAGGTATTATTATATGATATGTTAAAAGCAAATCAAGATATAGAAGAAATATTTTATTTTATTAAGTATGATCGACGTTTATTTAACTATCTAGTAAAATCAACATATGATTTTTATAATATGAATAGTCTAGGTAAAAGACTTTTAATTCAAAATCTAGGTGATAATGAAAACGAACATTTAAATAAATTATGTGTTACTCATGAATTTGATTTAGCTACATATAAAAAACCATTAACAAAAGATACAATAATTAAAATATATGCAAGTTATAAGAAAGAATACCAATTTGATTTAAATACGATATCTTATACAGATGAAGAAATAATTAAAATGATATCTTCATATATAAAAAAATTATATGATATTAATATAGAGGAATATGAAAGAATAGTTAGTAGCTTAATAGATAACAATGCGGATAATTCTTCTATAGAAGAGCTTATAGGAAATTTAGTAAAAAAAAGTGAATATTCAAAAAAATAGAGCTTATAAAATATAAACTCTATTTTGTTAGTACTTCCATAATAGCAGATACGATCTGTTTTTTTCTTGAAACACAACCATCTACATAATAACCTTGATAAAAATTATCTATATTAAAAGCATTTTCTAAGATTGATTTAGTATTTTCTGTATAAAAGAAGTAAGAACCATTTTTTATAATATCTGTTACACATAAAATAATAATGTCACAGTTTTTAATATTTTTTAACTCTTCGATTATAGCTATATATTTATCTTGTTCTTTTAATATTTCATCAACATTTAAAGTAAATACTTGTGAAATGGCTAAATTCCTATCATCTATAGGATATATTTTAATATCTTCATTTACTATTTGTTCTTTTGTTTTACCAATTAAGGAAGTTCCAGCTTTAAACATAGAAATAGCATAATCATGATAGTCAATATTTAAAATTTTAGTCAACTCTTCTATGGCTGTTTTGTCAGTTTCAGTAGTAGTAGGACTTGTTAAAGCTAGTGTATCAGATAAGATTCCAGATAGCATTAATCCAGCTATATTATAAGGAATTTCTATCTTATTTTCTAAATACATACTATATATAATTGTATTGGTACTACCTACTGTCATAATTCTAAAATTAATTGGATGAGTTGTTGTTAAATTACCTAAATTATGGTGGTCTACCGTTTCAATTATCTCGGCTTCATCTAATCCTAAGGCACTTTGTGATGCTTCATTATGGTCCACTAATATTACTTTTTTCTTATGTTTTTCATTAAGGTCGGTTATTCTAATTAGACCATGACAGATATTATTTTTATCGACAACAGGATAGTTGTTATGTCCTAGTTTGTTGCTTTTTATAATGAAATCCTCGTAGTAATCATATTCGCTAAATGTTATAATACGTTCTTTTTCAATTAAGCTATCTATATAATTACTTAGATTGATTAGTTTTGATGTATTAAAACTATCATAAGGGGTTTTAATTATATTCACTCTATTTTTTTTAGCAATTTCTAGATGTTCTTCTTTAATTTCTCTATTTCCTATCAATATCAAAAGTTTAATACCACTATTAACGGCATATTCTATTAAACTGTGTCTATCACCAACTATTAAGATAGTATCGTGTTTTAATTCTAAATCTTCTAAGAATGTTGTACTACGGTATGTGGCAGTTATTATATTACCTTCTATTTCCTCATCTACTTGATAGATAACTTCACCATTTAGGATTTCTAAAATATTATTTAGTGATGTCTTTAGATGTCTAAAATCACCATTTATAAGTTCTTTACATATATTTTTAATTGTCACTAGTCCTTCAAATTTTTTGTTAGAATCAACTATAGGTAAACCTGTAATATTTTTTTCTAACATATACTCATATGTTTTTTTTATTGATGTATGTTTTAAAGCATAGTAATTTCTATGATAATTTAAATCTTTTATTTGTAATTTAACATCGTTTAAATATTTTGGTTTTTTAATATTAAAGTAATTTAAAACAAATTCTGTTTCTTTATTGATGGTACCTAGTACCATTGGAACTGTATTAAATCCTAGTTTATTTTTTAAATATGATAGTGTTATAGCAGCTGTTACACTATCTGTATCAGGATTCTTATGTCCAAATATGTAAGTTAGTTCCATTTATCTTCACCTCTACTATAATTATTATAAACTAAAAAAGCTTATAAATAAAGCCTTTTTATACATTTAAATATTCTTTAATACTTTTTTTAATAGCTTCTACATAGTTATCTTTTTCAGTTTTAATAATTTTTAAATCTTTATTATTTATAATGTAACCTAATTCAAGTAGATAAGCTTCACTTCCATAATTGACATTATAGTAAGGATTTTTCTCGGTATTTTTATCACGACCATCTATGTAAGAACCAGTCATAATTCCGCCGGTTTCCCTTATCATATATAGGTAATTAGTATCTTCATTTATATTATAAGGATTATATCCATATTTTTTAGCCTCTATTTTAGATGTTTTAATATCTTCTTGTTTAAAGGTTTTGATATATATACCATTATCTACTTTCATCGTTGGTAGATTACTATATGGCATACTAGTCATATTTAAAATGTTATTAGATAGTATCTTAGAAAATGTATTATTTGTTCTATTGGCTTTATATATTTCAAACCCTCTATATCTATTTACTTCACTACTATTTAAGTGAATAGATATAATCATTTTAGCTTTTACTTCATACGACATTGTCGCTCTTCCACTTTCACCATACGGTTTAATATGTTTATCTTCATCTCTAGTTAGTTTGACTTTAAGACCTAGATTTGTTAAACTTTCCTTTAAAGCTAGTGCATAATCTAGGGTATAAGTCGATTCATAATCGCTTTTTGTACTTGCTCCTGTATCGATACCACCATGACCTGCATCGATTATTATATCATAAAAGTTTTTATCATTTGTTCTATTTACATCTATACTAAAATAGTCTTTTTCATAATGATTTTTAAAATCTATTTGTATTTTATTATTATGCCTTTTTTTAGTTACTGTATAGTAAGTAAGACTAGGGTATTCTGTTTGATTCATTAGGTGATAATATTTATTATTTGCTTCTAATAATACTACATATTTACCATTTTCTAATTCTTCTAAATTGATACCCTCATTGATTTTATCGCTTAAAGTGAAGTTTAATCCATCTTTTAATTCTGTTATTAAATCAAATGTTGTTTTTTCTTTTTTATTATTTATTAAAACTAATTTTAAGTCACTATTTTCTATATCTATTTTACCTTCTATATTTAAGTGTTTTCCGTAAACAGTATATTTGGTTATATAACCTTTAGTTGCTTCTGTATTTATCAGTATATCTTTTAAGTAGTGTTTTTCTTTTGTATTACTACATATGAATAAGCCTAAAAATAAAATGACTACAAAAATTAGTAGTTTTACAAATTTATTTTTCATTTCATCACCAACTTTATTTTAACATCTATTAATTGTTTATATACTATATTATATTCTTATTTGTATATGATTTGTAAAAAAATGTAAATATATATTGGTTTAATAAAAATACTATGTTTTTAAAATGAGACACAATAAAATTTCAAAATACTACGTAATCAATTTGAATTAACTTAAATAATAAACTAAAAATTGAACAGTTATTTTATTTGTAATAAGGTACCAAATAAAAATTTAGGGTTATCTATAAATAATTTACATTTAAGTATATATATGCTAAAATTATAGGTAATAAAGGTGATAGTATGAAACAAAAAAATATTAGAAATTTCTCTATAATAGCTCATATAGATCATGGTAAAAGCACTCTAGCTGATAGGTTACTTGAAATTACAGGTGCTATAACTGATAGAGAAAGGCAAGAACAATTATTAGATAGTATGGACTTAGAAAGAGAACGTGGGATTACAATAAAATTAAACACGGTCGAACTCAAATATAAGTATAATGATGAAGAATATATATTAAATTTGATAGATACACCAGGACATGTCGATTTTTCATATGAAGTATCTAGAAGTTTAGCTGCATGTGAAGGAGCTATACTAGTAGTTGATGCAGCACAAGGTATAGAAGCTCAGACACTAGCTAATCTCTATCTAGCTTTAGATAATAATCTTACCATTATTCCAGTTATAAATAAAATTGACCTTCCTAATGCAGATATATCAAGAGTAACTAATGAATTAGTAGATACATTAGGATTTAAAAAGGAAGAAATTATTTTAACTAGTGCTAAAAATGGTATCGGTATAAAAGAATTAATAGAAGCGATTATAGATAGGATTCCATCACCTAGTAATACAAGTGATAAATTACAAGCTTTAATTTTCGACAGCTATTTCGATATATATAGAGGAATAGTATGTCTTATTAGAGTAGTTAATGGTAAGGTTAAATTAAAAGATAAAATTAAAATGAAAGCTACTAATGCAGTATATGAAGTAACGGAATTAGGAGTACATACACCGCATGAAGTTAAAAAAGAAGAAATAAAAGCTGGTGAAGTTGGCTATTTATGTGCATCTATTAAGTCGATAGAAGATGTTAAAGTAGGGGATACTATTATTATGGATAAAGAAGATACACCATCTTTAGAAGGATATAAACCAATGAAACCTATGGTTTTTTGTGGAATTTTTCCAACAGAATCAAGTCGTTTTCCTGAACTTAGAGAAGCCTTAGAAAAATTAAAATTAAATGATGCTTCATTAGAATTTGAACCTGAGACATCTAAGGCATTAGGGTTTGGTTTTAGATGTGGATTTTTAGGACTTTTACATATGGAAATTATAGAAGAGAGAGTAACTAGAGAATTTGGTATTGATTTAATTGCAACAAGTCCATCGGTTATCTATGATGTTGAACTTACAGATAAGTCGCATTTATTAATAGATAGTCCATCTAAACTACCAGATAGATCGTTAATAAGTGATATAAAAGAACCATATATTGAAACAAATATATTTGTTCCTAGTGATTATATAGGTCCCATTATGGAATTATGTCAAGATAAAAGAGGAACTTATGTAAATATGGAATATATAGATAAAGAGAGAGTAAACATTCACTATGATATACCACTATCGGAGATTGTATATGATTTTTTTGATAGACTTAAATCATCAACAAAAGGATATGCATCGTTTGATTATAATTTAATAGGGTATAGAAGTAGTAACTTAGTTAAAATGGATATTTTGTTAAATGGTGATGTTGTTGATGCTTTAAGTTTAATTGTACATAAAGATTTTGCATACAATAGAGGAAAAAATATTGTTGAAAACCTAAAAAATCTAATACCTAAACAACAATTTGAAATACCGATACAGGCTGCTATAGGTTCTAAAATAGTAGCTAGAGAAACGATAAAAGCCGTAAGAAAAAATGTACTAGCTAAATGTTATGGTGGAGATGTTTCAAGAAAAAGAAAGCTTTTAGAAAAACAAAAAGAAGGTAAAAAGAGAATGAAAATGATAGGTAATGTTGAAATACCACAAGAAGCCTTTTTATCAGTTTTAAAGATGGATAATGACAGGTAATATTTATAGGTACGTAATATGAATTTAGATAATTTTTGGTTAGAAAAATATGATGAATCTAAAATAGAACATAAGTCTGTTGTTGTTAAGTTATGTAATGATGATAGTGTCGAACATTATTTAGGCAACATATTTTATTTAATAGAAATGTTAGAAAGGGAAAAAAGAGATTATAAAGCTTTTATAGCTTATTATAATGGTTATCCTATAGGATTTATATTGCTCGCTAGTAGAAAAAATAATGGTGTTCAAGATGAAGAATTAGCTTACAGTATTTTACCTACTTATCGTCATCAATACTTTGGAAGTTTACTAGTGCAAGAGTTTAGTGAAAAGATATTTGAACTTTACCCTGATATTAGTATGATAACGGCATATATAAATCCTGATAATGAATTTAGTAAAAAGGCTATATTGTTAGCGGGTTATAATAGAGAAAAAGGAATAAAATATACACAAAAAAGGTTATAAAAATAATATAAAGTTATTGCGTAAAAAAGTTTATATTATAGTAAAAAGAATGTTAACTTAAATATTTATAACTTTTGTTTAGTTAGTGTAGAATAAGTGTGGAGATTTATAACCTAAAAATAAGATCTATAATTA
>CAYTKH010000010.1:0-21955 GCA_964438315.1 uncultured Muribaculaceae bacterium | reverse complement strand
CTTTAAATACTCTATCATATTTACATGTATAAAACTTTTCTTTTTCTTCTATCATATATTCACCTCCTAAATAGAATTGTCTTCTACTATAGCAGATGATTATAAAGAATTTTGTCGTATTTTGTTCTAATTTATTATTCATCATACTGTCTACTATTTTACTGAAATCAATAATCAATTTATTTTATAATTCTAAATTTGCATAATAGCTAATACATTTATAACCCAATATTCTAGATAAAATAGATTTGTTTAAATTCAGTTAATATTTTAAATTAACTTTACCTTATTTAAACAATAATAAAAGAGGTTACCATGAACCTCCTCCGCCTCCACCAAAGCCTCCACCAGAGAATCCCCCTCCTGATGAAAATCCCCCTGATGAGGTTGATGATGGTGTTACTGCTGTTGTACTTGCCATTGCATTATCTATAAATCTTTCAAAATGATATATATTGAAATCAGAATATCCCTCATACCATTCTGGTTGACTATCAGTGATACCTTCAAATTGTTTTATCCATTTATCTGATACTCCTAAAACGTATGTAAATGGTAGTATGTCATAAAAATATTTAGGATTGCTTTCAACCAATTTTTCTAATCTATCCTTTTCAGCAACATTTAAGAAATTTTTAAATCCTCCTATTTTACCTAGTAATTCTATACCATATTTATTTCTTTTTTTCATAGCAGCTATAAAACCTGTTATAAATATCATACATATAGTTCCTACAATATAGCTAGGTAAGTAAGTAGTATCAATAAATAATATTTCAAAAATATAAATACTACTTATGAATAACCAGGCAAATATAAATACAATAATTGATATAAAAACTGCACTTTTTGTCTTATTTATTTTTGCGACTACAGATACTATTAATACTACCAACATACTAAGAAAAATATTAGTTATAATTGTTATATTATCTTCATAATCTAATAAAGGTCCTATTAATATTAAACTTGTTGTTATTAAATTCATAACAATTAGTAGTAATTCTTTTGAATCTAAATTTTTTTCATATACATTTTTTATTTTTCTATTAATTTTAAATATAATGTTGTTAACAGTAGTATAAAACTTATCTTTTAAATCTTTATCTGTAACAGTATCGCCCTTTTTAAATAAACCTTCTAAAAATATTTTTTCTTCCTCACTATCACCATCATAATCTTTTAATTTAACTATTTGAAATTTTTCTTTTTTTCCACCACTACCTTCTATTATTTTAAGATATCCTTTATTAGCGAGATATATAAGTAGCGAAACAACATCTTTTTTACTTGTTGTTCCTTTATAATATAGTGCTACTTCTAGACTATTTAAGCCATCTGGTGGATAAAATTCAACCGTCTCTACAACTTTATCGTCACGGCCATATTTATTCCAATAGTAATATGATAATAATACAAATACTATAGGTAAAATTATAGTCAAGTAAAAAAATAAATTATAATTACTTTTATATGTAAAGTAACCTTCTTCCAATTCTAATCTAACAGTTAAAGCTTCATTTGGTAGTAAGCCATTAATATAATATCCTTTTATTACATTACCATCTTTTTGGTAGTAGATACCATCATTACTAGTACTGCCATAAGAACCTTTTGAAAAGCCTAATTTTGTTTCATCAAATTCTTTTGGCATGGTTATTTTAAAGTTGACATTTTTTATCGTTGTATCCCAATCATCGCCTATTATATTAAAGTATAACTCATCATATTTTTTATTTTTATCATTTCCTATATCATATGTATATTTTATGATATAATCCTTTGTGCCTATAATAGTATGATTCTTAGAACCTATTTTAATTATTTTATAATTTCCCCCGCGTGTTACGTTATATTCTTCATTTACTGATATATTTTTGATTTTTACACGTTTAATAGCACTAGAACCATCTAATCTTTTAATACTATTTTTAAGCGGTATTTTTCTATATATGCCATGGCGATATTCATTAAAATTAACACTTATTTTTTCTGTTATATCAAGTTTATTATCACTATTTACTACAATATAAACATCATAATTATCAATAACATAATCATATGCAAATACTTTATGCGGTATTATAATTACATAAAGAAAAAGTAGTATTTTAACTATTTTTTTCATTAAAAACTTACCTTAACATTTTCTCTTTCAGATTCACTAGCTTCAAACATTTTCTTAGTATTAAATTTAAAAATACTTGCTATTATGTTACTTGGAATAGTTTGAACTTTATTATTATAGTTTTTAACTACAGCATTATAATATTTTCTTGAATTAGCTATATCCTCTTCTATTTTTGATAATTCACCACTTAATTCCATAAAATTTTGACTAGCTTTTAAATCTGGATAGTTTTCTGCCAAAGCCATAATTTTTACTATACCCTTACCTAATTCTTCATTAGTCTTTAGTTTATCTTCCTCTGACATATTATCATAAGCTGAATTTCTTAAACGAATTACTCCCTCTAAAGTTTCTTGCTCGTGTTTAGCATATCCTTTTACTGTTTCAACTAAATTTGGAATTAAATCCCATCTTTTTTTTAGATATACATCCATGGTTGCAAATGCTTCTTCTACATTATTTCTTAGTCTTATTAAACTGTTATATGTTGTGAATATAAAAATCAATAAAACTACTATAATTATCCCAATAATATATGGCATAATATCACTCCTCTCTATATTAATAATACCATATTAATTATATTTTTTAAAGTTTTTTTTATACTTTTATTTCTTAACGTTTACCTTTTCATATAATGTAATTTTTTTAAATAATTCATAAAATTTTTTATTAATATTTATACATTAATTATTTACCTATAAACAAAAAAGAAATTCCCTACTATCAAATTCCCTTTTTCAAACATCGAATTAATATACTATTTTTTTAATTCTGTTATTTTTCCACCATTAACTTCATAAACAACATCAGCTAGTGTATCTATATCTTCCTTGATATGTGATGCAATTATAATTATTTTATCCTTCTTCTTCTCTTCTAATAATATATTTCTAATAATTTTGGCTGTATCATTTTCAACTCCATTAAATGGTTCGTCTAATATAATTATTTTAGGATCCTCCATTAAAACCTGTGCAATACCTAATTTTTGCTTGGTACCCAATGAATATTTAGCAAATTTCTTATTAGCTTCCTCTTTCAAATTGACCTTTTGTAGTGTTTCATCAATCTCTTTTTTACCAATCTTATTTTGAATAGATGCAAGCAATTGCAAATTTTCATATCCTGTTAGATCTGGCAAGAAATTAGGTTTTTCGATTAATGCTCTAGTACTATCTGGAAAATTACCATCTTTTATGTAATTGTAATTATCTAATAATATTTCACCCTCTGTTGGACTATAAAAACCGCAGATTATTTTTAATAGAACACTCTTACCAGAACCATTTCTTCCTATAAAACCATATATTTTACCACTTTTAAATGTTAAATTAACATCTTTTAATACATAATTGTTTTCAAATTTTTTTGATACACCAATTACTTTTAACTCCATATTTACACCTCCTAAATATTTTCTATGATTTTTTTATTATATTTTTTAAATATAATACCTAAAATAATAAAGATAATAACTAAACTTAATCCCAAAAATATTATATTGTTATAACTTAAATTATAGATATTTTTAGGAATAACAACCATAATAACCATAAAAATAAGATACGGAATTACTTTATTTTTTCTTACTAGAGAACTAATAATATAGATAGTTATAAATAGAAATTGAACTGAAATCGTATAAAATAAATCTTTTACTATTAATTCTAAAATAGATAATGTAAAAATATCAGATTTTTTATATATTAACAAAGCAATTATAATTAATATATATTGTATGACTTTCATTAATATAGTTAGTAATACAAAAACAGTATTCTTTCTTATTATCCAACTCAATGCTTTCATTCTTAAGAAAATATTATCTAATTGATATGATATATCTTTAACATAAATATCTGCTATAAAAAATATATAAACGAAAATATTTAATATAAACATTAATACAACTAAAATATCATTATCACTCAATTTATTAATCAAATCAGTTCCCATACACATATTAATGTGTTCAATTGCGGGTTCTAAACCTTTAATATTTATTAGCATAGTGATAACTGGTACTAAAAACAATACTAATAAAATTTTTATATGTTTTTTTAATAAATAACTGATATCATTTATATATATATATTTCATGTTACACTCCACTTTTTATTTTTTAATGTTAAAAAATAGGAAACTGATACAATTATTAACAATATAATTAAGTATATTATTGAAAATAACAATTCCATAGAAAACGATTTACAAATAATAGTTGAATAATAGTACCAAGGTTTAATAATCAATGAATCTTTAATTTCTAAACCAAATTCGCCAAATTTAAATCCAATTACAAATATAATGCAAAAAACAAATGCTATTTTTTGTTTAAAATTTATATATATAGTAGTTACTAAAGTTGTTATTATAATTGAATAAACAACATACCTAATTAAATAGAATATTAGATATATTAAATTACTTACATCGTAATTTAAATAATTTACTATTTTTATATTATCTAGTTTAATTAAATTTAAAATCATAAAAAAGATAAAAAACTGTATGATAAAGAAAAATAAGTTCAATATTATTGTCGTTTTAACAAGTTCAATAACATATTTTTTTTTGTTTCTTAATCTTATTATGTAATTAGAAAACTCTTTATCAAAAGTTGTGCATACATTTAAAGTATTAAAAAATAAGATCGCAAATACAAGTACATTAAATGTATCAAACTGATATGATGAAATAGCTGTATCTATATATGGTTCATTCATATTACAAATACCAATGGCCCCATAAAAAGATAACATCAATGTGGATAAAAATAAAAACTTAAATCTCTCTGATGATACGATGTAATTAAATATTTGGTACCTATTACGAAACTTGTTTTTCACTTTCTATAATCACCCTCTCTTTATTTTGGTATAATTTATAAATGAATAAAGATGATGTAATTGCTAATATAAATGGTAGTATCATTGCAAGAAAAATATTTGTCTTTTCACTAAAATACCAAAAGCCTGCAATATTAAAGTAATCTGATAAATTTTCAAATAAAAATAGTTTATTTATTATATAAGCATACACCACAATATATACAAATAAGAAAACTGCTAGGAAAATAATATAACCCATAAATATAGCGATTAGTCTACTGCGATTATTTTTACAACAGTAAAGTCCTATGTTACAGTATAATATATTTATTAAAAATTGCATTAAACAAATAATTATCCCATATATAATGATGTTGTTGTATTTCCAAGAGTCATAAACTGCTATAGTTTTAGTTTCTTCTGCAACGTTAAAATTAAAGCGAGTAAATAACATCGATAGTACAAAAATTATTATTATACAAATTGGTGTTATTAGTGAAATTTTTACCATAATTTTACCTATTCTTTTTAAATAATCTTTGTATTTCATCCTTAATAGATAATTTTTATCTATACCACTTGAAAAATCAGAATGTATCGTACCTATAAAAGTGATTAAAATAATTAATGGAAAAAACATTTGAAGCTGATCAAATAAAGTATGTTGAATAATTCCTTCTGAAAGTGTTATAGCATCAATTTTTTCATACCGGGCTTTTGGGTCAAGTTCTTTAATATATTCATTTATATACTTATCAGTTTCATCCAAATGATATCTTGTACATAATTCATAATCCACATTTTTTCTTTCGTAACAATTTTCCTTGATTAAGTAATAATATTTAGCATAAGAAAATTGTTCTTTATAGTATTGGTAAAACGAATACCCAATTAACGTTAGAAGCACCATACAAGTTAAAATAATGTACTTGTTTTGCTTTAATTTTTGTTTTAAATTCATAAACTGCCACCTCAATAAAATTTGATAGAATGTGTAATTATTATTGTAAAATTTATATTTGTATTAGTATCTAATTTATTTTTTTATTCATATGTCCAAATACCCCAATAACCTGCCTTTGTTGGTAAACTTTTCTTGGATTTTATTTGTAATTTCCATGAACCAATTTCTCTACTTACTTCACCAAAATTAACGGTTTTGCCTTTTGTTGTTTCATACCATGAAGTAGTTGGCATTCCTGCAAGTGTACCAACAGTTCTTACTAGGACAATACGCCCATCTCCAGAAAGCCTATCAATAACATTTATAGTCTCAAGCTTTTGAGTATTTTTATCATTACCTTTTACTCTCTCTGGACTATTATATATTCCACCAAATATAGGTATAGTCATATTAGAAAGAGTTAATGAAGCAGCATTTACAGACATTGAAAAAATCAAAGTTACCGCAAATGCAATTATTGTTCCTTTTAAATATTTCATAATATTTCTCCTTAATATTTAATATATTTTACACATTCTATCCAAAATTAATAATTTTACTCTTTAATCAGTTTTAAATTTAGTACTTAAAGCTAGATTAAGGGTATAACTTGATATTTGCAAATACATCCAATTTCGACATATTTTGCAATAAAATTCTAAAAAAAGCAGTACACAAAAAACAAAATTTGGTACTGCTTAATAATTAAAAACAATTTTCATTTTAAGAATATCATTTTTTTTATGACTAGTCAACATAATTGCAATAAAAAAAAGAAATTTATTTTCTACTATCAAATTTCTTTCTTTCAGTTGTATTCAAAATTCTTTTACGCATTCTAAAATTTAAAGGTGTTACTTCAACTAATTCATCATTATTTATGTAATATAAGCAATATTCTAAACTTAATAGTCTAGGTCTTTTTAAAACAACAGTGTGATCCTTTCCCGCACTACGTGTATTAGTCAAATTTTTTCCCTTTACAACATTAACGGCTAAATCATTTTCATGTGTATGTTCACCAACTATCATACCTTCATATACCTCTACACCCGGTTCAATAAACATAACACCGCGATCTTCTAATTGCCCTAGGGCATATGCAGTCGATTTGCCATTTTCCATTGAAACTAAGACACCTAGTTTCCTTTCACCAACATTACTTCCAGCCATTTTAGAATACTCTTTAAAGGTATGATTGATAATTCCATAACCCTTTGTCATAGTCATAAATTCAGTTGAAAAACCAATTAACCCACGAGATGGTACTATATAATTAAGACGTACTTGATTTTCTTTATTTTCCATACCAATCATAGAACCTTCACGATTACCTAAAGCTTCAATAACAGGCCCTACAAATTCTTCAGGCACATCAATTTGAACATCTTCAAAAGGTTCACATATAACACCATCAATTTCTTTTTTGATTATTTCAGGCTTAGAAACTTGAAGTTCAAAGCCTTCTCTACGCATATTTTCGATTAAAATAGATAAATGTAACTCACCACGACCAGATACGATAAATGATTCGCTGTCATCTGGTATCAAATCAACGCGAAGTGAAACATCTCTTTCAGTTTCTTTTTGTAATCTTTCTAATATCTTTCTAGCCGTTACATTTTTACCTTCTCTACCGACAAAAGGAGAAGTATTTACACCAAAAGTCATCTGCAAAGTTGGTTCATCAATACGTAATAGTGGTAACGCCTCTTCTTTACCTACTTCACATACTGTTTCACCGACTGAAATATCTGGCAACCCCGATATTGCTATGATATCACCAGCTCCTGCTTCTGTTATTTCCAATCTTTTAAGGCCAATAAAACCAAACATCTTCGCTATTCTAAACTGTTTTATACTACCATCTACTCTAACACATGAAACTAGTTCATTAGCATGTATTTTACCTCTTTTAACAACGCCTATACCAATACGACCAACGTAATCATTATAGTCAAGTAATGCAGGTTGAAATTGTAAAGTTCCTTCACTATCTACATTTGGCTCTTTTATATAATCAACTATCATATCAAGTACTGGATCCATACCAGGCTTTTGAGATTCTTTATCAGGTTCTAGTGACGATGTACCATTTATGGCGGACATATAAATAACAGGAAAATCTAACTGTTCTATATCTGCTCCAAGTTCGATAAATAAATCAATTACCTCATCGACAACTTCCTTAGGCCTAGCAGTATCCTTATCTATTTTATTGACAACTAAAATAGGAGTTACTTTAGCTTCTAATGCCTTTTTAAGTACAAAACGTGTCTGTGGCATAGTACCTTCATAAGCATCGACAACTAATAATACACCATCAACCATATTCATAATTCTTTCAACTTCACCACCAAAGTCAGCATGTCCTGGTGTATCTAGAATATTAATTCTACATCCTTTATAATCAATAGCAGTTGTTTTAGCGAGAATTGTAATACCTCTTTCTTTTTCAATATCATTAGAATCCATTACACGTACATCTACTTGTTCATTATCACGAAATGTTCCCGAGCTTTTTAGCAATTGATCAACAATAGTAGTTTTACCATGGTCAACATGTGCTATAATTGCAACATTTCTTATATTTTTCATAAAATCAACTCCTAAACTTATGGTATTATACCATAGTTTTTGCTTGTATGTAAAGAAAAAATACTATATAATATAAAAGAGGTATACAAATGTCAAAATTTAAATATTTTTTATTAATAGTCATGTGTTTATTCATCTTTACATATAAAACAAATGCTAAAGATAGAACCGTAGTTACATTATCAAAATGTGTAGATGGTGATACAGCTTATTTTATAATAAACAATAAAAATACAAAAGTTAGGTTTCTTGCTATAGATACGCCAGAGACAAAAGGTAAAATTGAACCATATGGTAAAGAAGCTAGTGAATATACTTGTCGATTATTAAATAATGCAAAAAAAATAGAAATTGAATATGATATAGATAAGAAAGACAAATATGATAGGACACTAGCATGGATATTTATAGATGATTACTTACTTCAAAAGAAAATAATAGAAGAAGGACTAGCTAAAGTAGCATATATTTATAATGATTATAAATATGTAGATATATTAAAAGAAAGTGAAAAAAATGCTAAAAAAAATAAATTAAATATATGGAGTGATGAGAAAGATATAAAAAAAAGCGATATATTAAAAATTGTACTAATTGTTATATGCGTGGCTATTTTATATATATTCAGTAATCAATTCAGAACAAAATTTAATAAAAAAATAAAAAGAAAGTTAAATAAAGAAATAGATAATTTGTTTAAATAGAGGTGTGTTATGAGACTTTTAGATGAGAGCTTTAGAAATTTAGATAAAAAATGGATTGCTATTGAAAAGGAAAAATATATAAAAAAAATAAATAAAGTACTTAATTTAGATTTAGAAGAAGCTGTTATTCTAGCATACATATATATCGACCACGAAAGAGGATTATGTGCTAGATTAGTAGGTAACATTTATCATGAAGATAAATCTTTATATATAGAGGATAAATTCATAACTAAAGACGTAGTTATATATAATGATATACTAAAAAAAATAAAATTTTCATTAGTAAATGATAGTACAATTAAAAAAATAATTAATTTAGATGTAATTGAAAAGGAAATAGCTGATAAATACTATAGCAATCTACCAATATTAGAAGTACGTGGATTGAAAATTATAGATGAATTTAGACATGAATTATATCCTGATGATTTAGAACTATACTTTGAGTTCAATAAAAATTCTGAACTTATATGGGGTAGAGCTTTAGTATATTCAAAAGAAAAAAACATTTTAGCCTGTAGATTATTAAATGATTCAAAAATAAATAAAGAATATAAAAAAGGGACATATGTCTTTGTTAAGGTTATTAAAAAGAAAAAAGATATCGATATTGTAATCGATACTATCGCTAATATTAAAAATAAATATTAGTTTTTTATTTTATATAATTTTTAAGTACATAATCATATGTTATTTTAATATCCGGAAAACAATTTAGAGTTTCTAATTCTTCCCTAGAAAACCATTTAACATTGGTACTTTCGAAACTAACCTTTGGTTCAGTGTTACCAACAGGTATAGCTGCATAGATAACATCTATATGGACATCACCTTGTGTTCCTCTATTTTTTTGAATACCTAAAGGTCTTATATAGTCATCTTCTCTAGGAAACCTTTCACCTAGTAATTTTACTTTTATACCTGTTTCTTCATATGTTTCTCTTAAAGCTGTCTCTTCAAATGCTTCATCATGTTCGATATGACCACCTGGTTGAGTCCACTTATTAAATTTCTTATGTTTTGTTAATAATATTTTTTTATCCTCTGGATTTATAACAAATACTGATGCGCAAAAATGTCTCACATTATCACTTCCTAGCTAAATTATAACATAATCGTATTAACAAATAAAATAATATATTATATATTTACTTTCTCTTTACACATTAAAAAGTCTAGAAAAATAAAATCTCTAGACTTTAATGTGAAAGTGTTTATATACTTTCATTTATATTATAACCAAGTTTCAAAAAATTATTAATAAAAGTCTTTAGTAAAGTTGATTTCACTCAAACCTATCAAATCAATTTATTAATCACTTATTGCTTTAGATTAAATGAACCCTTTGTTATACCTAAAATATTTATAGCTGTTCCTGTATTTGTTTTTGGGTCATATTTAACTGCAAATGGCTGTAATATTCCATCATTAGTTTTTATCCATAGTAAATATGTGTTAAGCATATCTTCTGTAGTAGTCATCATTTCATTTGTTACTCTTTTTATTTCTTCGGCCATTACTTTACCATTTGTTATAGTTACATCTTCTTTTATTTCATTAGCTTTTACAGAAATATAAAAACCATTATATACTTCATATGTTCCAGTATACGTACTTCCATTTTTATAATCTACTTTAAAAGTACTATCATTGTTAAATTTGAAAACAGCTGTGTCGTAGTTTGTGATATAATTAAATGAATTATTTGAGAATACTTCTCTTGAATAGTTACCTTTTACCTTGTTATTAGTGCCACTGTTATTATTGTTAGTATTGTTATTAGCATTATTATTGTTATTATTATCTTCACTTGTAGAATAATTATTATTATCAGAATATTCATCATCTTTTGGCTTTTGAGAAATTAAAATCATTACAGTTGCTACTACTGCTACAATTAAAACTGTTATTACAACACCCTTATTTTTTCGTTTGGATTGAGGTATGCTATTCATCTGAGGTGCATTAACAGTTTGATTTGTATTAAATGTTTGATTTGAATTTTCCATTTGATTTTTATTAACTACATTATTATTCATACTCATATTATTCATATTTTCATTTATAGCATTATTAACGTTAGTTTCAACCATACCTATATTATTATTTTCAACTACCATCCCGCACTTTGGACAAAAATTTGTGTCATCACTTAGTTTGTTACCACAATTTTTACAATACATAAAATCACTCCCATATTCCTATTAATATTATAACAGTATCATATATTTTTAATAAGTTATATTATACGAATTTTATATTTACTTTACACATTAAAAAAGTGTCATTCTAACACATTAGACACTTTCATATTATAATTTCTCTCATAAACTACTAATTTATCATTATTATCAACAGTTGCTAATAATATTTTATCGTAATCTTTATAACCCTTTATTTTAAGTTCTTTATCTAACCACTCTTTACTTTTATTAATATTCTTTAAGTTATTTTTAAGAATTTTACTATCGATAATAACATTAGCAACTAATGATGACTTATCAACTTTAATTTTCATATCTTTAGGAGTTAAAGGTTTATTTAAAGCCTTTGGTAAAATACTTATTTTTCCATTAGCTTCTACAATAGCATATTCTATTTCACTTAAATCAAAATAACCATTATTTCTACATTCTTCTAAAAAATCATTAATATCAAACTTAGTTTTTTTCATATTCTCTTCAATTAATTTGCCGTTTTCCATAAGTATAGTAGGTACACCTATAACTAGTCTTCTTAATGTCATACTCTTCATAGTTAATATAGATATTATATATGCAACCATTCCAAATATTACAATAGCTAGTAATCCATTAATTAAATTAACATCCATATTAATTGTTATTTCAGCTGCAAAATTACCGATAGATAATCCTATTACATAATCAAACAAACTTAATTCTGATACTTGCTTTTTTCCTAATAATTTTGTAACAAAAAACAAAGTTGTTAGGGAAATCAAACTTCTTATAGTAACTTGTAATAATTCCATTCATATCACCATTTTTATTGTAAACAAAAAAGCATTAATTATGCTTAGTTTGTTTAATTTTTTCATGGTCAAATATAATATTAGTTTTAAAAATAATTATAAGAACAATAACAACTAATAAACTGTATATGATATACCCTAATTTTCTATCACCAATTACATACATAATAGAAGCTGATGCAAATAGTCCGTCTATTATATATATAATAGATACTGCTTGACTTGTACTTAAGTTTCTATGGATTAATTGATGATGTAGATGTGATGCATCACCTTCAGTTATATGTTGTTTTTTAATTAATCTACGTAAAATAGCAAATAAAGTGTCTAATATAGGTAAACCCAATATTAAAAGTGGTATTAATAAAGATGTAAGAGTAACATTTTTAAAACCTAGTAAAGCAATTACCGATATTATGAATCCCATAAAATTAGAACCAGCATCACCTGCAAAGACACTAGCAGGATAGAAATTATACGCCAAAAAGCCTAAAGTTGATCCTAACATAACAAAGGTTAAAACAAAATCTAAACCAAATTTCATCTTAATTGCACATATAATACCTACAGTTAAATAATAAATAGAACTTATACCTCCGCTTAATCCATCTAACCCATCAATTAAATTGATACAATTAATACATCCTACTATAAAAAAGATAGTAATTGGATAAGATAAAAAGTAAAAATCAATATTTATTCCAAATGCACTTATATTTGTAATTAATAGCTTTCCATAAAAGACAATAACACATGCTGCAAATAATTGAGCTAAAAACTGGGGTAATGGTGGCAATGTACATATATCATCAACAACACCAACTATGATAATTATAAAACTTCCTATAAGTACTGCATTCATTACTGAACTAGGAGTACCAAAAATCATGTATCCGACTAAAAAACCTATAAATATTCCTAACCCACCTAGTTTAGGTGTAACTTTATCATGAATATGTCTACCTTTTGGAATATCTACAGCATTAATAGATACTGCTATCTTCTTTATGTATGGCATAATAAGAATTACTACAAAAAATGACACTATAACCATACTAAACATTTTAAATAAAATTACTTCTGTCATAAAACCACCTATGTTAATTATACACGATATATCTTATAATGTCTATTAAAATAAATTTTGAGTAATAATTACACTAAGAAAAATTTCTATAATTGCCTATTATATTACAATTAAAAGGTACTTAATATATGTACCTTAAAATATAATATTTATCTTTAATAATTTACACATAAATTAACAATTACACAAATTATAGCTAATGTATTAAAGAAAAAACATATGTATATTGGATAATCTTTTCTTTTTCCATTATCCTTTATTAACCTAAATACTTCTAATACTATAAGTGTCAAAATAAAGATTAAATACCATATAGCATAAATATAACCATTTAAACAACTTATTGATGGTATAACTGTAGCTATATTAGTAATAAGTAGTATACTTGTCATAAAATGTAATTTTCTTTTTTGTGGACTCATATTTATTTTTCTATAAATTAATCCCATTATAGTTAGTATTATAAAATAGTACAAATTTTGTTCCAAATAATTTATATTTATTTCTTCAACCTTTTCTAAATAACTTGAATCATTACTAGTTGTTATATTGTATGCAAAGTTTGTATCGTATAAAACTCTTAGTAGTATAGATATCATTACAAGTTCTATAATCAACATTAAAATATTATACTTACTGTTTTTGTTTATTGTATTTTTATTATAATAATCTTTAATTGTAATTATTGCTAATATAATAATTAATAAACTATAAAGCATATGTAAAAGTGATAATCCATATTGGCTATAAAATAATTTATTTAATATCAGTAGTAATATTAATGCTATATTTTTTGTGATTTCTAATATTTTAGACATTTATACCACCTACTTTCATGATTAATTCGGTTAATCTTAAACATGTATCGACATTGTATCTAAATTTAACTTCATATCTCTTCATCATTCTTTCTATTTCTGATTTATAATCCGCTATTTGTAAATCTAGTTTGTATTGATATGCTAATTTAAATGGACTGTCATTACTAGAGTATACCGATAATACTAGAGCTCCAATATCTCTATCATATTCTTTTTGGATACTTTCATCGTATTTTAGCAATATTCGGTAAACAGTAATATATAATAAATTTGAGAAACTTTCATCATTATAGTAATATATCAAATCATTTAAACTGACTTCTTTTATTTTACCATATCCTAACATTACTGATGATGATAATACATCAAATGAATATTCTAAATTTTTTACTATTTCATCATAATCATCAATTTCATAAATCCCTTTATTTCGCTTAATTTTACTAATATTGTCTTTTAAAATGGCAATTTTTTCATCGTACTTTTTAATATCTTTAAAATGGTATTCAGCCTTAATATTTTGATAGATAACATTGTTAATGTTGAAAATAAATAGTAGTACACCAATAAATATTACTGTTGAAAATATTATGGTGTTTACAACTTTTTTAACATTACTGATTGTTGTCTTATTTGAATAATCAATAGTTTCTTTTATATAATCATTAGCTTCTGTAATCTTTACAATTTCATTTTCAATTATCCTACCTTTTAACACCTCAAGAATTGATACACCTAAATTATCTGCTAGTATTTCTAATATGGATACATCTGGACACCCTAAGCCCCTTTCCCATTTTGATACTGCCTTATCAGTTACTCCTAATTTATCTGCTAATTCTTTTTGAGTTAATCCTTTTTCTTTTCTTTTAGTTGCAATAAAATCCCCTATTTTATCATAATTCATTTATAATCCCTCCTAGTTTCAAATATACTTAATGTATGAAGTAAAGTCAACCGACTAAAAGTAGAATAATAATTAAAAACTTTAAGTTTAGTATATTTGTTATAAACTAAATTGCCAATTTAAATTCTAAACAAAATAAAAAGAATATCAATGATACCCTTACTTATCTAATAAATGCAGATTATCGAGTAGTATACCTGTACCTTCCGCTACACATGTAAGTGGACTTTCTGCTATAAACACAGGTACTTTAAGTTCATGAGATAATAACTGATCAAATCCACTAATTAAAGCTCCTCCACCAGTTATAACAATACCTTTATCGATAATGTCCGAAGCTAATTCTGGAGGTGTTTGTTCTAATACACTTTTAGCGGTATGAACAATGATATAGGCACTTTCCCTTAAAGCTTCTTCTACTTCTTCACTTGTAATTTTTATAGTATGTGGTAATCCTGTAACTAAATCTCTTCCTCTAACTTCCATCTTTTCTTTAGCACCATTTAAAAATACAGTACCTATTCTTAATTTAATTTCTTCAGCAGTTCTATCACCGATAAGAAGTTTGTACTTTTCTTTAATGTATTTAATAATATCATTATCGAAAGCATTACCAGCTACTTTAATAGAAGAACTATTTACTATTCCACCTAATGATAAAACCGCTATATCGGTAGTTCCACCACCAATATCAATAACCATATTGCCACTTGGTTTTGATATATCCATGCCAGCACCTATTGCAGCTACTTTAGGTTCTTCTTCTAAAAATACTTTGCGTGCTCCTATTTTTTCGGCCGCTTCCTTTATTGCATTCTTTTCAACTTGTGTGATATTTGATGGACAACAAATTAGTATTCTAGGACGAGCTAGTAAACTTTTACCGTTTACTTCTCTTATAAAATGATTAAGCATCATCTCTGTAATTACAAAGTCAGCGATAACACCATCTTTCATAGGTCTTATAGCTGTTACTTTGCCAGGTGTTCTACCTAGCATATCCCGTGCTTTATTACCTACCGCAATAGGTCTTTTTGTTTCTGAATCAATTGCTACAACACTTGGTTCATTTAGTACAATTCCTTGTCCTTTAATATAAATTAATACATTAGCTGTTCCTAAATCTATTCCTATATCTTTTGAAAACATTTTATTCCTCCTACACTTTAATTATTATACCATAATTTAGCACTTTTTTTAACTAATTTGCATTTAAATATTTTTTCCTTGTCGATTCTCCTCCCCTAATATGTCTAATATCAGTATGGTACCTAAGAATTTTATCTACTTTTTCATATTTTATTTTGTCAATATATTTTAATCTCTCATGTAAATCTTTATGTACAGTACTTTTTGATACATGAAAATAATTTGCTATCTCTCTTATAGTATAACCAGTTTTTAGAATATATTCCGTTTCTTCTAAAACTCTTTTTTTTATATCAATCAATCTTAACACCTCTAATAAATTATATAGAAAGTGCTTTATTTTATACCAAAAAAAGGAGCATGACTCCTATAATTCTGATAATGATTTATTGTAACAATTCTCTGGATTTATAGCATTACCTTTTATTAAAATTTCAAAATGGACATGTTTTCCTAAGTCTTTATTAATATTAGAAATACCACCTTTACCAATAACTTGACCTTTTTTTACAGTATCATTTTCTTTAACTGTAACATTATCTAAGCTTTGATATACACTTATTACATCATCAGAATGTTTAATTTCAATAGTTGTTCCAACAATATTATCGCTTTTTACTGATATAACAGTACCATCTAACACTGAAACGACATCAAAATCGTCCTTACCACCATATGATATACCACTACTTTGCATATAGGTATTTTCATAGTAGATAATTGATTTTTGTTGTTCGGATTCAGCATCTTGATAATTATAGTACTTCTTTAATATTTTTAGACTATTATCTGTATATGGTTTTATTATTTTAGCTTCACTTGCGACTACACTAAGAGTATCATCAAAGATTGACTTAGATACATAAGTATATTCTGGTTTTTTGTTTTTAAAATCTTTTTTACTGATACTACTTTCTATTAAGTAGATTGTCCCAAAAAATGCAAATAAACTAACTGCATATAAACCATAAATAACTGATTTTTTTAATCTTCTAACCTTCATTTTCTCACCTCTATTTTAAGTTTGGCTTAAATGAAGAATTTTATACTACATTTTTGTAATTTCAACACCTTTATAATAATATTTCAATATTTCATCATATTTTTTACCTTTTTTTGCCATTGCTAATGCTCCATATTGACTCATTCCAACTCCGTGACCAAATCCTTTAGTATCTATGATAACATTTGAACCTTCTTGTTTTATGTTAAAATTAGCTGATCTTAATCCTAATTTTGTCCTAACTAAAGTGGCTTTAAATGTTTTACCATTGATAAGTACATTTTTTATTGTTCCTGATTTATTATAATCTTTAATTTTAAAATTTAATTCTTTTTTATAGGAAATATTTAACTTAGTATAAAAATCCATCAAGCTCATCGTTTTTGAATCATTAAATACTGGCGAAATATCATCCCATGATGAATCTACACTTACTAAATATGGTAGAGCACTCGTAAATACTTCTTCACTGTTTTCTGTTTTGCCACTGCTCGTTGAAAAAAAGAAAGCTTGTATTACTTCACCATTATAAGTTAAATATTCTCCTTTTGTTTCAACAACTGCTTTTTTAATTTTATTTAAATTTTTTTCGTAGTTTTTACCCCAATTTTTTTTAAGAGTTGCATCATCTAAATACACTTGATCTGATACTGTATCAACAACATCATATTCTTTATCTTTTCTTTTATTCATTTTTCTTGTAACATAACTTCTAGCTGCTACAGCTTGTGCTTTTAAGGCTTCTAAATCAAATGATACAGGCATCTCTCCTGATACCACATGTACTACATATTCTTCTAATGGAACTTGAATTATTTCATTTTTCTTTTCTCTTTTAATGCGAACTATTTGATTTGATACAATACTAAATTTTATATTTTCATCTTTTATAAAAAATGTTACTACTAAATATGGAATTAATATAATAAGTAATATTATTGCAATGACTCTTTTCATGGTATCACCATTTTTAGTATACGAAAAAAAAGACAAAATTATTGTCTTTTAATGTCGAATTAAACAAATTTTGAATAGGTAAAGAAATCGTAGAAAAAATTGACTGTTAAATACGTTAATGCAAATGTTATAATTAAATAAAATAATCTAGCTTGATAATAACGATTTTTTTTAAATATTCCATTTATATTAATGCTATCTAACGACCATAATACTAATGGTGTTACAAAAATATACAAAATCGTTTTAGCATTCATAGTTATCTATAAGTCCAATTCTACGACTGTGTCTTTCTATGTTAGTAAAAGGTTCATTTAAAAAAGTAATTATTATTTCTTCTAATTCCTTAATACTTTTTTTAGAAGATAATGCTATTACATTACTGTTATTATCTATTCTTGTTAGTTTTGCTTCTTCTACGTTATCAACTTTTGCACATCTAACACTTTTAACTTTATTACAAGCTATACTCATACCGATTCCTGTACCACATAGTAATATTCCAAAATCAATTTTACCATCTTTAATAGCTTCACCGATTCTAAATGCATAGATAGGGTAATCATCCCCTTCTTTAGAATCTTCACTATAGTCTATAACATTATAGTCTTTTAAAAATTTCATAAGTTCTTCTTTTATTATAGTACCTCTATGGTCAGTTGCAATTCCTATATTCATTTTATCACCTATTACTATTGTAAATTAAAAATAATATTTTGTAAAGGTTCACTAAAATATTTAATACTCCTCGGTATTACAATAAAATGGGGAAATAGCTAAATTTAATATTTCTAACATATATTCATAAAGTAGAAAATACAATTCAAAATCTTATTTACACGTCTCAAAATAGATGATTTTAATAATATTAAATACTTTCAAAAAAGAAGCTTAGAAAATTAATGTTTGAAATTACTAGATTTTTAACTATTTACTCATAATTTTGAAAATCCAATTATTATTTACTATATTCTTAACATTCAGAATTATCAAGTATCCATGCACCACTTTGTCCAACGTAATCAGTTCCTTTACCTGATGTTTTTAAACAAGCTTTTAAGACTATTACAGGACGAATACCTTCTACCATGTTTTGTTCGTTAATAAAGCCGCCACCATTACTATTAATAGCTGTTAAGCAATAACTCCCATATTTCGTTGCAAGATAATATTTATCACCTATTGTTCTTAAATCGTTAGTCGTATTAGCTGTTGAACCTGTTATAGCTTTTGCTTCACCTGAATTCATTATATGAGCTCCTGTTGCATAATCACTATTTAAATAAATTTTTAAAGCTCTATCACTAAATGCAGCCAGAGATTGTGATTGATATCCACCTGTTTTATGATAAAAGCATTCTGGATGTCCAGCATGGACTAAAGTTACAACTTTAGAGGTTTTATTAACAGTTAATACTCTCCATCCTTTCAAAGTTACATTTCCACTATAACACTTAGCTACACTTTCACCTCTATTTTTTCCCTCTGTATATCCACCAAAACATGTTGAATTAGAGGTTTTGTTAGTTTTAGAACAAGTTGAAGAAGGAAGATTGGTTGAACTTGGCCATTTGCCAGCATCATAGGCTACATAATCCCCCTTTTTTACGGCATCTGCTAAATAACCTTTTATTGTAATAATTACAGCTGCCATTTTACCATTACTTGTTTCTGCCGTTATTATAGCACTGCCTACACCTATCGCTGTTATGACCCCATTTTCTACAGTTGCAACACTAGGATCACTACTCGTCCATATTACTGTTTTATTTGTCGTATTAGCTGGTAATATAGTTGGGATTAAAGTTAAAGTGTCACCAATTTTCATATTTTCGCTAGTTTTATTTAATTCTATTGATTCTGCTTCAACTGTCTTTACTGTTATCTTGGTTGATGCTTTTATTCCCTCTATCGTTTCCGCCGTTATTATAGCACTACCTACATCTATCGCTGTTATGACTCCATTTTCTACAGTTGCAACACTAGGATCACTACTCGTCCATATAACTGTTTTATTTGTCGCATTAACTGGTAATATAGTTGGAATTAAAGTTAAAGTGTCACCAATCTCCATATTTTCGCTAGTTTTATTTAATTCTATTGATTCTGCTTCAACTGTCTTTACTGTTATTTTGCTCGTTGCTTTTATTCCACCTATCGTTTTCGCTGTTATTATTGTTTCCCCTGCACTAATTCCAGTTACAAGACCATTACTATCTACATAGGCAATACTATTATCACTACTTGTCCATTCTAAAGCTCCGTTTATTGGATTACTGGATAAATAATTAGCTGATAATTGAATTTTTTCACCGATTAATATTTCAGCAGTCTCTTTATCTAAAACTAGTCTTTCTACTGGTAATATCACTTCAATACTGCATTCGGCTTTTTTATTTTTATATTCTTTACTTGTTACTATTATCTTTGCAATTCCTTTTCCTACTGCTTTTACTATTCCTTTTTCATCTACTGTTACAATACTCTCATCACTACTTTTATATGTAACACTTTGATTGCTTGCATCTACTGGTGCAAATATTGCTTTTAAAGTAAAAGTACTTCCTTTTTCCATTGTTTGATTTAAATAATTTAAAGTTATACTATCTATTTTAATATTTTTTGTTTTACTTGTACTTATTATTTTTCCTTCTTTAATTATTATTATATATCCATTTATAGTTAATCTTCCTTCATCAACACTCTTTTTACCATCTAAGGTTATATAATCTTCTATTCCAGTTGGTCTACTTCCTTTTAAATCAACTAAATCATTTATGGCTAAATAATTTTTATTATTGACTATCGTACTATCTGTTACATTATATTTTGTATTTTCATCTAATAATAGTAATCCTCCATTATCTATTTCACTTGTTACAATATATGTTTCTATTGCCTCCATATAACTTATTGCACTTGATTCAGCTGAACTTTTTCTAACCCTTTCTATTATATTTAATACTATTGGTGTAGCAACTAATGCTATAATAGCTAATATTACTATTACTGCTAATAGTTCTATTAATGTAAAACCTTTTGTTCCTTTTAAATTAGGGTCTAATACCCCCCCCCCGAGATATTTTGTCTTATCATATTTTTCCTTCTTTCCAACTTTGTTACCATTATTTTATCAAAATATATTTAAAATGACAACTTATTTTAAGATATTTAAATATCTATTTTTTTTAGTATTTTACATAAAGTAAAGAAAATAATTGTTGGTATTGGACTATTTATGAATAGTGATGGTATTCAACTTTCTTTTAATACTTTTTCTTAGAATACTAACAAATAAGTAACATTAAAGCTATTAAAAAAAATAATTGATGACTTTGATAATTTTAAATTTATTGTCTGTCTGAAGCTGAATTAGCATCAGATTATAGTAGGAATTTTAGTGATAAAAATAATAAAAGAACTGAATTAATAAAATTCATCACAATTTTTATTTTTTGCTTTTTTCATTTATTATTATCTTGAAACAAATTTTTCCATCTTGGGGCAATTTCAAATTGATATTCATATACCTTTCCTCTTTTCCTAGTTAATACATTTGCCATAAACTTCTCAATTTGTATACGCATACAAGCCTTTTAGTACAAGGGCTTACAGAGTTTTTGTTGCTTTTTTGAAATTATGTAGACAAAAGTACCATTTTGACCTATTTGGACAAAAAACTTATTAATTTTAGTCTTTCTAAAGTCCTTTAAAGTTCTTATAAATAAAGGGTTTTTAAGTTATTTTCCACAACATTGTTTATATTTCTTACCTGAGCCACATGAAAATCCCAAGACGGTATTATCAGTACTATAAGTACTTGTAG
>CAYTKH010000009.1:3259-22637 GCA_964438315.1 uncultured Muribaculaceae bacterium | reverse complement strand
ATTAAATGAATATGATATTTTATTTTTAGATGAGCCTACTAATGATTTAGATATTGAAACATTAGAATGGTTGGAAAAATTTATTAATAATACAAATAAGCCAATCATGTATATTTCACACGATGAAACATTACTCACTAATACGGCTAATATGATTTTACATTTAGAACAAATCAAAAAGAAAACAGAATGCAAGCATACATTACTAAAAATTGATTATGATACTTATGTTGAACAAAGGCTTAAAAAGATTGAAAAACAAACACAAGTCGCAAGAACAGAAAAAAGGGAGTTTAATAAGCAACAACAAAAATTACAAAGAGTAATGCAAAAAGTTGAATATCAGCAGAATACAATTTCAAGATCTGATCCACATGGTGCTGCAGTGTTAAAGAAAAAAATGCATACATTAAAGTCACAAGAGAAAAAATTAGATGATATTGAATTAACTGAAGTTCCAGATGTTGAAGAAAGTATTAATATCTTTTTTGAAGATGCCCTAATACCAAGAACAAAAAACATAATCAATTTAAATATTGATGAATTAATAGTATCTGATAAAGTTCTATCTAAAAATATAAAGTTAGATATAATTGGTAATATTCATTTATGTTTTATAGGTAAAAATGGTGTTGGAAAGTCTACATTAATAAAGTTAATTTATAATGAATTAAAAGATAGAAATGATATTAAAGTTGGTTATATGCCACAAACCTATGGCGATATCTTAAATAGTTATAAATATGTATTAGATTTTATATGCCCTAATGGTAGTAAAGATGAAATTACAAAAGCAAGAATGTTTTTGGGGAACATGAAATTTACTAGAGATGAAATGATTAGTAATATTAAGGATTTAAGTAATGGGACAAAAGCAAAACTATTTCTTATTAAATTAGCATTAGATAAGTGCAATGTTTTAATACTTGATGAGCCAACAAGGAATGTAAGCCCATTATCAAATCCAGTTATTAGAAAAGCTTTAAATGAATATAAGGGTACTATAATTAGTGTATCTCATGATCGAAAATACATTGATGAAGTGGTAAATTCTCTTTATATTCTAACGCCAGATGGATTAATAAAAAAATGAGTACTTCAATACAGTTAATATAATAAATTACAATTTATAGATCTAATGTAAAAGACCTTTGACAGACAATTATTATTTTTCATGATAAATTGTTAATGGAGGTGCAAAATGGAATTAGGAAATAGAATTAAGAAGTTTAGGAAAAAAACAAATTTATCACAAGAAGAACTTGCAGATAAAGTTTATACTTCTCGACAAACGATTTCTAATTGGGAGAATGATAAAACATATCCTGATGTTAATAGCTTAAAATTATTGAGTAATATATTTGATGTATCTCTAGATAATTTAATAGAAGGAGATATAGAAAAAATGAAAACAACAATTAATGAAACTGAAAGAAAAGGATTTATAGTGTTATCATGGATTTACACATTAGAATTAATTATAATGATAATAAGTGCATATCCATTACTAAAATTTTTTAAAAATATTGGAATAATTATTTGGATATTTTTTACTATTATTACAATTGTTACAGCTTTTAGATTAGAAAAAATCAAAAAGGAATACAATCTTCAAACATACAAAGAAATAGTTTCATTCTATGAAAATAAATCTTTAACTCATGATGAAAAAATAGAAGAAAAAGCTAAAATCCCATATCAAAGATTTTTATTGACTCTATTATCGGCAGTAATAGCTTTTATAGTATTTCTATTATTAGAATTTTTAATTGGTTAATAGTTAAAATAACAAATTACAATTTGTAAAGCAGTTAATATTTAGAGGTTATCAAAAATGATAGCCTCTTTTTTTATGGCTTGAAATAAAAGTTATTAATGGAAACAAAACGGAAGTTATTCAGAAATAGTTATTTTATTAGAAATTTTAAAAGACGTTTTTTTGATACAAGAAAGCATGGAATTTATAAATAATAAATTTAAGAAATATCGCAAAGCCTTGTAAAACCTAGAAATCAATATTGCCAAATACAAAAGTTACTCAAAAATTAGTCAAACTTAAATAAAAAATTAATCGGAAGTTACTAAAAATAGAAAATATGATATGGCTATTTAGAGTGGCATTTGATATAATGAAAATGCCAATGGGGAGAGTTTAAATAAGAACTCAATAACGCACCATTGAGGTTGAAACTTGCATTTTAAGCGATTATTATATAGATAAAGTTCATAGTATTTGATATTCTGAACTTTGATAGTGCCAAATAGATATTAAAAATACAATTTAATTAATTAAACCATGGGTATGTGTACTTTATTGTATGTTAATGATAAGATTGTTATTGGAAAGAAGGATAAATATGAATCAAGAAAAAATAGGTAAATTTATTGCTAAAACAAGAAAACAAAAGGAACTTACTCAAGGAGAACTCGCTGAAAAAATAGGTGTAAGTATAAATGCAGTGAGCAAATGGGAGAGGGGAATCTGTTTAATGGATATGTCTTTATTAAAACCATTAAGTCAAATATTAGGGGTTTCTATAAATGAAATACTTTCAGCAGAGCATATTAAAGATGAAGATTTAAAAAATAAGGCAGATCAGAATATTATTAACATTTCCCAATTAAACGATTTAAAAGCTACAAAAAAAGGCGTAGTTGCACTTTCTTTTATAGCTATAATATTAATTATATATTGTGAAATAAAGGGTTTAGATACACATGGTTTTATCAGTATGTTATGTGGTTATAATGGACTTTTCTATTGCTGTAAATATAAATATGATAGGAACAAAGGTGATTTAATAGCGGGTATAGTATCTTCAGCTGTCATGTTTTTAAATATAATTGTATTTGTGCTTAATACTATTTAGAGGAGTATTTAAAAAATGTGTATAAATAATAGTCTATATAGCACTTTCTTTTAAGAATTGTTTATTACTATTATTTCAAACATTATTAATATAATTTGTTGATTTCTCGCTTTCTGTCCTGTTAAGTTTTCTATAAATAATGTATATTTTTTGGAAAGAAGGATAAATATGGATCAAGAAAAAATAGGTAAATTTATTGCAGAACTTCGTAAAAAAATAAAATGACATAGGAAGAATTAGCAGAAAAATTGAAAGTAACAAATAAGTCCATTAGTCGATGGGAAAATGGTAATACTATGCCAGATATTTCTATGTTTAGTTTGTTAGCAGAAAAACTTGATTGTACAATGCTTGAATTACTATATGGTGGAAGAATGATAAAAGAAGAACCAATAGATATGATAACACTAAAAATTATTGTTGGATTATAGATTAATTATTAGAAAAGTATTATAATAATAATTAGGTGTAAAAAATAGTAGACTTTAAAAAGGATTTGATAAAATGGTTAATAAAAAAAATAGTATAACAAGACAAATTAAAATAGCTGTAGATATTGTTATGATTATTATGATTATTTTTATAATGCACACTAGTATTACTGGAATAAAATTACATGAAGTATTAGGATTATGTATATTTGTAATATTTATTATCCATAAAATATTAAATATAGGATCGATAAAATCTATAGGAAGTAATTTATTAAACAAGCAACTAAAAAAAGGAATAAAGTATTATTTGTTCTAGATGTTATTTTAATATTACTCGTTATAGGAATAATTGTAACAGGTATACTTATTTCTAATTTTCTGTTTGGCCAACTATTAGTTAGTAATAGGGGTGTGTTTAAGAAGATACATAATTTTTTATCTTGGTGGCTATTAGTATTAATAGCAATTCATGTAGGATTTCATTTGAAAAGTATAATATATTATATAAAGAAAAAATTTAATATTACTAAAAATAATAATGTTGGATTTTTAGTTTTAGTGATATATATTATAATTTCTATATTTGGTATTATTTCTTTAGCTAACAAGAATTTATACAAAAATTTTATTCCTGATTTCAATAATTTAAAATATAGTCAAAAAAATATGAATTTCAAAGACAAATATAAAGGAAATAATGTCAAATTTAAAAATAGGACTAAAAAAATAAAACAACATAATGATGGAGTAAATATATTTAGTACTATGAGTATAATGATCTTGTTTGCAGGTGGTACATATTACATATTTAATATAATGGATAAAAGGGCAAAATCATAAAATGCTATATTTTATTATATAGAATATCTTAAATGATATATAATTGTATCTATATTTTTATATTAATCTAATTATAACTTTTAAAACAATTAGAAAGATAGTTAGATATATGAAAGATTTTTCATTTACACAACTATATAACCTGATATGTATCAATTATAAATGATTATATAATGTATGGAAAAAAAGGTATTGATTAAATAATTTTTACTAACTATACAGTAATCGAAACGAATTTAAAAAGTTTGAATTTAGAAAAATATTAGATAAAATACTCTTATCATTAATAAAGAAAGATAAAAAAAGAGAAATAAATACATAGCTTAGAAAACTCTCATTCAAATATAGATATAATAAGAAGATATGAATGAAAGATAATAACTATAGATTCAAATACTCATATAAAGTAAAATATTTAATAGATAACTTTGATATCACTTTTAATATTTTATAAAATGTTTGATTTATTTAAGTATCTATTTATCCTAATAGAAAACATGATTTTGTTAATATAAAATCACTATACAAAATATAATATTTAAAAGAATTTAATTGATAAAAATTAAAACAGTAGAAAAATTATATTATGAGTATGTAATATAATTATTTATAGTTATTTTAAATAAAAGGAGAGAAAAATATGAAATATATTAATAATAAACAAGAAAATATAGAGTATAGAAAAAGACCAGGTTCTTATGCTATCATAATAAGAGAAGAAGATAATAAGATTGGAATAATAAAAGAAGGAACGAAGAACTTTTTTCTAGGTGGAGGAATTGAAAAAAACGAGACAGAGTTAGATGCCCTAAAAAGAGAAGCAGTTGAAGAGTTAGGATATACAATAAAAAATATTCAAGAGTTTGATAAGGTAGGTTCTTTTATATTTTCTTTAAAACGCGGATATTTAGAGGTAATAGCAAATGTATATATAGCTGAATTAGATGAAAAAGTAAAAGAACCTATAGAAGAAGATCATAAATTAATATGGGTGAATGCTAAGGATTATATTAAAAAGATGTATAGAAATTGGCAACAATATATACTAGAAGAATTTAATAATAAATTTTGAATTTAGATTGTTTATATTAACTGGAAATGCTAAGATTATAATGAAACAAAAAGTACCCATATTTTTAGAAAATGAATTTGTAATAGGAAAAAGTTATTATAGAACAGAATAAACACTATCCTTGGTTCTATAAGTTATTTATATTAAATGTGGTTATGTAGTAAGATTATATGTCAAAAATAAAGAAAAACTAGTTACAAAATAATATATCAGCCATATAATATTGTGGTGATTATATGTTTAATGTTAATGATGCACTTTTTATAGCAGAAGCTTTAGGAGTTTCGTTTGATAAATATACAGTTGATGATTTTTTAACAGGTATCAATATAGAACTTGAACATGGAACAGTTAACCCAAAAACCAATGTTACAAACGACGATTTAACTAAAACAGCTAAAATAGCTTTAGCTCATTTAAATGAATTTCCAAATTATTACAATAAAGAATATGGACTACCAGTCTTTGAAGAATTCTTGAAAACAAAACTTACAAATTGGAAAATATAATTAATTAGTTTAACCACTAATTTTTTTTATTAATATTTAAAAATACCATTATCAACTTTATTTAACTTAAAAGTTGTTTTTTACAATAAGGCTATAATAACATAATATATAAGTATATTGATATTAGAAGTATCATTTAATCATATATAGATGTGAAAATGTCGCTTGGCATAAAAGGTCACATATTTATTGCTTTTAAACATCTATAATTAAATAGGAGAGTGATATTTTGCCACAGAAAGTTGATTTTAATAAGAATATAAAAGCTATTATATGTCAAAATATAAAGAAATATAGAAAACAAAAAGGAATAAGACTTATGGATTTAGCCGAACTTATAGATGTAACACCTGACCATTTAAAAAGAATAGAAGCTGTTAATGATAGAAATAATATATCACTTACAACACTATATAAGATTTCTGTTGTTTTAGATGTTAGAATAGATAAATTTTTTGATGAATAAATCTGTTGACAAACAAATAACTTTATATTAATATAAAATTAATAACATTTTAATATGTTAATTTTTATTGTTTAAAAGGTGATAGTTTGAGATTTAAAATATATACATTAGGTTGTAAAGTAAATGATTATGAATCAAATGTTATGCGAGATAAACTCGTAAATAATGGTTATAAAGAAGCTCTAAAAGAAGCTGATATTGTTATTATAAATACATGTTCAGTTACTAATACAGCTGATAAAAAGTCGATTAAAACAGTAAAACAAGCTATTAAAAATAATCCTAATAGTTTCATTGTTGTAACGGGGTGTTCATCACAAAATAAAAAAGAGGCTTTTTTAAATATAGATGGAGTTGATTTAGTAATTGGAAATATTGGTAAATCTAATATAGTAAATTATATAGAAAATAGAAACATAAAAGAAGATGTTAGAGATATTACTAAAGTAGAATTTGAACCTATGATTTTGAACAACTTTAAAAAAACAAGAGCCTATGTCAAAATAGAAGATGGTTGCAATAATTTTTGTAGTTACTGTATAATTCCTTATGTACGTGGTAATATAAGAAGTAAAAAAGAAATCGATGTAATAGAAGAAGTAAAAAACTTAGTAGCAAAAGGTCATAAAGAAATCGTATTAACAGGTATACATACAGGTCATTATGGTGCTGATATAAATTCCTCTTTGAGTTTGTTATTAGAAAAATTAATCAAGATTGATAATATAGAACGTATAAGAATTTCTTCAATAGAAATAACAGAATTAAATGAAAGTGTATTAGATATCTTTAAAAAAAGTAAAATATTAGTATCTCACTTACATATTCCTTTACAATCTGGTAGCAATAACATTTTAAAAAAAATGAATCGAAAATATGATACAAATTATTTTATAGATAAAATAAGAAGAATAAGAGAAATAAGAAAAGATATATCCATAACGACTGATGTTATAGTTGGATTTCCTGGTGAGACAGATGAAGAATTTAAAGAGACTATAGAAACTTGTAAAAAAGTTAACTTTTCTAAGATACACGTATTTCCTTATTCCAGAAGAGAGGGTACTAAAGCCGATTTAATGGATAACCATATAGATGAAGGAATAAAAAAAAGTCGTGTAAAAAGACTCATAAAATTAAGTGAACAATTAGAAAATAATTATTTTAGATTATTTATAAATAAAGAAGTAGAATTTATTCCTGAAATATATAAAGATGGTTTTTTAATAGGACATACAGGAAATTATTTGTTAGTTAAAACAAGGGGTTTAGAAGATAACCTAAATAAAAATGTAACAGTTAAAATATTAGAAGTAGATTATCCATATGTAGTAGGACAAATCATTAAATAAGAATAAAGTGAAAATAATCATCTATAATTAAATAGGTGATTATTTTGGACTGTAAAGTTGATAAACCATATCCACGTATTATGGTAAAAGAAAAAAATCCTTATTATGCTAAATTGTTATATGAAGCATATGCTGGTATGATAAGTGAACTTAGTGCAGTTACACTGTATTCATATCAAAATTTTGAGATGTTTGACTTTAATATAGAATTTTCAAATATGATAAAAGAAATTGCAATAGTGGAAATGCATCATTTGGAAATACTAGGTAAACTTATAAATTTACTAGGTACAACGCCTATATATATGAATAGCGAAAATCTATTATGGTCATCAAGTAATATAATATATAATAATAATATCATCGATATGTTGAATATTGATATATTAAAAGAAGAAGAAAGTATAAAATATTATAAATTTCTAAAGACCAAAATTGAAGATAGAAACATAATAACGATTATAAATAGAATCATCTTAGATGAAGAAAAACACTTAGAATGTTTTAGAATGTTCAGACAAAAGTATTTAAATTGTTAACAAGTCTAACTTGTTTTTTTCATTTTAGATGTTATAATATAAAAAGGGGAGGTAAATTATGTTAATATATGAAAGAAATGATAAAGATAAGAGTATTGATATTTATACTATGGAAGTAAGAAAAGAAAAGATGAAAAAATTTAAGAAGAAAGTATTAAAATATATAGATGAACCACTATTTTATCATTTAAAAACAAACGATGATAGTGTACTAAATAGGATTGCATCACTTGATGTTAAAAATGATTTTTTAAATTATAGTAATCATAACACATGGTCACAGCTGGCTTTAATGGAAAAAATAAAAGAAGAAGATATAAAAAGACAAGAAGAAATTTTAAATAAGTATATAAATGGTGATTACGATTCTTTAATTCCTTCTAGAATATATGATAAAGATGGTGATATTTGTAGATTGCTTAAAATAGAAGATATAGAAGTATTAGGAAGTAACAATAAAGGTAGTATTTGTGAAATTAAAAATATGCTTAATTTACCCAGAAAATTATATTTTTTACAACTTTTATTAACTGGTTACTTTGATAGGTTAGTGGATGAAGATATAAAAGAAGAACTAGAACTTTTTAAATATGGACACTTTAAAAATGTATGTATACGTGATATAGAAGAAATATTAGCAACAAAATTAGTAGAAGGATCTATAGAATGTGTTAATGAAACAGTAGAAATAGGTTCAAAAATACTACAAAAATTATAGATTTAAAAGATATAAAAGTATCTTTTTTTATTGAAAATAAAACTTTAAAATGTTATAATAACCATAAGATAGGAGATGGCGATGTGAAATTAGAAGGCAAAGTAGCAGTAGTAACAGGTGGGGCTATGGGTAATGGTTTAGGAATTGTGAAGATATTCTTAAAATATAATGCTAAAGTAGTAATTATTGATTCATCAGAAAGATTAAAAGATACAGTAAATAGTTTAAAGATAAACAATATAGATATAGATGGATATATGATAGATATAAGAGATAAAAATAAAATCGATGAATGTATTAGACAAGTATATAATAAATATGGCCGTATAGATATATTAGTAAATAATGCAGGAGTGGCTAGATTAGATACATTTTTAAATATGAGTGATGATATTAGAGACTTTCATTTTGATGTAAACATAAAAGGTACTTGGAATGTAACAAAATCAGTATTACCATATATGGTTCAAGATAAAAGAGGAAGTATAATCAACCTATCAAGTGTAACAGGACCTCTTGTAGCTGATAGTGGTGAAGTGGCATATGCTACTACTAAAGCAGCAATACTAGGATTTACTAAAAGTTTAGCTATGGAAGTAGTAAAGGATAATATACGTGTAAATGCTATAATGCCTGGATACATAATGACACCTATGGTTGAAGGTATAGCGATAGAAACGAACAAAGAAAATCCTAATGAGGTTATTGAAGGAATAAAAAGAGGTATTCCAATGGGCAGGCTTGGTACTATAGAAGAATTAGGTGAATTAGCAGCCTTTTTAGCTAGTGAAGAATCTAGCTATATAACAGGACAGGGTATCGTTATTGATGGAGCTTCAACTTTACCAGAAACGATGGCAGTAGGGGTATAGTATGCGTCCTATTATGCTGATGATTTTAGATGGATATGGTATCAGTGAAGAAAGTATTGGTAATGCCACCAAATTAGCTAAAACCCCTAATATAAATGCCATCTTTAAAAATTGTCCTACCTGTAGGTTGGAAGCAAGTGGTATCCATGTTGGCTTACCAAAAAATCAGATGGGTAATTCAGAAGTTGGACATATGAATATAGGAACTGGCAGAATTATATATCAAGATTTAACTAAAATAGATAAAGAGATAAAAGATGGAGCTTTCTTTACAAACGAAGAATTGTTAAAAGCTATTATAAATTGTAAGGAAAATAATAGTAATTTACATATTATGGGTCTACTTTCAGACGGTGGAGTACACTCGCATATAAATCATTTAATATCCATATTATATCTTTGTAAGAAAAATGATTTCTCTAATGTATATATTCATGTTTTTACTGATGGTAGAGATACATCTAAAACTGGTGGAAGAGGGTATATAACTACTCTACAAAAAAAAATAGACGAATTTAAGGTTGGTCATATTGCAACTATTATGGGTAGATACTATGCGATGGATAGAGATAATAGGTGGGATAGGACCAAACTAGCATATAAGGCTATCGTTCATGGAGATGGAGTTAAATATAAAAATTTAGAAGAAGCATTGGAACATTTATACGATGAAGAAACTGATGAATTCTTAAAACCAATGATAATTAAAGACGTTGTATTAAAAGAAAAAGATTCAGTTATATTTTATAACTATAGAAAAGACAGAGCAAGACAAATAACAAGAAGTATTACAGATCCAAATTTTGATAATTTTAATACAAAATATTTTGAAACTTACTTTGTATGCTTTAAAGAATATGATAGTACTATACCAAATGTTCATATAGCATTTAAAGAGGAAAAATTAGAAAATACCCTATCAGAATATTTGAGTAAAAAAGGATTAAAACAACTTAAAATAGCTGAAACTGAAAAATATGCACATGTAACATTTTATTTTAATGGTATGGTCGAAAAACAATATCCAAGAGAAGATCGTATATTAGTACCATCACCTAAAGTAGCCACTTACGATTTAAAACCAGAAATGAGTGCTATTGATTTAACACAAAGACTTATATATTCTATAAGAAATGAAAACCATGATATATACATATTAAATTATGCTAATCCAGATATGTTAGGTCATACAGGAAATATAGAAGCTACTGTTAAAGGATTAGAAGTATTAGATAAGTGTGTGTTACAAGTATTAGAGGAAATGACTAAGAAAAATGGTATTATTTTGGTAACTGCTGATCATGGTAATTGTGAAAAAATGATAGATTCTATAACTAAAGATGTATGTACATCACATACTACCAATCTAGTTAATTTTAGCGTTATTAATTATGATTGTAAGCTTAAAGACGGAGTTTTAGCAGATATAGCACCTACAATATTAGATATATTAAATATAGACAAGCCTAAAGAAATGACAGGTGAAAGTTTAATAGTCAAATAAAAAGTATAAATGGCTTGTAAATAGTTAAAAAATTTGTTAGAATTTATGTAGTATAAACTAGAAAGAGGTAATTTATGATAATGAAAAAGACTAAAGACAAACTTGGTTTTTCCCTAATTGAAATCTTGGCAGCAGTAGTTATAATAGCAATACTTGCCCTTATAATAACTCCAACAGCATTTAGGTTAGTACAAAAGTCTAGATATAATTCATTTAAAACAACTATATATGGAATTATTGAGTCGGCAGATTTGTTTATATCTAGTGAATCGTATAATAAGAATAAAGAATTAAAATTCGTATGTGACGGAAATAATTGTAAGTTAGAGGATGGACGTAATTTAGATGTAAGTGGCAAACCTCCAGAAAGTGGTAGTGTTGATATCAATGATGGTAAAATTAAGGTAAATAAAATAGAAAAAGATGGATACTGTGCCTTAGGAACCAAAGATGACTTAGACATCAAGAAAAATTGTGATATGTTAGACGCAACAGATGCTATATTTAATATTGATGATTCAAATATAAGAACAACAACCAATAGTATAATACTTGATTTAACAGTGACTGATTTAGAATCTGGTATTAAAAAAATAGAGTATTATATAAATGGTAAATTAGATTATACTATAGAATATGATAATTATTTTTTAACGGATTCTACTAAAAAAAATACCACTATGGTAACACCAAATCATGTTTATCCTGGTTTAACAAGTGGTGAAACTTATATAATAAAGGTGGTAGTAACAAACGGAAATAATAGGGTATCAGAAGTTTCAAAAGAAGTAAGAATACCAGAAGTTAAAAACCCAAGTATTGATATAAAAAATATACCAGAAATGGAACAAAATGGTTATTATAAAAGTCAGAGTGTAGATATAAAATTTGATAATACATCTATAACAAATCCAGAATATTACATAAAATCAACAAGAGAAGTAAGCATCAAAGATGTTAATTTAAAGGCATGTGGAAATTCTTTTTTGCCTAGTACATGTGATAGTGAAGAAAACCAAGTATTAAAACCAAATACATGGTATAAGGTAACTGGTAATATAAGCATAGTATATAATGATATTTCGACAAAAACAGATACTTTATATGCTTTAACGTACGATGGTGTGAATTATAGTGGGGCTAGTACGGCAACATTATCTAAAATCGATAGAACTATCGATGAGTTATATTTAGGTACACCTAAAATAACTAAAAAAACATTAACAGTACCAATTACATTTAATGATAAACAGTCAGGTGTAGGAATAGTAACAAGTTGTAAAATAGGTAGTATAAATGGTGTAATTAATGGTACAACTAGTTGTAGGTTTGATAACTTAGATGAAAATACAACATATACATATGAAGTATGTGTAAGAGATTTAGTAGGAAATACTAAATGTGTTACAGATACAACTACAACAGGTAAGATGACAGTTGAAGTGTTAGGAAGTTGCAACCCAACTGAACAAAATGGATATTGTAACAATCAAGTAGTGACTGCAAACTTTAGTAAGTCCAATATAACAGATGGTGGTTATTATATAAAGTCTACAAAAACAGGTAAAATTACATCTATGAGTTTACAAGCATGTGGAGATGGTAATGTTCCAGGAAGTTGTAGTAGTACAGAAAATGTAACTAATTTAATAGCTGGTACTTGGTATAGGTTGGTAAATACATCAAGTATCAGTGTAACATATGATGAAGCAAGAGATACAAATGCTAGTTTCTATGCTGGTTTATATGATGGTGATTATTATGTAACAGGTTCTACGTTCACATTGTCAAAAGTTGATAGAGGTATAGATATATTATCTATTGGTAATATTGTAAAAACCAAAAATTCACTAACTTTACCGATAATATTTAGTGATAGCAAATCGGGTATTGATAAGATAACAAGTTGTAAGATAGGTTCAACAAATGGTGTGATATCAGGAACTACTAGTTGTAGGTTCGATGGATTAAAAGAAAACACATCATATACCTATGAAGTATGTGGTAAAGATTTAGTTGGAAACAGTAAATGTGTAACAGGTACATCAAAAACAGGTACAATGTCAGTTGCAATAACAGGAAGTTGTAATCCAACTGAGCAAAATGGATATTGTAATAATCAAGTAATAACAGCAAATTTCAGTAGTAATAACATAACAAGTGGTGGATTTTATGTAAAAGCTACAGCAGGTGGAACTATACCATCTACAGCATTACAGGTTTGTGGAAATGACGTAAACCCTAGTAGCTGTAGCTCGACAACAAATATAACTAATTTACAGGCTGGATATTGGTATAAATTAGTTAGTACTCCAAGTATCAGTGTAACATTTGACGGTGCAACGGATACAAATGCAAGTTTTTATGCAGGTTTATATGATGGAGAAAGTTATGTAACTAGTGCTACATTCACATTATCAAAAGTTGATAGACAACTAGATACTTTATTGTTGGGAAGTGCAGTGACAAGTAGAAACAGTCTAACTATTCCAGTTACAATTAAAGATAGTAAATCAGGAATAGGAAGTATTACAAGTTGTAAGATAGGATCAATTAATGGGGTAGCAACGGGAGCTACAAGTTGTAAAATTTCTGGTTTGAAAGAGAATACATCATATACTTACGAAATATGTGGTTCAGATGCTGTAGGTAATACAAAATGTGAAACAGGCACAGCAACTACAGGTTTAATGACTGGAACAATAACCTTAACATCTAGTGAACCAGCAAGTGAACAAAATGGATATTATAAGAGTCAAACTCTGACCGCTAATTTTAGTAAGGTAAATGTAACAAACGGGGCGTTCTATATAAAATCAACAAGAAATGGGACTATACCAACTACAAATTTACAAACTTGTGGCACAGGTACTACACCTAGTAGTTGTGGAGTAACTACTAGTATAAATACACTACAAGCTGGGTATTGGTACAAATTAACAAATACTAGTAGTTTGCAAGCAACATTTAATGGTGAATCAAGTACTAATGCTTATTTCTATTCTCTAACATATGATGGAGAAATATATGTTACAAGTGATACATATACATTATCAAAAATAGATACATCAACTCCAACATTAGTAAATATAAATCCACAGGCTATAAATTCTGGAAGAGTAGATGTAACAGTATCAGCAAATGATACTGGTAGTGGAATAGCAAAATATGTAATATCGTATGGAGAAAGTGCAACCTCATTAACAGGAAGTACAACAATAAATAGTTCATCCACAACAGCCACTACTACTTTAAATTTACAAGCTGGAAAAACATATTACTTTAAAGTAACTGCTTATGATAAAGTTGGCAATTATGCAGAAAGTAGTATAACAAGTGGAATTCATACTTGTACATGGTCAACTACTTATTATTCATCATGTAATGGTTATAAAACTACCACTGATTATACGACATATACGACTACGGTTAATACTTCATGGGATATGGGTTATTCGGAGTCAGTCGTATATGCTACTGCGGTTTGTTCGTATAGTTCTGAAATAATGGTTAGTCAAGCTACAAGTCTTCAAACTTATGCTGAAACTGTTCCTATTAGTACAAGTTGTAAATGGGCTGGGGATATTAGGTATACCTATGATTGTGTAGCCATAGCTGAGACTAGATGGATTACTATGACTAATGTATATGATTATACCTATACTGCTTTAAGACCAGTACATTGCGTTAAGCCAGTATCTACATCTTCAATATGGCTAGGTATGGGTGGTACATCATTCGTTACAAGTTATATGCAACCTGTATCTACTGGTAGCTATTGCACATATTCAAAGACATATTCATCAACTTCAGTATGTAGATAATAATGAAATAAGGGATTAAACCCTTATTTTTGTTGTAGTATGAAAGTTTATTATAAAAATAAGTGTGCAAGCGATTATCTAAAGCATAAAAACTTAGGTGTTAACCTAAGTAGTGAAAATTTATTTTTCATTTTCGTTATCTATAGTATGGTCCATAATATGGATATGGAACAGGATAGTAATTGTTATAGTATGGTCTAGGATAGAATGCGGGAGCTAATAAACCACCAGTAATGCCACCTAATATAAAAGGTCCAATAAATCCAAATCTGTCACTTGTTCCATTCATTGGTACAGAAGAGCTATAATTAGTTGGTATACTACTAGAAGAACTATAATTATTTGACATATTACTAGAAGAATTATATCTCATAGATGAATTAGGAAAATTATAATTAACTTCAGAATTAGAACTATAATTAGGTATATTAGACGACATTTTACTCATACTATTAGAAGAAAAAGCATTAGGATACATAAGTGCCTCCTTTCATAATATATTATGATTTGGATAGAAAAGAGTGAAAAATGAATAAAAAATTAGAAGAACTTAGTAGTACAATAGTTAATTATTCCTTAGAAGTAAAAGAAAATGAAAAAGTATTAATAACATGTCAAACAGAAGAACCAAAACCACTAGTTAAAGAACTAATAAAAAAAATATATGAAAATAATGCGGTACCAACAGTAAAAATTATCGATCATGAAATATCAGCTTTAGAAAAAGAATTAGCTAATCAATCAAAAATTAAGCTATTAAAAGAAATTGGTAAATTTGAGGTGGATAATTATGACTGCTTTATAAATATTAGGTACACAACTAATGAATATGAACATAACAAAGTAGATAAAGAAATTACTAAAAAAATAGGTTCAGCATTAGAACAGATAGATAATATAAGAATTAATAAAAGAAGGTGGGTACTACTAAATTATCCATCGAGATTAGATGCTTATAAAGCTGGAATGAAAACAGATGACTACTTTAACTATGCAATAGATGTAATGAATTATGACTACTTTAAAATGTACAATAATATTAAACCATTAAAAGACTTGATGGAAAAAACAGACAATGTAAGAATAATAGCACCAGATACAGATATAACATTCAGTATAAAAGGTATGAATGTTATACCATGTTGTGGTAAATGTAATATACCAGATGGTGAAATTTATACTGCTCCTATTAAAACAAGTGTAAATGGTATAATTACATATAATACAAAAAGTCCATATCAAGGTAACGTCTATAATAAAGTATCATTAAGATTCAAAGATGGAAAAATAATAGAAGCAAAATGTGATGGTGATAATGAAAAATTAAATGACATATTTAATACTGATGATGGAGCTAGATACATAGGTGAATTTGCAATAGGGGTAAATCCGTTAATAAAACATCCTATGGGTGATATCCTATTTGACGAAAAAATTATAGGTAGTATTCATTTTACACCAGGAAGAGCATACGAAGATGCTTTCAATGGTAACACCTCATCTATACATTGGGATTTAGTTTTAATTCAAAGAGAGGATTATGGTGGAGGAGAAATTTATTTTGATCATAAGCTGATAAGAAAAGATGGAAAATTTGTTATAGACGAATTAAAACAACTTAATTATGATATAAACTAAAAATTAAAACATATAATTAACTAGGGTGATTAGATGAAGAAATTATTTCAAGTTGTTGGAATAATTACACTTATGTGCTTTAGTTTTTTTTATACAGAAAAAACAGTAAAAGTGGTAAAAGAATATGATGAGATTATGATTGAAATTAGAAAAAAAGAAAAACAGTACTATAGTAAATCCATAGATGCATTAATAATAAATGATACAATTATACCTGGAATAAAAGGACAGATGATTGATGCAGATAGAAGCTACAGCAAAATGAAAAGATATGGTAAATATGAAGAATCACTTTTAGTTTTTAAAGCAATTAAACCAGATATATCTATAGATGATAATTTAAATAAATATATAGTAGGTGGAAATAGTGATAAAAATGCTGTATCGATAGTATTTTTAATAACCGATGACAGTTATATAGATAGAATCATCGATATAGTTGATGAGAAAGATATTCAATCTAACTTCTTCTTTGATGGAGATTTAATAGAAAAAAATAAAGAAACAATAAAAAATTTAATATATAAAGATCATATTATTGGTAACCTAGGATTTAATGGTACATATGATGATAAAAAATATACATGGACAAATTTATATATAAAAAAATTACAAAAAGAAAGTTACTGCTATACAGAAAAAGAAAATAAAGAAACGTTAGATATTTGTACACTAAATAAAAATAGAACCATTATTCCAAATATAAAAATAACTAATTCAGTTAGTAAAAATTTTAAAGAAAAACTAAAAAATGGAAGTATAATATCAGTAGAAATAAATGATATAACAATAAACGAACTACCTGTTTTAATAAATTATATAAAATCAAAAGGATATATGATAAAGAATTTAAGTGAATTAATAAAAGAATAAAAACTATCTTTTTAAACTATAAGATATGATAAATTTAATAATTAAAAAACTTAAACTACATAAAATATTTAATATAAATAAATTAATATTAACTTGAAAAAGGTGTGTATACATAAAAAAATTTATTTAGATTAATGATTAATCTACCTTCTAGACCGATAATTAAATTTGTCGGTTATTTTTTTATTTATCCCTAAACTACTTGAAAAAATAACGAAAAAATATTAAAATAATTATAGAATAATAGAGGTGGAATATGAAAAAAGGATTTACACTTGTAGAATTATTAGCAACCCTAGTCATTATAGGTTTAATAAGTTTGATGTCATTTTCAAGTTTAAATAATCAAATAAAACAGACAAACAAGTCGTCATATGATAAATTTATATCATCAGTAGAACTAGCTGTTGAATCATATATAACTAATAGTGATGATTATCCAAAATTAAAAGTACAAAATAATCCAGTTTGTATAAACTTAAAAGAAGTAGTATTAAAAAGATATTTAGGTAGTAAAATTACTAATCCTAAAACTAATACTTCAATTACTGAGAGTTCTGTTGTAGTAAAATTAGATGAAAATAGTACATATACATATGAATATCAAGATAGTACACTATGCGTAAGATAAAGAGGTTATTATGAAAAAAACAATCGAAGATTACAATTTAAAAGATAAAAAAGTTATAATTAGGGTCGATTTTAATGTTCCAATTAATAACTTAAAAGTAACTGATGATAGTAGAATAAAAGCAAGTTTAAAAACAATTAATTACTGTTTAGATAATAATGCTAAAGTAATATTATTATCGCACTTAGGAAGAATAAAAAATGAATCTGATAAAATGCTAAATACATTGTACCCTGTAAGTGAAAGATTAAGTGATTTACTAAATAAAAAAGTAATATTTATAGATGAAACGAGGGGTAAAAAACTAGAAGAAGCTGTAAATAATTTAAAAAATGGTGAGGTATTATTAGTAGAGAATACAAGATTTGAAGATATAGATGGTAATAAGGAAAGTGGTAATGATTTACAACTAGCCAAATATTGGGCAAGCCTAGGAGATATATTCGTTAATGATGCTTTTGGTACATGTCATAGAGCTCATGCATCAAATGTTGGTATAGCAAGTATATTACCAAGTTGTTTAGGTTATCTCGTATTAAAAGAAACAACAATGTTAAATAATGCTATAAATAAAAATGAAAAGCCATTTACAGTTATATTGGGTGGAGCTAAAGTAAAAGATAAAATAAAAGTAATAGAGAATCTAGTAACAAAAGCTGATTATATATTAATCGGTGGAGCTATGGCATATACATTTTTAAAGGCAAGAGGCTATAACGTTGGTAAATCATTGGTCGATGATGATAGTATTGATTTTTGTATAGATATTCTAACAAAATATAAAGATAAAATAGTACTACCAATAGATACAGTAAATGCCAAAGAAATTAAAGAAGAAGTACCACATAATGAAGTAGATATCACATTATTTAAAGAAGATGAAATCGGCTTAGATATAGGAAGTAAAACCGTAGAATTATTTTCAAAATATCTAAAAATGAGTAAAACTATCATATGGAATGGACCAGTAGGTTACTTTGAAATAGAAAAATATGGCTTAGGTACAAAGAAACTTTGTCAAATACTAAAAAACATCGATGCTTTAAAAATAGTAGGTGGTGGCGATACAGCTAGTGCTATATTAGAATATCAAAATGTTTTTGACCATATTTCAACAGGAGGGGGAGCATCACTTGCAATGTTAGAAGGTAAAACTTTAAAAGCTATTGATGCTATAAGTGATAAATATGAGTAAAAATTTAAAAAAAGTAGGTAATTTTGTAATACTTATATTAT
>CAYTKH010000009.1:0-3249 GCA_964438315.1 uncultured Muribaculaceae bacterium | reverse complement strand
ACCACTGAAGATAAGATTTACGATATCTTTATCATATCCTTTATTTACAGTAATAGTACTTTATTTTTCATTAAAAAATAATTTTAAGGATATTGTAAATTTAATTATTTTTAGTAAAAAAATATATTTTGTTCTAGCAATTATATTGATGTTTACTTATTGGTTATTAAAAAGTATCGTACTTAAAAAAATAGTTGTCAAATATAATAGAGAATATTCACTTAAAAATGCCTATAGATTAATATTAGAAGTCAATTTCTTCAATGCAATAACACCATTTGCAACAGGAGGACAACCATATGAAATATATTCTTTAAGAAAACACAATATAAAAATAATGAATGCAACTAATATAGTAATACAAAACTTTATTGTATATCAAATAGCATTAGTATTATTAGGTTTAGTAGCAGTAGTTTATAATTACTTTTTTCATCTATTTAAAAGTGATAGTGTTTTAAGTTATTTAGTAACACTAGGATTCATTATTAATGTTCTAGTAATAGTCGGTTTATTCTTAATAACATATGCCAAAAAATTCAATCATTTTGTACTAAATAAGGTAGTTAAATTATTAATAAAGATAAAAATAATTAGAAATCCTGATAAAACACTAACAAAATTCAATAAATATTTAGAAGAGTTTTATAGTGGGGCTAATAAATTATTAGAAAATAAAAAACAATTTATATTAATGATACTATATCATTTATTATCGCTTTGTTTACTTTATATAATACCATTTATATTACTATTAGGAGTTGGAAGTAATACTAATTTAAATATGTTTAATGCCCTATTAACATCAGCATACGTTATGTTGATAGGATCATTTGTACCAATACCAGGGGGTACAGGTGGATTAGAATATGGATTTATAAGGTTCTATGGTAATTTTATAAAAGGACCAACTTTAAATGCTGTTATGTTGTTATGGAGATTTGTCACATACTATTTTGGTATGATTATAGGATCAATAATATTAAATTTTAAGGAGAAAAAATAATGCGTATAGGAATATTTACAGATACTTATCCACCATTTATCAATGGAGTTTCAACTAGTATAATATCGCTTGAGAAGGCTTTAATAAAAGAAGGACATCAAGTCTTTATTGTAACTGTCAATCCAGAAAATATGTCATATAAACTAGAAGAGGACGATAGAATAATTAGAATACCTGGAATACCCATTGGTATTTATGACTATCGTTTAACTGGTATATATCCATTTAAAGCTCTTAACAAAATAAAAAATTGGAATTTAGATATTATACATTCACATACAGAATTTGGTATAGGTACATTTGCAAGAATCATCGCTAAACAATATAATATTCCTTTAGTTCATACCTACCATACGATGTATGAAGATTATGTTCACTATATAACTCATGGATACTTTGATAAAAGTAGCAAACTAATAGTTGAACATTTGACGAAATTTTATTGTGATAAAACAGCTAAGGAATTAATTGTTCCTAGTAAAAAAACATATGATTTATTTAAAAACAAATATATGATTGATAAAAATATCCATATAATACCAACAGGTCTTGAAGTAGAAAGATTTTATAAAGAAAACAATGATATTAATGAGGTAATTAAAGTAAAAAAAGATTTAGGTATTAAGGCTGAGGATTTTGTTATTTTATATGTCGGTAGATTAGCTTTAGAAAAGAATATTGAACTCCTTATAGAATCACAAGTGGAACTAGTCAAAAAAAATAAAAATTGTAAATTAGTTATTATAGGTAGTGGTCCTGATTATGTAAAGTTTATCGATATGAGTATTGATTTAAAGGTGTCAAAAAATGTCATTTTTACAAACGCTATTCCGTGGGAAGAAATACCCTATTATTATCAGGTGGCTAATATATTTGCAACCGCTTCAAAAACAGAAACACAAGGTTTAACGATAATAGAGGCTATGGCAGCATCTAAACCAGTTGTTTGTTATAATGATGAAGCTTTTACAGAAATAGTAATAGATGATTTTAATGGTAAATTGTTTGAAACTAGGGATGAGTATATAGATATTGTAAGTAAACTCATGAAAGATGAAGCTAGTGTTAAAAAAATGGGTATAAATGCTAAAAATACTGCATTTAAACATTCTTTAAAACATTATGCTTTAAGTGTACTAGATGTGTATAGGTCTTGTTTAAAGGTTGATAATTCTGATAAAAAATGGTATGATAGACTAAGGAATATATTCAAAAAGGATAAATGATATTTATAAGTAATATATTTAAAAATTTAAGAAGTTGTTAAAAATAATAACTTCTTTTATTTTTTCGACAAAATGCGATAAATTTTTACAAAAATAAAATATATAATGAATATGAAAGAGGGACGAAATATGGAACAAGTAAAAGTATTAATAATTGATGATAATACTAGTTTAGTTAATATGGTTAAGGAGTATTTTAGTAACAATGATAATGTTAAAATAACTTTAGAGGCATATGATGGTCAAGAAGGTTACAACTTAATAAAGGAAAGACAGGATTTATACGATGTTGTTATACTCGATTTAATAATGCCTAAAAAGGATGGTATATATGTTTTGGAACAGATTAAAAAAGATAATTTGAATGTAAAAGTTATAGTAGCAACTAGTTATAATGATCCTAAAGTTATAAGACAAATATCTGAAATGGGAGTCAGTTATTTTGTTTTAAAACCATTTGATTTAGAAGATTTAGAAAAGCGGATAATTGATGCTTATAATTATGGACAAGATGATAGTGTAAGTATCGATTTAAAACATAATAATTTTCAAATAACAGTAAGTAATATTTTACATGAACTAGGTGTACCTTCACATATAAAAGGTTATCAATATATTAGGGAAGGTATATGTTTAATTTATAATAGTGCGGGTCATGTAGGAAGTATAACAAAGGACTTATATCCTGCTTTAGCAGATACATATAATACTACATCATCAAGGGTTGAACGAGCTATAAGGCATGCTATTGAAGTTAGTTGGAATCGTGGTAATTGGGAATTGATGCAAAAAATATTTGGTCATAGTATCGATATTGATAGGGCAAAACCAACTAATAGTGAATTTATTGTCACTATAGCGGATAAATTAAGATTGGAAGGCGATAGAATAGGCGTTAAATCCTCTAATTAAATGTTAAAGTTCAGTGAAAATTGAATTTTTCTTTTTTAATACAAATACCATAGTTAGTGTAAAGAGTTTTGGGGTAAAAAGATAAAAAAGTTGAATTTTATAATA
>CAYTKH010000008.1:0-23493 GCA_964438315.1 uncultured Muribaculaceae bacterium | reverse complement strand
ACCTCTTTTTCTATTTTTAATTCTATATTTATTTTATCAAATTATTTTTTTATTTGCAACTTATTTTAGGTTGTCTTGGGTCAAAAAAATATTAATTTATCGAATATTTAAAATTTTTTAAATTTTCTTTCGTAGCTTCGTTAGGCCCCATTATTCCAATTATTTTTTCACTATAACACCTCTATTTCAGCTATTTATTATACATTTTTCTTTTTATTGAACACAAATGATGCATATTATTTGTGTTCTGTTAATTGATTACTTTTCTTATCTAATTTGGTAATACCAATAATATTTTTATCATTTACTAATATTTCTAATTCTTTTCTAGCAGTTTGATTTAATTTTTCTAACCTTTCCTTTTGAGAAATATCATTATCAATCATACTTGCATTTAAAACTTCAAGATTACTTAAAACTACTAGATGAATTATATCTGTATAATCCCTTATATTACCATCCAAATTAGGATTCTGATCTCGCCATTCTTTTGCAGTCATTCCAAATAAAGCCACATTAATAACATCTGCTTCATTTGCATACACAAAAATTTTTTGTTTATTAGTTAATTTAGGTACGATATTTTCTTTTATACTATCAGTATGAATTCTATAATTTGTTTTTGATAAACTCCTTCTAACTGACCACTCTATTTCATTTTGGTAGCTTTCATTGTATTTTAATCTTTTAAATTCTTTGATTAAGTACAATTTAAATAAATTATCAATCCAAGATGCAAATTCTAGAGCTATGTCCGAATGAGCAAATGTTCCTATACTATATTTACCTTTACTGGATGTTATGCCTTTAGCATTTACTCGTGTACACCACTGACTTGGAGACATTGTAAAAGATTTTTTTGGTGCTTCATTTTTAATTAGGCTGAATTCCGCCGAATTAAAACTTTCGTTACTTAATTCTTCCCATAACCCTAAAAATTCTATCGTATCATAATTACTTAACCATTTTTTTATAACATCAGATGGATCTGTTGGATTTTTATATCGTGCTAAATCTGTTAACGAAATATAATCTTCATTATCTATTCTCATCACTCTAATTTCATTTTCATTAACATTCATAATCGTTGTAATTTTATTATTCATATTTCAAACCTTTCCTACTTAATTATCAACCGATATTTTAATTTTCTATAATAAAAACACCAATTAAATTATATCTTAAATTATATATAATGACTATAAATTTCATTTAAAAAGTTAAATTTTTTTACAACAGGATATGGGAATGCACCATAAAACTTTAAAACACTTATACAATAAGAGATTGAAGCCAACGTAGTTGCACCACCAACCGTTTTTGCACTTGCAAAAAGAACCCTTTTTAATCTTTTTGGGGTTCTTATCTTTTAAAAATTTACATTTTGACCTTTATTTATAATTTTTTTGAGTAAACCCTTTTGAAACCATTATCTTTTTTCTTTATTTTTTATATATTTTGGGTATATACTTTATTCTCCCCCCCAGGTGCTATTTTTTAGTCTCATATTTACTACCTCTTTTTCTATTTTTAATTCTATATTTATTTTATCAAATTATTTTTTTATTTAAAACTTATTTTAGGTTGTCTTCGGTTGAGAAAATACTAATTTATAAAACATTTAAATCTTTATCATCAATATTTCAATTGTTTTTTAGACTATTTGTTTATTTTTTTCATCTAATATCTTGTCAAAGTCCCTGGCACTTTCTTTATTGTGATAGTATATTCATCAGTATTGTACTCTATTATTATATTGATAACATAACCACTTGTAGTTGATTCATTACCTAGCTGTATAATTCCCGACTCCTCATTTAAATCATAAGCCGTCGTATTGACATAATTTAAAGATTGCATTAAGTATCCTATGTATTGATATAAATCTGTCATTACATTTTTTATTTTTGTATAATGGTACTTTTTGATTACTATTTCATTTTCTGTTGTTGAGGTTGTTTCTACTAAATTTCTAGAACCCACTACGGCTGTTATCGAAGGAAACTTATCATCTCCCAATGTATAATTTTTAGGAGCTTTATTTGACAATAATAAGTATACTCCAATTAAAACAACAACAACGAATACTGATACAAGTGCTACTAAATAAATAATCTTATTATTTTTAGGTTTGTTTTTCTGTTTTATACGTTTTTTCTTTGGTTCTTTTGTTTTATTTTCTTTAATTGATATATCTTCATTAGATGTAGAATCTTGTTCCATAATTGGTACAACTGATGGTACTCCACCATTATTTAATTCTATTGGTGGAATCACTGTTGGAATAATCTCTACTGGTTGATTCATCACTTGTGGATTAACTATCTCTGTTGGTTGATTCATAACTTGTGGACTAACTACCTCTACTGGTTGATTCATCACTTGTGGATTAACTATCTCTGCTGGTTGATTCATCACTTGTGGACTAACTACATCTGCTAGTTGATTCATAACTTGTGGATTAACTATCTGTGTTGGTTGATTCATCACTTGTGGACTAACTACCTCTGTTGGTTGATTCATCACTTGTGGACTAACTACCTCTGTTGGTTGATTCATTACTTGTGGATTAACTATCTCTGCTGGTTGATTCATCACTTGTGGTTGATTTATCTCGTTATTTTCTTGAGCAATCTCTCCATAAATAGGTACTTCACTATAATTTGAATTGCCTAAATAATTAGATAAAACTTGTTCATTATTTATAAAATTATTATTAGACGTAGCATTTTGACTAATTATATCATTATTGTTAGAAATTACTTGTTCAGTTTGTGGTCTATACATACTTGTCAACAACGTACCACAATTTAAACATATAACATCATCTTGATTAATTTCTTTACCACACTTTGGACATATCATCTAAATCTCTCCTTTAATTTGCCTACCCCATAAGCATATCTATTATAATAATATCACATTTGAGCAAAAATGAAAAGTGTAAATTTTCACTACTTATGTTTACATCAAGTTTTTCTGCTTGGTTGATATAGTTACTATATCGTTATAAACTTAAATTATGATAATTACTACCATACTTTATTTTAGTTTTCTAATTTATTGTTTTTTTAAGAGCATTAATAGTACACAAAAAAATAGAAAGAGTTTATTTCATATTAACTATTTCCATTTTATCATCATTATGTGCAATTATCAAAGTCGCTGTTGTCTGATAACCCAAATCTTTTTCGTAAGTTATCTTTAAACTTACATAATAAGCATTATCATCAATTAACCCATTCTTACTTCTATAGCTATTTTGTTTAATATCAGTCACTTCAATATTAGTTACTATTGGTAACTCCTGCTTACGATCTTTATAAATATTATTTTCTACATACCTATATATAGCATCCTTGGCATATTTCAAAAATGTTTCTCTATAATCCTGATAAACAAATTGTACTCCCCCAACATCATTTTTATTAACTGCACTATTTAACGTAAAGAAGTCGATTAAAAATAATTTTGCGATAGATTCTACATACTTACCTTCATCTATATTTTCTTTTTCCAAAATAGATTTTAACTTTTTAAATTCCTCTTTAAAATATTTAGAATCACTATCATTTAGTGTATAACCATACTTATCCATAGTGTCTAAAATATTCATTTCCTTTACGGATTTACTAGGATTTAAGCTCTTCTTGATATCAATTATACAATATATTAATATAGCAAATATAACTACTAGAAATATTACTACTACTGGTAATGTTTTTACTCTTCTATGTTTTTTATGTTTCACCTTTCATTCTCCTTAATTATAGAATCTTGCTCCTCAGTCTTTTTTATCAAATTATATACAATAATCGAATCTGATATAGATATGGCTTTTTCAGAATAATCATTGTATTTTTGTATATAATCCACACTTACAGTTGTACCATCATCAATAATTTTAAATTCATCCTTACTACGATTGTAATAAACCTTATCTGTTAGCCAATTACCATCTGGAAAAACAACAACATTTTCATCGATACTGAATATATCATGACCTATTGCGTATTCATTTTTAAAATCAAACATATTTCCTAAGGTAGGACTAACATCATACATTCCCATTACCTTAGTCTGCTCACCTTTTATCTTTTTACTCAATTTTTGGTCTTTTGTCCATATAATAAATGGTACCTTACGATTAAGTTCATAATCATAATAATCTATATCTTGATAATTTTCATCACTTGAAGATAAGAAGGTATCTGTTAGATAATCATAATTTTTAAATCTAAGATACTCTCCCCTTTTTATTTTAGCATCATGATCACCATATATAATAAGAACAGTATTTTCAAGTAATCCAGCTTCATCTAATTGTTCAATAAATTCACCTATTGCCTCATCAGCATAATGAGCAGATTTAAAATAATAACCTAACTTGGTTCCCTCCATATACTGATTAACTTTTTCTTCACCTGTTACAGGATCAGTATATTTATAATTTACTTCATAATCACTAAATGATTTACCATCTTTATTAAAAGGTGTATGGTTGGTTAACATGATAAGATTTCCAAAAAATTTACTATGTTGATTGCTGATTTTTTTAATTATTTCTGTTGATTGTCTAAAAAATGATTTATCAGTTAAACCTAAGCCTAAAGTTTCATCAATTTCATAGTCTTTTTTATGACAATAAAATTCTTCAAATCCTAAACTTTTATGAAAACTACTACGATTCCAATAACTACAATTATTACCATGCATACTAAAGACATAGTAACCCTTTTCTTTTAACAATTTTTGTGTAGTTACATACTGTCTATCAAAATAACTTATAGATACTGTACCTCTACTAGCTGGTAATAAAGATGAATAATTAGTGAATTCACTATCGCTAGATGTTCCAACACTATCTTGTGCATAGAAATTAGAAAAATACATTCCCTCACTAGCTAATTTCTTCAAGTTGGGGACAACAGGATTACCATTAAAACTTGTATCCAAAAGAAAGCTTTGCATACTTTCAGCATGTATCATAATAATATTTTTATCTTTAAAAATATTGGTATATTTATTTTTTTTAGTTTGTTCTTCTGACTTTTCCTTATAGAATATTCTAAAATTACGAGCTGCTTCATCATATCCAAAAAGAGGATTTAATTTAGCTTGAACAGTTGCAAGTAAGTCATTAGCTTGATATATATATAACCCGTATTTCATAACGATGTACTCTCTATTCCATTGTTTATTAAGTCTACTTATATCTGTACCAGATAGTGTCGATATAAAAAATCCTAATGTAATTAATCCCACTATTAAAGTATTTAAAGCCCGCAATTTACCATGTTCAATCTTACTTACTTTATTATAATAGTCTTTCTTTTTTAAATACTTATTTACAAATATCATAGCTAATACCTGATATATGTATATAAAATCTTTAAGTTCAAGTACATTTTCTATAACAGCATCTGTTACACCAGCCAATTGAAATGATGTTTTAATAAGTGAAAACGAAATATATGACAAGAAATTTGTATAGTATACTGTATTAATTGTACATAGTATAGTAAATATAATTGACCATGTAAAGAAATATTTAAATTGATTTTTTGGTTTTAAAAAGTAGCCTAATGCTCCAATCATTAAAACAAAGGATAAATCTGCTAAAAAAGGGCTTAAATCAAAATAGTTTTTTAATGTAAAAAATCTTACTAATGTAGCACTTAATAATGATGTTAAAATAAATGTTGAAAATAATACATTAGTTTTAATATATATTGTCGATTTTTTTAATCCCCTTTTAAAAGAAATTTTAAATTTTTTAAAATTATTCTTCATTAATTTTTTAAATTTTGACAAAAATGGTCACCTCTTCATCCTAATAAGTATATCACTACTTAGATATATTTTCAATTAAAACACCTATATATTGGCATGTCTTTTACAGTTTGAAGGTTATATTTAATCTTACCATAAATTCACATATATATGTTTATTATCTCTTACAATAATACATAATTTTTTAATACAAACCAACTTCTTATTACATTTTCTTCAATTTTATTTTATAATATTAATAAGTGATAAATTATAACATAGTAAATAAGTTTTATCACTATGAGAGGAATGATAGTTTTTATGAAAATAGGAGTAGATTTAGTATATATAGATAGATTTATTAATCTAAAAGAGAATCTTTCTTTTATGAAAAAAATTTTTAATTATGATGAGTTAAAGTACATAGAAAGCAAAAATAATAGCACTGCTACTATTTGTGGATTATATGCCAGTAAGGAAGCTTTTTTAAAGTCGATAAAGATGGGAATTAATAATTTTCCGCTAAAGGATATTGAAATATATCATGACGATAATAATGCTCCTTTTATAAAACTACACAATACTTTATATGAAAAATATAAAAATAAAAAATTTGATATTTCGATTTCACATGATAAAGATTACGCTATTGCAACAGTTATTGCTTATTAATTTTTCAAAAAATAATTATATGCCTTATTCCACTCTTCATATTTTGGGTCACCTTTATGGTCAGTAAGTATATTTAGATCTTTTAAATAACTTCCAATATATTTTGAAACCTTTTTAGCTCCAAAATAGTTTAAATGATCGCCTGAATCTTTGGTATCATTTACCCAGTCAATATTTAATTCATCATTAATATTTAAGTTGATATAATCAAGATTAAATTGTTCTGCTAAACTTTTTACCATATTATGTTTTTTATAGGTCCATGATTTTTGACTTGGAAAACCAACTAGTATAAGTTTTATATCATTTTCTAAAGAAATATCGACGATTTTTTTTAGATAGTCATAATTAGCTTCTGGTATTTTACGAGCTTTTTTTGTTTCTTTCATATATTTATAATTAATACTAGATTTTATATCCATATTTTTCTTATATCCTTTGCTAACATTTATCCAACCATTTATTTTAGAACTACTAAATAACATTCTTTTCCAATTATTATGGTAAGTAACAAGTGGTAAAGAATTTTTTAAAACTTTTAATGGCTTATTATACCATGGTCTTTTATTAGCATCTCTAAATAGAATATTAGCTTCTAAAATTACAACTTTTGGTTTTTGAATTTCTATAGCTATTTTAAAATAATTATAAGCATCAGGTAAAATTTGAGCCGCTTCGGAACAATCGAACATTGTATAACCGTACTGTCCATATATATCCATAGGAGAAATCGATGAATAAACTAAACTATCACCTATTACGACTATATCTATTGTATTTGATTTTTCCCCTAATATTTCATACATCGATGTATTATATAGTCCGTATTTATGTAAATTTGTCTTGGGAAGTAATAAGTAAGATAAAACAATATATAAAATAACAAATATTGTTAAAAATATAATACTTTTAAATAGATTATTCATAAATTCCTCCCTACATAGGTATAAATACCTATTAAAAATCTGCGTATATTGGATCAACAGGTTGATATCCTGCTCCATAGGCTCCAAATATGATAATAGAAAATATTAATATGTAGTATATAATCCATCTGATAACGATGTTTTTTCTGCTTATTTCTTCTCTGATATTTACATTTTTTTCCTTTAATATACCTACTATAAATACTATCATTACAGCTATAAATATCACCATATAATCTAGTATATCAAGTCCTAGAGTAGCTATTTCTGATGATTTAAATTGTAAATTAGTTACAATTTTTTTAATCATTCTAAATGCTATTTCTAAAGTATCAGCTCTGAATATTAATTCACCAATTATTACTAAAATACATACTTTAATTGATCTAAATATTCTATAAAAGATATTTTTCCTATTTATACTTAATTTTTCACAAGTTGTTTTAATTAGTGGTTCAAATAAATTACCAGAAAATATTAAGGTAAAATGGTACATTCCAAATACGATAAAAGTCCAACCTGCTCCATGCCAAAGTCCATTTAATAGCCAAACTACTAATAATGCTATAGTACCACTGATTAATGGTCCAAAGTAATTACCTACTACTTTTCTTGCACTAACGGTTAATTTTTTCATTGGTTTTGATAAGGAAATTGGGTAATAAATATAATCTTTAAACCATGAACCTAAACTTATATGCCATCTTGTCCAAAATTCTGAAATACTTTTTGAGAAAAATGGTTGTTTAAAGTTTTCATTTATTTTTACATTAAATATTTCACCCGTTCCAATAACTACATCCATCGTACTTGAAAATTCCATATATAACATTACTGTATAGCCTAATGCACCTAAAAAACATATTGGGCCACTATAGATTAAATAATCGTTAAAAATAGTTTTAACAAGAATATTTATTCTATCTGCTATAATCATTTTTTTAAATAATCCAAATAAAATTCTTTGCATTCCATAGCAAAAGTTATTATAGGTTATTCTAATCCCACTATATAAAGATTCTGCTGTATCAGAGTATCTTGAGATTGGTCCTTCCATTATTTGTGGAAAGAAAGATATAAAAAGTGCTACTCTAAATATATTTTTATCAGCTTTTACTTTTTTGTTATATACATCAAACAAGTAAGATAGTGCTTGTAATGTATAAAAAGAAATTCCTATAGGTGCTATTATTTTTAAGATATTAAAATGGTAGTTGAAGTGAAGTAAATCTAAGATGTAATTGGTGTTAATTGTAAAGAATCTTAAATATTTAAATACGAATAAAAATGCTACATTAAAAAATATACAACTGAATAAAACTAATCTCTTTTTAATTTGATATTGTTTTTTTATAATACTTTTTTCTTCTTTGATTACATTTTGCAATTTATTATTTTTTATATTATCTATTTTATCTATTAACAAAGCTGATAAATATATCGATATAATAGTTAAGAATAAACATATAATCAATTTAAAACTCATCAAATAAAAAAATATAAAGCTAATTAATAATAAGATAATTGGTCTAATTTTTTTAGGAAATATATTATAAAATATAATTGTGGATAAAAAGAAAAAATTATAAAATTGACTAAATATTCCTAACATAATTATTCATCTTTTAATTTTTCAATTAGTTCATATATTTTCTTTGCAGAATTAAAATTATCAGGTATAATTTCGACTGTAGGAATTTCAACATCAAACTCCTCTTCTATTTCTGATACCAAGGACAAAATGGTAAGAGAATCTAAATATCTCCCATCTATTAAATTATCTACACTCTCATAGTCTATCTCTGGATTTAATTCTTCTAAAATCTCAATTAATTTATTCATTATACATCATACTCCTTCTTTTCATAATTTGGAAAATTAATTATACTTGTCTTCATATTTTTTCTAACAAGGTGATAATTTCCTTCAATATCACATATAACAACATTTGGTAAGTTTCTACTTAAAAATAAAGATATACCTTCTGTTATTGAATATGCTCCAACGTTTTTAAATACTAAATAATCACCTATTTGTGGTTTATTTAATTCTATATTTTTTAATATTACATCATTTACAGTACATAAAGAACCATATAAATTGTATATATTTTCATCTTCATCTCTATTTGGGTAAATATCAAAATAAGGTTTTCTCATGGCCATTGTCTGACCGTAATATACAAGGTGATTTATTCCCCCATCAAGAATTATACTATTACCTAGTTCATTATTTTTCATATCGACAATACTCGTAATATAGTTGCCACACGAAGCTACAATGCTTCTTCCAAGTTCTAAAGATATTTTCTTGTTTTTTATTTTTGATAAAGCTTCATTTAATTCTTTAAAGTAATGCTCTTCATCAAATGTATCTTCCCTAAAATAAAATACCGGTGAACCTGGTCCATATTCTATTTCATCTAAAGTAATGTTATGTTCTTCTTCTATTTTTTTAACAAATGATATTATATAATCGATTTCTTTATTTATTTTTTTTATGGAATATTTCTGTGTTCCTGTAAAGTACTGTAAACCTTTTATTTTTATGTTATCACTATCTATATTAAGTTCGATAATTTTTTTAAAATCTTCTTCAGAAACACCGAATTGATTTTTTGATGTTAATCTAATTAATACATCTATTTTTTTGTCTAATTTTTCGGTTAACTCTCTTAATAGTAGATACTGATTAATCGATTCAACTGTAAATCTTTGAGTTTCATCTAACAAAATATTTTTAATTGAATCTCTATCTTTATGTACTCCAGATATTATGTATTTGCTGACATCTATTTTTAACCTGCTACATATTTCATATTCACCGTATGAACATATTTCGTATCCATCTACTAGATCTTTTAATTCGTTTATAATAAATGTATTAGCTTTTACTGCATATATAATTTTATAATCTTTATTTAATCTACTTTTTATATAGCCTATTCTATTTCTTAATTCTTTAGAATTATATACGTATATAGGTGTTCCATATTTATTTATTAATTCACTGTACAACATATTTACTATTACTATATTTTTCTAGTAATTCCTTTCTATCTATTTTACCATTTTTTGTTAACGGAAACATAGGTATGTTAATAATCTTTGATGGTACCATATATATTGGCAAATGGTTCATAAGGGTAATTTTTAAATCTTTAGCATCTAATTTTCCAACATAGAATCCATACAATTTTGATTTTTTTTCATCATATATTACACTTGCCCTATCAACACCTTCAATTCTCATTATCTCTTTATCTATTTCTTCTAGTTCTATCCTATGCCCCATGTATTTAATTTGTAAATCTTTTCGACCACAGAATACTAGTTCATTATTTGAATTATATTTTCCATAATCTCCTGTTTTATATATTCTTTCAAAATACATATTATTTAAAGGATTTTGGATAAAATGTTTTTCTGTTTGGTTATAATCATTATAATATCCTAGTGAAACACATGTTCCGCTAACACATATTTCTCCCATTTCATCCTCTTTACTTATTATATTATTTTTATCATCTAAAAGAAAAACTCTTTCATTTGAAAAGGGAATACCAATTGGAAGCATGTCATTATATGTCCTTTTTCTATCGACTATGTGATATGTACAATTACAAGTAATTTCTGTTGGACCATAAACATTAACAAATAGGGTATCTTTTAATTTGTTCATCCACATATCTAAATGTTTAAGTGGCATCACTTCACCACTAAAAATTATTTTATTTATACTAGTTGGAACCTTATAGTCTAAACCATGAAATGTAGTTATTAAGCATAATGCTGATACTGCCCAAATTAATGTTGTTGCCTTATTATCTATAATGTAATCTAATAATTTTGATGGATTTGAAAAATATGATTTTGGAATGATTAATAAGGTGGCTCCTTTAAAAAAAGCTGAATATATATCCTTTACGGATACATCAAAATCAAATGGAGCTTGATTTGCTATAATATCACTATCTGTAATATTAAATTTTTCAGTAAATTCATTTATAAAGTCAATTATTGAGTTATTTGATATTACTACTCCCTTAGGTATACCAGTTGAACCCGATGTAAAATTTATATACACTGGGTCGATATCTAATTTCATTTTTTTTATCTTTTCAAGTTGTTCTTCTTTTATTTCCATATCAGTTTCAGAGATATTAACGACTTTACAATCACTATATAATTTGATAGCTAAATCGTATGTTTCATCATTTGTTAAAATGACATTTGCTTTTAAGACATCCCTTATCTGATTTATTCTTTTTTTTGGAAATTCAGGATTTACTAAACTATAACATCCACCTGCATATAAAATACCTAAAAATGATTCAACTGCATTTATTCCTTTATTCATAAATACAATTACAGGATCGTTGATTTTTATATAGTCAACTAGATAACTGCCAATTTTTTTAGAAACTTTTAATAAATCTTTATAAGTTATTTCATCTTTTTCACATTTGACTGCTATTTTATTCATGTTTTCTTTGCTAGTTTTTTCTAGTTTTTCAATAACTGTTAACACTTGAATCACCACAATAATTTTAATATATAAAATGGATTTATGTCAAGTTTTTAAATATGATTATTAAAGAAAAATACCTTTATAGGTACTTTAATTTTTTAAGGCTTTAAACATCTTTTTCCAAAGACCAGTAGAAGAATAATTTAAAATGCCTACTTTATATATTCTTAAACCATATTTTGTAAGTAAGAATATGGTTAATAGTAATAGTGATATTGATATACCAACATCGATAAAACTTATTTCCCCTAAAACTAATAACGATGGTGATAATATACCAGATATAAATGGAATATAAGACATTATTCTAATAAATATTGAACCTTCAAAATTAGATGCCATAATTGCAAAGTAATAACCTACTAATAATACTACTATAATTGGTGTTTGTAACTGTTGAAAATCTTCAGTATTAGTTGTTATACTTGCTAAAATACCTGCTAATAGAGAGTATGCTATAAATGTTAACAACATAAGTACTAATAGTACTGGTATTATATAAAGTAGTTTAATTAAAAAATCACTACCCATTACATCAGAAGCCATATCCATTACTTGTTTTGTAACACCACTACTTATACCACCACCCATAAGGTACCTAACTAAAATAGCAATTGCTCCGTATAATAGCATTAATCCACCTTGTATGATAACGAAGGCATTACCTGCTATTATTTTAGAAAAGAAATGTGTTTTAGGTGATACATTAGATATGATGATTTCCATACTCCTCGTTGATTTTTCATCATTTACTTCAGCCCCTATCATTTGAATCAAGAAGGTAGTTAACATGAAAAATGGTAATATTATAAATGGAAATACAGTCGTCATGATCATACTTGTATTTTCTTTATCTGACTTCTTATTCTCATCTATATATTCTCTTTTTAAATCAACAGGACTATAAATTTTACTTAATTCATTTTTATCTATATCTGATAATGATAAGGCTATATTAACTTTTGCACTATTTAATGCTGTATTTAATATTTGGTAATCTACATTATCTATATATCCTTTACTTACAAGGGTAACTGCTAGGTAATTATCAGTATCAATATCGATTATAAAACCAATATTCTTTTTATCTTTTTCTATTTCTTTTAATAACTCATCTTTTGATTTCTCATACTTTGTAACTTCAAAGTCACTTTCTTCACCATTATAATTTTTACTTGTTTCTTCAATAGTCTTTTTAAGTGATTCAAAAGTATAATCAGTGTTATCTATGATGAAGACTTTATTTTTTTCATCAAAGTCGCCACCAAAGAAATTAATAACATGGTCTATATTAATTAAAGCCATAATTGCTACTAAAAGAAGAATATTGGCTATTAAAAACCACTTTGTTTTAACCTTTCTTTTTAAACTGACACCTGTTAGATACCATAGTTTACTTTTCATAATCTTCACCTACCTTTGATACAAATATTTCATTTAATGATGGTTCTTCAACAACAAATTTGGTTATTTTATTATTTTTGATGGCTTTAAACACACTTTCTGAGATACTATTATCTTTAATTTTTACTTCATACTCTTCTATTTTTACCTCGATACTTTCTACACCTTCTATTTTTTTAATAGCTTCTATATCTATGTCACCTTTAATAAAGATATTCTTTTTTTGATAATCTTCTTTTATCTTTTTTAACTCACCATTTAATACTGTTTTACCATTTTTAAGTATCAAAAGTTTTTTACAAAATAACTCAACATGTTCCATGCGATGTGATGAAAATATTATCATGCTTCCTTTATTAGATAGTTCGATTATCTTTTTTTTGAATAATTCGACATTAAATGGGTCTAAACCTGAAAATGGTTCATCTAATATCAATAATTCTGGGTCGTTAATTATTGCCATAATAAATTGGATTTTTTGTTGGTTACCCTTTGATAATTCTTTTATTTTTTTATCTTTATATTTTTTAACATCAAACTCTTCTAATAACTCATCTAACTTAGATAAAATTTTATCTTTATTCATTCCTTTTAAAGTACCATAGAATAAAGCCTGTTCTTTAACTGTTAATTTTGTAAGTAAACTTCGCTCTTCTGTTAGAAAACCGATTGTATCTGTTACTTTATAATCTATTTTCTGGTCATTTAAAGTTATATCACCTTCAGTCATATCAAGTAATCCCATAATCATTCTGAATGTAGTTGTTTTACCAGCTCCATTAATTCCTAATAAGCCAAATATTTCACCAGGATTGACTTCAAATGACAAATTATCTACTGCTTTAAAATCACCATAATATTTTGTTACATTTTTTACTTTTAACATATTTACCTCCTTTTATATTATAACATTTTTTTTAAGCATTTACTATTATCAGATGACAAAAAAATATTACCATATTTTATTATTAATATCAAATTACAATTTTTATTATTTATTTGTCAAATTTTTAATTTATGCTTAAGCAATTTTTATCATTTTATCTTCTTTTTCAGTATTTTTTTAAATTTATATGAAAAAGAAAATCTACATTATTAATAGACTTTCTTGTAGTTATTAAGGTCAACATTGGTGGATTTAATATTCATTTTTCTTCACTATCTTCTATACCATATTTTCTATATTCTTTACCAAATACCAAATTCATAAAATACATCCTTCTTTATTGTTACATCTTAACATGATTGTTATATTTTTTTAGTTTAACTAAGATACTATAGTAATTTAAATAAAGCTTAATTGGCAATCTTTATTATAAATTTACTATAATATTTATATATAATCTATATTTTTTTATATTTTTCTCGTTTAAATGTTTTATCTACTATTCCTAAATCTTTTAATTTGTAGCTTAAATATTCCAATACCTCACGGATAATTACTGATATCCATGCTTTTGTTAATCCTAATTCATCTGCAATTTCTTGTTGTGTCATTGGATTATTATCTTTAAATCCATAATATTTTATTATAATATTCTTTTCCAGTTCAGGTAATTCATTTACAATTTTTCTTATTATTTGATATGTTTCTTTATCTTCATATTCAGATACAAAATCATAATCATTATAACTTAAAATGTTTTCAATCTTTAACTCTTCATCTTCTGTATCTACTTTAATAGATTGGTTTAAACTGACTTCACTAATATGTTTTTTATATATCATTTCTTTTCTCATAAATTTACATATTTCATTTCTTATACATTTTCCTGCATAAGTAGAAAATTTAGTTTTTTTAGATATATCAAAGGTATCAACACCTTTTATAAGACCAATCATTCCGATTGAAAACAAATCCCTCTGGTCATAAGGTGTATTACTATATTTTTCTAATACAATTTTAAGAACAAGTCGAATATTATGCTCAATGATAGTTTTACGAGCAGTTTTATCACCAAATTTATATTTTCCAAAATAGTTATACAACTCTGATTGTTCTAATGGTTTTGGTAAAGTTGAATCATCAAATAAATTATATACAAACGACAAGCTATCTCCCCCTCTCAAAATATTTAAATATTGAGTTTCGAAAGGTTGTGATTTGAAAGTAATTATATTGTAACATTTTTTTAAAATATTTACAATATTTCTATAGCATTTTGGTGAAAAACTACAAAATAAATTTTACCATGTAACTTCACCTTTTTTAAAAATTAATTATTATTTTGTATTTTAGTTACTCCTTTAAAAAATTTTGATACGTACCTTTTAAAATATCCACCATTAAAGATAAAAAAAATTTAGTTTGTATCTAAATTTTAAAAAGTATCAAAATTAACTCTCACCTTTTTAAGACCATGATTATATGCTGACATCTGGACTATCGTCCTAATAGAATTAGCTGTTTGACCGCTTTTACCTATTATAGAACCCATATCAGTTTTGTTTACTAACACTTCTATAATTACTTCTTCTTCGTTATCATCAAACATTTTTACACTAACCATATCAGGTTCTTTGACAATATTTTTAACTAAATACTCTACTAATTCGACCAACTGCATATTACTCACCTTTTTTAGCCATTTTTTGTTCATGGTATTTTTTCATTATTCCTTGCTTACTTAAAATACTTCTAACGGTATCTGTAGGCTCAGCACCTTTATTTAACCATTCAATAGCTTTTTCTGAATCAACTTTTACTTCAGTTTCTTCTTTAATTGGATTATAGTAACCAATCTCATCAATAGTTTTTCCATCTCTTGGACTTCTTGAATCAGCTATTACGATACGATAAAACGGACTTTTTTTAGCTCCTTGCCTTTTTAATCTCATTTTAACTGCCATATAGCACCTCCTTTTTTTTACAATTATATAATATTATATTACATGTGTCAACCTTTTTATGTTGACAATATGTTATTTTGATATTTTTTATTGACTTATTTTTTATAATAAACTATACTTATTAAGGTAATAGGAGTGATAAAATGGTTGAATCATTAGTTAATTTCTTTCTAAATTTATTTAGTGGATTAAAATCTATGCCATATTTAATCGTCTTTATAATATCAATGATACCTATATTAGAACTTAGAGGGGGTATTTTAGCTGCATCTTCTATGCTATGTTTGGATCCAGTTAAGAGCTTTATCATCTGTATAATAGGTAATATTATTCCAGTACCATTTATTTTATGGTTCGTTACACCTTTATTTAATAAATTAAAAAAGACTAAGCGATTAAGCAAATTTATTTACAAAATTGAAAACAAAGCTAATTCTAAGAAGGATAAAATTGAAAAATTAAAATATATAGGTCTTCTTTTATTCGTAGGTATTCCTATGCCTGGTACGGGAGCTTGGACAGGTACTTTAATAGCTGCTTTATTAGGTATGGATAAGAAAAAGTCGTTAATATATATCATGTTAGGTGTTATTTTAGCAGGAATTATCATGATTACTTCTTCTCTTATATTGAATAAGGCAGCTGGATTTTGTACAGTATAAAATAAAAAAAGCAGTACGCTTTTTTATTTTATAAACCTGTTTTTATCTTAATAAATATAATTAATAAAGTTGTTATAATTCCACCAAAGAATCCTGCTATTAACGATAAAATTAAGGCATCTACAAAACCCTGTCTTGTTCTATTAGTTGAATCATCTAATATAGAATGTCCATTAGAAATCGTTTTTTGAAAAGCTACTTCACCAAAACTTCCACCTGCGATAGAATCTTCTTCACTAAAATTATTTACATGATTTATTGATTCACCTTTAATACTATTTAGTATTTCAAGTAATTGTTCCTTTGTTAATTTATCGATTAGGTTAGGATTTTTAATCACATCATCTTTTAAAACTGTTCTATTAAAATTTCTTATAATATCATCTATTTCTAAATTACATATTGCTTGACTGAAATCAATAAAAATATTATCTTTAAATTCATGCAACATTCTTGTTATAATTTCCTTTGTTTCACCATATATGCTATCAACATGAATACTATCGATAGTATGCCTATATTTAATAAATCCATATAATTTACTTTTACCATAAACAATAATAAAGCGATCGTTATTTACAACACCAATCTTACCTAATTTATCTATCTTTTCCAAACAGTTTTCTTTTTTATTTTTCAGCCTCTCATTCATACCTTGGTCTGTACTAGAAACATTTTTATTAAAGTAAATATTGAAATCGATTTGATATGCTAATTTTATATAAAATATATCCTCTTCCTTTAAATCATCTAAATTAACATGCTTAATGTTTTCCATTTTATCACCCACTAGTTATAAAGCTCTTCCATAAGAACTCTTTTTTCTAATTCACTTATAAATGCTGAGTTAATAGCATATTCATTCATCCTTCTAATATCCTCTTCTTTTAAATCAAAATTTTCTTTTAATAATTTATATTCTCTTTCTAAAGTAGTATTTGAAACCGTTCTATTATCAGTATTAATAGTTACATGTATCCCCTTTTTATATAAATCAAAAATAGGATAATCTCTAATATCAGCGACAACATTGGTATTTATATTACTTGTTGGACATAATTCTAGAGTAATATTGTTTTTTTTATACAATTCTATAATTTCATCATCAATATCTTTAATGCCATGACCAATTCGTTTTGTACCAAATTTTAAAGCACTTAAAATACTATCTTTACCACATGCTTCACCCGCATGAATTGTATATGGTATATTTAAATTCTTAACATATTCAAATAATTCCTTAAAATTAGAAGTATCGTATACTGCTTCAGCACCAGCCAAATCGATACTACAATTTAATTTATTTGCTAAATCAACGATTTTTTTATTTTCTTCTAAAGAAGAATCCCTCATACAACATAGTATTAAACTAGTTTTAATATTACCCATTTTTAGTCCTTTTTTAACTGCTAAAACAACTTCCTCTAACGATAGTCCCCCTTTAATATGTTTTATAGGTGCAAAACGTACTTCCGCATAAATAACATCCTCACTAGCTAAATCACATACTAATTCGTAAGCAATTTTTGTTAAATTTTCTTTTGTTTGCATTACCATAATCGGATAATCGAACTTTTTTAAATAATCATTTAAGTCTTTATCGCTTTCATTTACATGAAAAGATTCATCAACTATTATGTTTTGACTAGCAAGTAAATTTCTTAAAGTAGATTCCCTAACTGAACCATCTAAATGAACATGTAATTCAACTTTTTTCATATTTCCCCTTATCTACGATATGCCCATGATTTAAGCATATCAAAATTAATTTCATAGTAATTAGTTTCCTTAAATACAAATCCTATACTAGTAAAAATTTCTAAAGCTTTCTTATGATATGGATAAAGATAACACCCTATTTTTTCATATTCTGTTATATTCTCTAAATACTTTTTAATAAGAGTTCTAAATGTCACTTTATCACCTTGATGGTTTTTATCTATTTGAACCTCTAATATATTATTTTCTCTATACATTAGAAAAGCATAAACCTTTCTATTCTCATAAAGAACAATAACTTCATTATCTTTACAATAATTTTCCCAATTTTCATAGTCATCATCTTTCTCTATAAAATTTGAATTTATACTTGACAAATTATCAATTAATATGTTGTACATACTATTGATACAAGACATTTCCAAAGTTTTAAACTTCATAACTACACCTACTATCTTATTTTTTTTATTATATCATTTTTTAATAAATATGACAAGAAAAAAAGGTTTTAAACCTTTTTAGTATGCTATACGAGAACTTAAAATGATAGCAAGTAAAATATATAATACTACGATAATGATGAAACCAGCTCCTCCATTACATGAAGTTTGTTGATTTCCATCACATTGATTATTATTGCATGACATAACTCTCACCTCCTGTTCTATCGGCTTAAATATAAGCCCCAAGTATGATGATTAAAAGAATAAATAATACTAAAACGATAGCTGCACCTGATACACCTGAATTACACATAAACATTCCTCCTTTTTATCTTTCTAAATTATTGTATGGCGAAAATAAATATTTGTGAATATTTATACATATTTAGTTGAATTTTCAATATTATATGTTATAGTATAAATGAAGGTTTATATATATGTTTAAAAGAAGAAAGCATGAAACACAAGATAACAGTATCAATCTTAAAATCAATCTTAATAGACTTATTAAATTCATGGAAATATATAATGTTAAAGAAATATCATGGGATCCTACTAATCTAAAAGATTATTATATTGAATATGATTATTGTGATAAAAATTTTTCTATAAAAGACATTCCCCAGTATATAGATGTTATTAAAATAACAATAAAAAATAGTTTAAATGGTATGCAAAAATATGCAAAAATGACAAATGAAAAAGCAATAGTAATATTAAAATTGACAAATCTTAGACTTGATACTATTTCAAAAATATGTAAAATAGGTTTATTAAGTTGTAATGTTTCAAAACTTCTTATCAAAGATGTTTTGACAATTTTTAATTCATTTGAGGAAAACTTCTACTCTTGCGTATGGTATTCAAGTTTACTAGAAGAAGTTATGCTAGATTATATTAAAGAAAGTACTGTCGGCAAAAGACGAAAAGAAGATTTAATAGTGAATGCCTATATGAAGTTAGCTAATATAGATAAAAATAACAAAGATACTATAGAGGTGATAGAAAAAGAAATATAGAATTATTTAAAAGACGAAAATAACGATTATCAACACATTATGAATGAAACATTAAAACAAAAAAAGGAAGATATAAAAATACCTACGTACTCTAAAAGAATTTAAGAAGAGATTTAATTATATTTTATTATATGTTTTTATTGACAACTATATCATATTTTGTTATCATAAACAAACAAAGGAGGAACCTATGTTATATAAAAGTAAAACGATGGGAATTTATACTACAAATGCCATAGATGCATGTAAAATAGCTCGTTCAATCTTGGAAAGTGAAGGTAAAAAAAATATTCAAATCGGCTCTGCTATACCAGCCAAGTTAGAAGGCGATTTTGGTTATAAAATTAACGTATCATACATGGAAAAAGATATTCATGAACAACTCAATGATGCCAAAGAAAAATTAGAAAATGGTTTACAAGAAATTCAAAATTTTGTCCCTGTAACAGATGAAGAAATAAAATTTATCCGAAATAAGACTTACTTTAAATTCAATGCCATCATAATTGCTAAAGTAAATGAACTTTTAAGCGACGATGATGTTAGGGATATTATCAACAAGACATTTGAAGATTTTGAACATTTTAAATCACTAATTTACTTATACAAAAACAGCAAAATTAACTTTAAATTGACCACAAGTAGTTATATAGATGACCTTTATAGTTCGATATCACCCGCCGATGAAATAGTAGAAATATTTATGAAATCTGAAGAATTAACACTAAAAATACACGATTACTTAAAGAATAGAGATATAGACTATGACTATATAGAAAAATTAGAAGACAACTTACGTAAAGTAAAGGAAGATGTCATCTTTAAAAATATTTCTAATATTGAGGCCTTAGAACGTATTGATGGATACCTAGAATCTATGGAAGTAAAATGTAAAGAAAAAAAAGCTCCATATGTTAAAAAATCTTAAATAAAGAAGATAATTAGTTGTATTTTCTTTATTTTTTTGGTAAGATATTCATGTAATCATTATAAGGAGGATTAAAAATGAAGAGAAAATTATTAACAATATCAATGTGTGTACTTATCTTAGGAGCGGTTGGATGTGGTAAACACGAAGTTGAATTAAAAGATGGAAAGCAGGTAGTAGCATCTATTAAGGGCAATAAAATAACCGCCGAGGATTTATTTGATGACTTAAAAAACAAATATGGAGCTAATACGTTAATTACAATGATCGATGACTTTATCGCTAATAAAGAAATTAAAACGACTGATGATATGAAAGAATCAGCTAAAATACAAATTAAACAAATGAAAGAATACTATGAAAGTAATGGATATAAATGGAGTGATATTTTAAAGCAATATAACTATAGTAGCGAAAGTGTTTTAGTAGATGAATACGTTCTTAACATGAAAAAAGAAGAAGTGGCTAAAAACTATGTAAAAAGTAAAGTGACTGATGATGAAATAAATACTTATTATGATAAGGAAATTTATGGTAATTATACTGTTAAACATATCTTAATAACACCTGAAGTAACTAGTGATATGTCTGATGAGGATAAAGAAAAAGCTGAAGAAAAAGCCCTAAAAACAGCTGAAAAGATTATTGAAAAACTTAATGATGGTGAAAAATGGTCTGATTTAGTTAAAAAATATTCAAATGATGAAGCATCAGTTAGTGATGATGGAAAAATTAGCGATTTTACTAAGGGAGATGTTGTAGATGAATTCTTTGAAGCTTCAACAAAACTAGAAGATGGTAAATACACTACTAAACCTGTTGAAAGTTCTTATGGATACCATATTATTTTAAAAGTTAGTTCAACTGAAAAACCATCTTTAGACAAAGTAAAAGAAAAAGTTATAACTAGTATTGTTGAAAATAAACTTGTTAATGATAGTGAATTATATGATAAATCTTGGAATAATATAAGAAAAGAAAATTATGAATTAAATTTTAATGATACAGTTCTTGAAAAAGGATATAATGATTTAATTGGTGAATAAATTTTATTAACTTAAAAAGATAGAAATTTCAAAATTGAAAAATCTATCTTTTTTATTTAAAATAATAATTATTTCTAAAAAATTTTATTAATAAATTACAAGTTAAAACATATTTTAAATGATTATAGTTTCCAAGTCCTTCCATCATACAATTTAAAATTAGGATTGTAATTCATCTTTACATCAAACTCTTGAATATAATTTTCTATTTCCTCTCTTGAAATATAACCCTCTGAATATGGCATACTATCATTTTTAGAAATATAAATATCTTTTATACCACTTATAAATGGTATTCTATCATAAATATATAAAACATCCGACATAAAACCAATACCTTTATCGTACTGTTTTGCTTTTTTTGATGTATAATTTTTTTCTACTTTCTCAATTAAAATTGAACAGTCTCCACCATCCCAATAGTCATCTTTATAATTTTTAAGACATAATCTTGGAATCTTGCTTTGCTCTTTTTTATATTCTACATCAACAATTATATAATAATCATTATTACCTAATTTGATTTTTTTTGATATTGTCATTTTTAACTTATTTCTCCTTTTTTATTAATTTACCATTAAATTTATCTTTTATATAATATTATCATACTATATGTTCTCTTTTAAAACTTCTATTTCTTCTTTACTATATCCTTTCTGATACAATTTGGATAATACCTTATGTTCTAATTCTCTATCAGAGTACCGTTTTGATAATTTATTATATATTTTTTCATAATCACCTTTAATATTACTTGTTATACTATCAATATTCTGTTCTAAAGAATTAAATATCATTTCATTTGCATAACCTAAATTAGTAAAATAGACTAGTACTTTTTGCTTCACCATATATTTTGAATAATTAGATAAAGTTTTCAATTTCTTAACCATCAATTTATTTAATTTATCATAAATAAATTTATTATCATACTTAGCTAATTCTTCATCTATATCCTGTTCATCAATATTATGCTTTAATAGCTCTTGTTTTATCTTATATGGGCCCATATTAGTAAGATTAAATTTATCTGCTACAAAAGCTTTTATATAATTTAAATCATTAATCAAACCTATATTTTTAAGTTTACTGATTATTTTATCACTATCTGGTTGGGGAACTTTTAATTTTTTTAAATACTCCTCTATTTCTAAATTACTTCGCATTTTAGTACTGATATATTTTATAACTTTATTATATATATCAAAATAATTAGTATCAATATTTAATTCATTTAATAATTCATTAGATACCTCTTTATTAAATAGTAAATTTCTATTTAAGATAACTTCTTCATATGTTACTATCTTTTCTTTATTATCCATCGTTATCATATATTTACCGTTTGATAGTTTTCTAAATTTATCTATTTTCATATCTCACCTTCTCTACGCATTTTATATATAATTAGTGGTACATTGATATTTTAACATATACGTTTGTTCGTGTCAATAATGATAAAAAAACTGATAGTGTAAAATTATTTGTGGGAAGTATAAAAAAAGAAAGACCAATGTTATAA
>CAYTKH010000007.1:0-24077 GCA_964438315.1 uncultured Muribaculaceae bacterium | reverse complement strand
GTATTAGTCATAAGAAAGCAGTAGAAAAGGCAAAATTAGAATATGAAAAATATCAGATAAAGGAACTTAGTCCAATTGAAAAAGAATATTTAAATTCAATTAATAAAATCAATAAGATTGCTGAAAAATTAAACAATAATTAATTATACATAATAGATATTATACCTATTTTGTTTGTGTGTTATGACATAGTCAGTTATAAACAAACATGTAAAAAGTAACTATTCATAATATACAATCTAGTCACGTTGAATGTGTATGCGTGTTAAATAGAAGGTAAACTCTTATAAATAAAGAAAAGTATGTAGATTCAGAAAATATGAAAAAATATGAGAAAAGATTGTGAAATAAAGGAGTACCAATTGTAATATAATTATAAATTGATATGTTTATAATATACAAACAATACACTTTTAATTTCTTTTAATAAAGTTGAATAAAACTTATTTAAATTATTAATCTATTATTTTTATATAATTTTTTTTAATATTATCGTAAGAAATTAACTGATTATAAATATCTAAAGGATTACTAATACCTAAAGATTCTAATATATCAAGAGCAATCTCTATATTCATAACAAAAAAACAATTTTCATCTTCTAATATTTCCTTTATACAAGTATACTTCTCATTGTTGTTATTTTTTAATATTTCGTCATATCTTAATCTTAATTCATTTAATATTTCCATAACTATTTTCCTCCATTAAGCCTATTATTTGTTTATTTTGGCCTGCTATAACATGTACATTTGTTGATTTTAATAATCATTTTTATTATAATGTAATAGGTGATTATATGGATTTTAAAAATAAAGTAGTAGTTGTAACAGGATCTAGTAATGGACTTGGATCATCTATCATTAAAGAATTTGCAAGCCATAATTGTAATGTAGTTATTAACTATAATCATGATTTAAATAGTGCCTTACAATTACAAAAAGACCTAAAACAATACGATGTTGATTCACTCGTTATTAAAGCAGATATATCAAATGAAGAAGAAGTTAAAAATATGGTAGATACTGTATTAGAAAAATTTGATCATATAGATATCTTAATCAATAATGCAGGTATATGTAAAGATAGTTTATTTATGGATAAAAAAGTAGAAGACTTTAGAAAAATATTAGATGTTAATTTAATTGGCACATTTATAGTTAGTAAATATGTGGGTGAAATAATGTTAAAACAAAAATATGGTAAAATTGTTAATATATCATCGACCAATGCTATTGATACATATTATCCTATGAGTGCAGACTACGATGCATCAAAAGCGGGTGTCATATCCCTTACACATAATTTAGCAAAGGAACTATCGCCTTACATAAATGTAAATTGTATAGCATCAGGATGGATAAATACAAAAATGAATGAATATATGGATAAAGAATTTAAAGATGAAGAAATTAGTAAAATATTTTTAAAACGTTTTGCTGAACCAGAGGAAATTGCTAAAGTTGTTTTATTTATAGCAAGTGATGATGCAAGTTATATAAATGGTTCAATAATTAGAGTGGATGGTGGTTATTAATGTATGAACAATTAAAAATAAGTGAAAAAGTAGTTGATTTAATAAAAGAAGCTGAAAATAATTTAAAAGAACAATTTAAATATATTGATGAAATTTGTAGTTATAATAGTTTAAAAGTTATAAATTCATTCAACAAAAATCAAGTTACAGAAGCCCATTTTAATGCAACAACCGGGTATGGATACTCAGATTTGGGTAGAGATACTATCGAGGCTATATATGCGGATTTATTTAAGTCGGAAGATGCCTTAGTTAGAAGCCAGTTCATATCAGGAACACATGCTTTAACAGTTACTTTTTTTGCTCTTTTAAGACCAAATGATATTTTATTAAGTATAACTGGCAAGCCATATGATACATTAGATGAAGTAATTGGAATTAGAGAAAATGCAAGTAGTTTAAAGTCATTTGGTGTAAACTATGAACAAATTGATCTAATAGATAATGATTTTGATTACGATAAAATAAATGATATTTTAAAAAAGAAAAAAATAAAAGTTATTGAAATCCAAAGATCAAAAGGTTATTCAACAAGAAAGACCATATCTTTAGATAAATTAAAAAAAGTAATAGAAGAAATAAGAAAGATAGATAAAGAAGTTATCATTATGATTGATAACTGTTATTGCGAATTTGTTACTAAAAGTGAACCTATTGAATTAGGTGCTGATATAGTGGTCGGTTCATTAATTAAAAACTTAGGTGGGGGAATAGCACCTAATGGTGCTTACGTTGTAGGTAGTAAAAAATTAATAGAATTAGTAGCAAGTAGATTAAACGTTCCAGGAGAGGGTAAGGAAGTAGGACCATCACTTGGTATGAATAAACTATTATTACAAGGGTTATTTATGGCACCTAGTGTTGTAGCAAGTAGTCTTAAAACAGCTGTTTTAACTAGCTATGTATTACAAAAACTAGGTTATGAAGTAGAACCAAAATATGATGAACAAAGATTTGATATAGTACAAAATATAATTTTTAATGATAAAGATAAATTGATTAATTATTGTAGAGGAATTCAATATGCTTCGGCTATTGATTCAAATGCTACCTTAGTTCCATGCGATATGCCGGGATACGATGATCAAATAATTATGGCGTCAGGATCATTTACACAAGGTAGTTCAATAGAATTATCCTGTGATGGACCAATAAGGGAACCATTTATAGCATATCAACAAGGTTCTTTAACGTATGAATATGGTAAAATTGGTTTAATGAAAGCTATAGAAGAGTTAATAAGGTGATTAAGTGGATACGATAGATATAGAAAAAACAATAATTAAAAAAAGGAAAAATGATATATATTTAAGCGATGAACAAATAAAGGTATTAGAAAAATATCATTTTGATTATACAAAATATAGTAATTTGCAAAGTTTAATATATGATTTAGAATACTATTTAAACGAATTTAGTGATGCTACTGATTTAGATTTACTATCATCTAACTTAGCAGAATTTAATTACTATCAAAATACTAATAAATAGACTAAATTTAATAATAGTCTTTTTATTTGTATAAAAATGTTATATAATATTATAAAGAATAAAAGGAGGATAAAAATGAACGAGACATTATCTAGTGAATTATTAAATAAAATAGATGCCTACTTTAGAGCTTGTAATTATCTTTCAGTAGGACAACTATATTTGTTAGATAATCCACTTTTAAAGCATCCATTAACACTAAAGGATATTAAACCTAATGTTGTAGGGCATTGGGGTACAACACCTGGTCAAAATTTTATCTATGTACATTTAAACAGGGTAATTAAAAAATATGATCTAGACATGATATATGTATCTGGTCCAGGACATGGTGGTCAAGCTATGGTATCTAATACATATTTAGAGGGAACCTATAGCGAATTTTACCCTAATATAACTGAGGACATAGATGGGATGAAAAAACTATTCAAACAGTTTTCTTTCCCTGGTGGAGTATCTAGTCACGTAGCACCAGAAACACCAGGTTCTATTAATGAAGGTGGAGAATTAGGATATAGTTTAGCACATGCTTATGGAGCAGTTTTAGATAATCCCAATTTAATTGCAACTTGTGTTATTGGTGATGGTGAAGCTGAAACAGGTCCTTTAGCAACATCTTGGCATAGTAACAAATTTATTAACCCTAAAACAGATGGAGCAGTATTACCAATATTACATTTAAACGGTTATAAAATAGCCAATCCTACAGTATTTTCGAGAATATCTAAAGGTGAATTAGATAGTTTCTTTAGAGGGTGTGGCTATGAACCTTTCTATGTAGAAGGTACTAATGTATTAGAAATGCATGAAAGAATGGCTTCTACACTAGATAAAGTAATTGCTAAAATAAAAGCTATCCAAAATAAAGCTAGAAATGAAGATATAAAAGATCGTTTTATTTGGCCAATGATTATCTTAAGAACACCAAAGGGATGGACTGGTCCAAAAGAAATTGAAAATAGACAAATTGAAGGAACCTTTAGAGCCCACCAAGTTCCTATTATAGTTGATAAAGATCATCCGGAAAATTTAAAATTATTAGAAAATTGGCTTAGAAGTTATCATCCGGAAGAACTTTTTGATGAAAATGGCACTTTAAGAGCAGATTTAAAAGAATTAGCACCAGTAGGTAATAGAAGAATGGGTGCAAATCCTCATGCTAATGGTGGTTTATTATTAGAGGAATTAAGATTGCCAGATTTTAAGGATTATGCTATCGATATCAAATATCCTGGTAGTGTACTTAAACAAGATATGCTAGAACTTGGTAATTATGTAAGAGATGTTGTTAAATTAAATGAAGATAAGCACAATTTTCGTTTATTTGCACCTGATGAAACGATATCTAATCGTTTAACAAAAGTTTTTGAAGTTACTAATAGACAGTGGAATAATGTAATATATCCTAATGACGAATTTTTAAGTCAATCTGGTCGTGTAATGGATGCTATGCTTTCTGAACACTTATGTGAAGGATGGTTAGAAGGATATCTTTTAACAGGAAGACATGGTTTTTTCAGTAGCTATGAAGCATTTATCAGAATAATAGATTCTATGGTAAGTCAACATGCTAAATGGCTAAAAGTTACTAAAGATTTATCATGGAGACAAAAGATAGCATCGTTAAATATAATTTTAACATCACATTGTTGGCAACAAGATCATAATGGATTTACACATCAAGATCCAGGCTTCCTTAACCATTTAGTGACTAAAAAAGCTGATACTGTTAGAATGTATCTTCCTCCAGATAGCAACTGTTTACTTTCTACTTTTGATCACTGTATAAAAAGTAAAAACTATATAAATGTTATTGTAGCATCAAAACATCCACGTCCACAGTGGCTTACGATGGAACAAGCTGTTAAACATTGCACTGAGGGGATTGGTATATGGTCGTGGGCTAGTAATGACTTCGACTGTGAACCTGATATTGTTATGGCTTGTTGCGGAGATACTCCTACATTAGAAGTTTTAGCAGCTGTATCAATATTAAGAAATAATTTTAAAGATTTAAAAATAAGAGTAATTAACGTTGTTGATTTAATGCGATTACAATCAGCTACTGAACATCCTCATGGACTATCAGATGATGATTATAATATGTTATTTACAACAGATAAACCAATAATATTTGCTTTCCATGGTTATGCATCATTAATCCATCAATTAGCTTATAAACGTGCTAATAAAGATTTACATGTTCATGGTTATAAAGAAGAAGGTACCATTACAACACCATTTGATATGCGAGTTCAAAATGAACTTGATAGATACCATCTAGTTATGTCTGCTTTAAAATATTTACCTAGATTAGGTAATGGAAGAGCTACTTTAAATCAGTGGTGTAAAGATAAGTTAGTAGAACATAAAGAATATATAAAAGAACATGGTATCGATATGGAAGAAATCCGTAATTGGACATGGGAAGGTTCTATGAATAATAAGTAATTAATTTAAATATATAAAGACTGTATTGATACAGTTTTTTAATTGATTATAAATTAGCATATAAATAAGTAAACTTATAATATACTTATACTAGAGGTGTATATATTATATGTTAAGAACAGATTCAAGAAAAATAAAAGAAGGAGATACATTTTTAGCAATCACTAATGTAGAAAGAGATGGACATGATTTTATAGAAAGTGCAATTCAAAATGGGGCTAAAAAAATAATATGTGAAAGAGGTAGTTATAATGTAGAAACTATAGTAGTACCCGATACAAGAAAATATTTAAACGAATATTTATATAAAACTTACTATCCTAAAATTAAGAATATGAAACTTTTAGGAGTTACTGGTACTAATGGAAAAACTACAATATGTTATTTAATTTATCAAATGTTAAATATGCTAAATAAAAAATGTGCTTATATTGGTACAATTGGATTTTACTGTGGCGGTATAAAAAAAGAATTAAATAATACAACACCAGATGTTGATCTATTATATGAACTTTTAATGGAAGCTTATGAAAATAAGTGTGAATATGTCGTAATGGAAGTAAGTAGTCATGCTTTAGATAAAAATAGAATATATGGTTTAGAGTTTGACGAAGTAGCATTTACTAATTTAACACAAGATCATTTAGATTATCATAAGACAATAGAAAATTATATAAATGCTAAAAAAATACTGTTTGAAAAAACAAGAGGTAATAAAATAGCAGTTATAAATGGTGATGATAAATACTATCAGGAATTTATCAATATAAATAATAATAATTTGATTGTAAGTAAAAATAGAGGTGATTTGGTTATTAAAGATTATAACTTATCACATTTAAAAACTAAAATTATATTTAATTTTGAAAATAAAGACTATAAAGTAGAAACTAATATGGTAGGGAAGTATAATATCTATAATTATCTAGAAGCATTACTTTTAATTAACAAATTAGGTATCAATATAGAAGATTTAATTAAGATTACACCAAAAATTAATGCCCCAGATGGTAGAATGGAAAAAATAGATTATAAAACAAATAGTATTTTTATTGATTATGCCCATACACCAGATGCAGTATTAAATGTACTAACAAGTGCTTTAGAATTTAAGAAAGGTAAAATTATTACTATTATAGGATGTGGTGGAGATAGAGATAGAAAAAAAAGACCGATTATGGGTAAAATAGCAGTAGATAATTCAGATTATGTTATATTTACAAATGACAATCCACGTACTGAAGATGAAAAAATTATAATGGACGATATTATATCAGGCGTGGATAAAGATAATTATGAAATTATTTTTGATAGAAGAGAAGCTATAATACGTGCCATGCATCTATTAAACGATAAAGATATTTTGATGATATTAGGAAAAGGGCATGAAGATTATCAAATAATAGTTAAAGATAAAATACATTTTAGTGATAAAGAAGTAGTTTTGAAAAATATATAAATTGTAAAAAAATACTGAATACAATAATAATTTTTATTTTATATTGAAAAATTGAAATATAAATATTTTAATAAAATAATAAGAAATTAGCTGAACGGTATAAACTACTATGTCATAAAAAAATTAAAAGAATCAAAAAAAGTAATATCCCTTTTATTTAATTAATATATGATTTAAAATTTATTTAATTAATAATATTTTGCAGTTAAATGTTTATAGAAAAAATTACTGGTTATAGAGTAATTTTTTTAATAATTTCTATTAATTTAATTGTTTTTTATTAAACATCTTCTTAACTAATCTATTAATACCCTTTTCTCTAATGTTGCCTTCATAACTATTTGTTTTAAATTCTATAACAAGATATTGACTATCTTCAGTAAGAAAATAACTTATTTCATAATCACCAAAAAATTCATCATTTTGTTTTTTTTCCATTATTGCAATAGATATTCCAGCTTGTAGAAAACCTTGTGGAATTACATCATCGTTCGATAAATTTTTCCCATCTTTTCTAAAAAGCAATAATTTATTTGGATCAAGACTAGGTCTAATTTCATATTCACAACTATTATCACCAACAAATGAGAAAGCATCTAGATTAGGTACTATAGGATAAACTTTTTTAAGTTTGATTTCAGTATTAAATTTTTTCATAACAATTCCTCCTCATATTGAGTATTTTATCACATTAAAAAAAAAACAACAATAGAACCCGTAAATATCCTAAAAAATGTCTTATATACTTATAAATAGAGATTATAATGTTGTTTAGAAACTTATAGAAAGATACCTACATAAAAGCAGTATTTAAAAAAACTAGTTATCTAATTTTTATTTATGCTTTGAACCATATGTAGCTTCATAATTTTTTTGACATGCAAACCTATCTTTGTTAAGTATTCAACCACTTTTTCATACTCTTTTATATTATCTATAATAAGAGTGATACTAGCTGTTGAAGTATTAATGTCAAAATATTCACCGTCATTGAAATAATTTAGTTCGTCTTGTTGCCAAGGTCTAGCCATACATCTTTCCCCATTTATTCTAAATACCTTGTGCTCCGAATTATACATAATGATATCATCTGGATATATGTTATTTAGTATTTGCGATAGTGTTAAACAATTCCTTGTTAAAAAGTAGTTTATAGGATCTCGTCCATATTTCATTTGGTGGTTTTTGTTATAGCTTCTATAACATCTCTTTATCTGTTACTTCTATATTTTACTTTGCTAATATAATTGTAATATATAAAAACCAATAATTTAATATATTAAGATTTTATATTTTGAAGTGTAAACATATATTAATATTAAAAATATATATCTAAATCAATTTGTAAACTAGCTATCAATTTATATTTATAAACTTGATTATTACTATCGTATAATGTATTATTAATATAGATATATTAAGATTATATAGGGTGTTAATTATGTTGTTTTTTAAACTAAAGAATGATTCTGTTGAATTTATGGCATTAGCTGAATTTAAACATAATATTGATAAAATATTATCATTATATAAGTACATATCTAAAAAGGAATATACTTTGTTTTGTGGCACAAATAAAGAAATATATGATAAATTATCATTAATGGAAAAAGAATCAGTACTTAATTCATGGTGTAAAAATAACGGAATAATATCAATTGATACTAATGATTATAGTAGAATCAAAGTTCTAAAAAGTAATCTTAATGAAAATGATTACAAAATAATTTTAGCAGGAATGAAATTTTAATTTAAATTATAATGTTAAAAATCTAGTGCTATCGTTTTAATTAATATTCCATATGATATGAATTTTACCATAATAGTTAATTGTTTGAAAACACATAAAAAGCCTTAAATTTAAGACTTTTTATTATTTAATATATTTTTTAACAAACACAGGTATTCCCTTTTCATAAAGATGTTCTAATTTTTTAACATCAGAAAGTTTACTAGCACGAGCCTTTTCTAATGAGGCAATTTTAAGTTCAAGTTGTCTAATTCGCTTTAAAAGTTGACGACATTTTTTATTAGCTTCAATGCATTTTTGACTGATATCCAAGCTTTCCTCTTCAAATTGTTTTAATTCCTCTTTAGCTATCTTTAAGTCCTCTAATAAAATTTTCTCTTGAAGTTCATACTTTTGTTTACTTTTTAAATCAATTTGCCCAGTATAGCTATCATATATGTTTTGTTTTAATGTTTCTAACGTATCATTTATTTCAGTTGGTTTTGAAACAATTGAATAATACTTTCCCTTTCCTAAATGTATTTTTAATCTCTCATGTTCTTCTATCTTTAATTGTTCATAATCTTTACTAGCTGATTGATAACTACAATAATTTGTTTGTAATTCGGCTCTTAATTTACAGCTGTCGCTTAACATTTCATCCATTTCGTTAAAACTTTTAACTCTATAACTTTCAACTTCTTCAGCTGTTATTTTTCTTATAAGATTCATTTTACCCCTCCTTTGTGGATAGTATAATATCATACTAATGTGTCTAAGTCAATAAAAACTTGCTAATTTATTTAAAAAATCTAGCAAATCGCTTTAAAAAATGTAAATAATTACACAATTTAAAATAATATGATTAAAAAATTATGTAAAAATATGAAACAATATTAAAATTTAATTAAAGTATGCTATACTATTTATAGTGATTAAAGATGAATAATATTAAAAATAATGATAATAAAATTTCAATTATATAATAAATAGTGTTAGTGAGTAAAATCATTAACCTATTTTTATTTTAAAAAAAATGAATTATATGATTAATATTGTATTTTTTGTACATAATTATACTAGTACTTAATTTTAAAAGGACTAATATATTTGAAAGGAAGAAGATAATTATGAGTTTATTACCTAGTAGATTTTATTTAGATAACGTTTTTGATGATTTAATACCAACAACAAAATCATCGATGAAATGTGACATTTACGAAAGTGGTGAAAATTATCATATTGATATTGATGTACCTGGATTTGATAAAAATGACATTAAAATAGAAGTAGATAATGGATATTTAACTATTTCGGCTTCAAAAACAAATGAGGAAAGTGATGATAGAAATTATATAAGAAAAGAGAGAATTTATGAAACTTGTGAAAGATCATTTTATATAGGAGATTTAGATATAAGTGATATAAAGGCTAACTTTAAAGATGGTATGCTAAAAATAGTCGTTCCAAAAAAAGAAGTAGAATCATCTAAAAAAATAATTGAAATAGATTAAGATTGCAAAAACAATCTTTTTTTAAATTTTATTAAACTTCAAATATTGATAGATATTTTTATAAATAGACTTTAAAATTTGTTGGATTATATTAGTATATTTAATCAGTATATATAATTAAAAAAGTTTATGAATAAGATTGACTAGAATCATTGTTAAATAATTAAAAAAGTGTTATAATTTCGTTGGAGGGTAGTTATGTGTAAAGATGAAGAAGAAACAAAATTATATTTGCCGATAGTATATATTGTAGATGCAATCATCAATGTAAAGATAGAAAAATTTGGTGAAAGATTTGTAAGTGTTGATGAGGTACTAGTAATGAAAAAAATTATGGAGTTAAGATTAGCTAAAAAAAAATTAAAAGTCGAATTTCGTGATGAATTTTTGAGTAGTTATTTTAGAGTTGATAATGATGTTATTACAAAGTGTGATAATGACATAGCTTTAAAAGACATATCAGACGAGGAGGTAAGACAAGTAATTTATGATGAAAAGTTCATTTACTACTGTCTTTGTCAAATGTTAATTAATAAACTTAATAATAGTATGGAACATAGTTGCAATAATTGTAATACTTTATGCTTAGGACTATTTAATAAATCACATTTTAGACCAAATAATTGTATTAAATGGACACATGATTTTATAGACGATTGTAAAGATAATATTTCTGAAGAGGAGTTAATATTATTGACTGAAGAACAAGCTAAAAAAGTTCAAGTGAAAAGTAGATATAGCGAAGAACACATGGCAAGAATAAATTATCTGATAAGAAAAGATTGGGAAGAAGAATAAGATTAACGAGGGCTATTATGCTCTTTTTAATTAAAATAAATATATTTTATTAACTAATTTTGTATAAAAAAGTCAATAAAATAGATTCTATATTGACAAACTAATGTTCGTTGTATATAATGATTACAGGAAGTGAAAAGATGGATTTTATTAAGTATTTAAAAGATAAAACTATTCTTATAGTACCAGATTCATATAAAAAAATAGTACTTAAAGAAAAAAACAAATTAAAAAAAATAAGTGATATAAAATTGATGAGTCTAAATGAATTAATAAGAAAGTATTTATTTGATTATGATGATAAAGCTATTTATTATTTAATGAATAAATATAACTTAAAATATAAGGTAGCATCAATATATTTAGGTAACTTAATCTATATCGATGAAAGCCACGAATTAAATAGAATAAAACAAGAATTATATAATGAAAACTTGTTATACGAAGATAAAATATTTAAAAGTTATTTAAAAAATTATAGCATTGTCGTTTATGGTTATGACTATATTCCTAAATTTGAACGTGAGATTTTAATAAAATTAAATGCTAATATAATAGAAAAAAAATATAGAAATTATATACATAATATATATGAATTTACAACTATAGATGATGAGATAACATATGTTGCAAATGAAATATGTAAACTAATTGATAATGGCGTTAATATAAATAATATCAAACTAGCTAATGTAAATGATGATTATACAAACGTTATTAAAAGAATCTTCAATTTATATAACATTCCTATTTTATTTGATGATGATTCATTATATAATACTGCTATTGGACTATATTTTTTGAAAAACATTGAAGATGATATTGCTATAACTTTAGATAAAATAAAGCAAAAATATAACCTTAATATAGAGGAAAATAATCATATTTTAAAGCAAATTATAAATGTATTAAACAGTTGTGCTTGGACAAGCTCATATTCAAATATAAAAGATATATTAATAGAAAAATTCAAAAAAATTAAAATTAATAAAAAATTAAAAAATTGTATCGAAATAATTAATTTAAAAAACACATATATAAGTGATGAAGATTACGTGTTTTTAATATCATTTAACCAAAATGTAATACCTATTATTCATAAAGATGAAGACTATCTAAAAGATAAAGATAAATTAAAGTATAATTTAGAAACATCTATAGAATTAAATGAAATAGAAAATAAAATTCATTTTAATATATTAAACGATATAAAAAATTTAACTATAACATATAAACTATACAGCTATTACGATGAATACCATATTTCTAATTTAAATACCATCACTAACTATCAAGTAATACATGAAGAAAAAAGTTTTAAAAATAACTATTCAATATCTAGTAATGAAATAGAGTTGGCTAAAAAGCTTGATAATTTTATTCAATATGGTACTATAGATGATAGTTTAAAATTATTATATAATACTCACCCAAATATACCATATTTATCATATGATAACAGCTATAAACAAATTAATAAAGATGATTTAAGAAATTATATTAAGAGTTTGAGATTATCATACTCATCAATTAATAATTATTATAAATGTGGTTTTAAATACTATATAGCAAATGTACTAAAACTTGACACTTACGAGACAACCTTTGAAGCATTTGTAGGTAGTGTATTTCATAATGTTTTATCTAAAATCTTTGATACTAATTTTGTTTTAGAAAATATCTATAATTGTGTTATCGATCAAGAATTAGATAAAATAAATAAAAAAGCCATTACATTAAAGTTAACCGAAGAAAATAAATTCTTTTTAGATATATTAAAAGAAGACTTGGATTTCATTATTAAAACTATAAAAAAACAATATCAAAATATGGAACTTGATAATGCACTTTATGAAAAATATATTGAAATAGAAAAAGATGGACCAATTAAAATAGTATTTAATGGTTTTATAGATAAGATTTTATTTAAAGAAAAAGATAATATAACATATACAGTTGTTATCGATTATAAAACAGGTAATGAAACAATTGATTTAAAAAATGTAGAGTTTGGTTTAAATATGCAATTACCAGTATATTTATATTTACTTAAAAACTATAAAGGATTACATAATATAAAAGTGGTTGGTTTTTATCTACAAAAAATACTTAATAAGGATACTTTAGTAAAAGATAATAAAACATATGAAGAACTTAAAGAAGAAGCCTTAAAACTAGATGGATATAGTAATAGTGATAAAAAGGCTTTAAAATTATTTGATAAAAATATAGAAGAAAATAGTATTATAAAAAGCATGAGAATAAAAAAAGATGGAGCTTTTTATTCTACAGCAAAAGTATTAGATGATGATGAAATTAATCATTTAGAGGATTATGTATCTAAGAAAATAGATGAAGCAAGTAAGGATATACTAGAAGCAAAATTTGATATTAACCCTAAACGTATAGATGATAAAAATGTAAGCTGTAATTTCTGTAAATTTAAAGATATATGCTATAGAAAAGAGGAAAACTTTATCGATTTACAGGGAAGTAATCTAGATTTTTTGAAAGGAGATAATAATGACTGAGTGGACAAAAGAACAAAAAGAAGCTATTACAAAAGATGGAACTAACATTATTGTTTCGGCAGGTGCAGGAAGTGGTAAGACAGCAGTTTTATCACAGAGGGTAATAAACAAATTAAAAAATGGTGTAAATATAAACGAATTATTAATACTGACTTTTACTAATGCAGCAGCGTACGAAATGAAGGAAAGAATAAGGGATAATATAAAACAAGATAAGTCACTATCTAAGCAATTAAGTTTAATCGATACAGCATATATTACAACATTTGATAGCTTTGCCCTTTCTATTTTAAAAAAATACCATTATATGTATAATATAAATCCAAATGTTAGTATCATAGATAGTAATATAATAAATATTGAAAAAGAAAAGATACTTGATCAAATCTTTCATGAAATGTATCAAGAAAAAAATATTCCATTTCAAAAATTAATTAAGGATTTTTGTACTAAAAGTGATAAAGAAATAAGAAAATCTATTCTTAATATTAGTAATAAACTAGATATGAAAGAAGATAAACTTAGATATTTAGATGAATATATGGATAATTATTTTAATGATGAATTTATAAATAAGGTTATAGATGAATATATAAAAATCATATTATCTAAAATAGATAGCCTAAAAAATACTTTATCACTTTTAAAAACTTATAGTGATGGTAATTACTATGAAAAAATGGAAGATACAGTACTACCTTTATTAAATAGTACTAGTTATAAGGATATAAAGCATAATGTTAATATAACTTTACCTAGACTTCCTAATAGAAGTAGTGACGATTTAAAAAAGATTAAAGAAGATATATCCAAATTAATAGAAGATATAGTTAAATTAACAAAATATGAAGATGTTAGTTCATTAAAAGAAGAATATCTATTAACTAGAGTATATGTAGAAGTTATAATTGATATAGTAAAAAAATTAGATGTTAAAGTTAAAAAATATAAGCAAAAATATGATTTATATGAATTTAATGATGTAGCCATTTTAGCAATAAAAATTATTAAAGATAATAAGGAAATACAAAATGAGTTAAAAAATTCTTTTAATGAAATTATGGTTGATGAATATCAGGATACTAATGACCTACAGGATATTTTTATATCCTTAATCGCCGATAACAATGTGTATACTGTAGGTGATATTAAACAGTCAATATACCGCTTTAGAAATGCTAATCCTTCTAATTTTAAAGCTAAATACGATTTATATAAACAAGGATTAAATGGTTATAAAATAGATTTGACTAAAAATTTTAGATCAAGAAAACCCGTATTAGATGATATAAATAGAATCTTTAATTTAATAATGTCCGATAATATAGGAAAAGCTGATTATATAAAAGAACATCAAATGAATGCTGGAAATGACTTATACAATAGGGAATCAACCAATCAAAAATATGGTTTACAAATATATAACTATGAACAAGAAACATATTATAGTAATTTAGAAATAGAAGCTTTTATCATTGCAAACGATATAAAAAATAAAATTAAAAACAAATATCAAGTGTTTGATAAGGATATTAAAAAGTTAAGAGATGCCAAACTAAATGATTTCGTCGTCCTAATAGATAGAGCAACGGATTTTGAAATCTTTAAAAAAATATTTGAATATTCTGGCATTCCAACTGATATTGAAAAAGATGAGGATATAACAAATGAAATTGAAGTACAGATTATAAAGAATTTACTAAATCTTATTATTAAAATAAAAAACAATGAATTAGATAATGAATTTAAGTATTACTTTACAAGTATAGCTAGAAGTTTTTTATTCGAATACAGTGATGCTATGATATTTGAATACTTTAAAAATAACAATTTTAAAAATAATGAAATATATGAAAAAGCTCATTTAGTTAGCATAAAACTGGATGATGAAAGCATATCAAGTATTTTAAATAAAATTATAAGTGAATTTGATATCATAAATAACCTAATTAAAATAGGAAAAATAGAAGAAAGGATAATTAGAGTAAATTATTTATTTAATATAGCATCAAGTTTATCTAAAATGGGGTATAGTGTATATGATTATGCTAACCATTTGACTACTATTATAAATAGTAGCAATCAAATTAAATTTTCGTTAAACACAACAAGAGAATCATCAGTTAGAATAACTACTATACATAAGTCAAAGGGTTTGGAATACAATATATGCTATTTTCCTAGTTTTGATAAAGATTTTAATCTTAGTGATTTAAAAGAAAAATTTTTGTATGATAATGATTATGGAATTATTACACCATATTTTAAAGATGGTATAAACTCAACTTTTATTAAAGAATTACTAACTAATAAGTATATGTTGGAAGAAATATCAGAAAAAATTAGACTTTTATATGTAGCATTTACTAGGGCTAGAGAAAATATGATTATAGTAACTAATTTAAAAGAAAATTTTTTAACTATAAAGAATGAATTTGGTGTAGTAGATGATAATGTCAGAATGAATTATCGAAGCTTTAATGATATTATTTTTTCCATATATAACAATGTAAAAGATTATATAATAAATTATGACTTAAATAGTATAGATTTAACAAAGGATTATAAAAAAATAAGGAAAGTTAATTATAAAGAATATATACCAGAGATGAGTGAAAAGATAGAATATAAAAATATAGATATACCAGATGAATTATTAGAAGAAAAGAGTTTTTCTAAATCCATCGATGAACTGATAGATAAAGATACCTTAGATAGGATGGAAGTAGGCACTCGTATTCATCAACTTTTAGAGATGATTGATTTTACAAACCCTGATTTAGATAAATTAGATATAACTCCTTTTTATAAATCCATACTAAATAACTTTCTACACAGTGAAATATTATCAGATATAAAATTGGCTAAAATATGTAAAGAATATGAGTTTATGTATGAACAGGATAAAATAGAATATCATGGTATAATTGATTTATTACTAGAATATGATGACCATATTGATATAATAGATTATAAACTTAAAAATATAGATGATGTTAAATACATAGAACAATTAAAAGGATACAAAAAATATATATCAAGTCTTACTGATAAAAAAATTAATATATATCTATATTCAATAATTGATAATCACTTTAAACTTGTAAATATATAGTAAAAATTATAAAATAGATATAAATAAGTAAAAATTACCTTAAAATAGATATTTTTAATACTAATTTAATACTATTATATTAAATTATAGGTGGTGGTATTTGTGAAAATTTTAATAATTGAAGATGAAAAGAAGATTGCGGAATTAATTGAGAATAGATTAAAGAAGGATAATTATTCCGTTGATATTTCATTAGATGGTGATGATGGTTCGTATAAGGCTATGACCAACATATATGATTTGATTATATTAGATGTAATGTTACCATATAAGGATGGGTTTACAATTCTTAAAGAATTAAGAGATAATAATATTAAATCACAGATAATTATGCTTACTGCAAAATCTGAGATTGAAGATAAATTAAATGGCCTTACCAACGGTGCTGATGATTACATAACCAAGCCATTTCATTTAGAAGAATTGGAAGCAAGAGTAAATGTAAGATTAAAGAAGAATAATACTGTAGATGACTATTTAGAGTATAATGATATAAGGTTAGATTTAAAAAAGAAAGTAATAATTAATAGCATAACGAACGAGGAAGTTGATGTATTTTGTAAGGAATTTCTTTTACTAGAATGCTTATTAAGAAATAAGGATCAAGTAGTATCAAAAGAATATATATATGATTACGTATGGGGTTTAGATAACGAATCCATTTCAAATAATTTAGAGGCATACATATCCTTTGTAAGAAGAAAATTAAAGGCCTTAGATTCCAAGGTTAATATAAAAGTAGTAAGAGGACTTGGATATAAGTTGGAGTTATTAGATGACTAATTTAAAGAAAAAAATATTGACTTTATTAATATCAATGTTATCTATATTTTTATTTATCCTAATTTTTATATTTAATATCATTATTTATAATAAAGAGTATAAAGATGTTGAAAATAAATTAAAAATAATTACCAATGTACGCGATAGGTTTAATTTTAATATTAATGATAATCGAAATCCAATATTTATGGATAATGATATATATGAGGTGTTATTTGATAAATTTGGTAATATTAATAAGATAATTAGTTATGCCAATAATGAATTAAGTGAAAAAGAAATAATTAATCTTATCAATATTAATGCCAAAACTATAAGAAAAAACGAAATTGGTTCATTATATCGTAGTAGATTTATTTTCAAGATAAATAAATTAGGTAATCTAATAATACTCGATAATTTGAATGTAAAAAAATATTTAGAATCAACATTGAATAAATCAGTAATTATATTTGTACTTTTAGATATCTTAATTGTATTATTATCATTAAAAATTACAAATTGGATTGTACAACCAGTTGTAGATACATTTAAAAAGCAAAAACAATTCATCGATGATGCATCCCATGAATTAAAAACTCCAATAGCAATTATAGGTGCTAGTGCAGAAACTTTAGAAAAAAATCCCGAAGAGAAAAAATGGATTGAAAACATAATAAGTGAAAATGATAGAATGAATAAATTGGTATCAAATCTTCTTAACTTATCAAAATCTGAAAATATTAAAGAAAATGAAATATATTCGGAGGTTAATCTATCAAAAGTGATTGAAAGCAAAATTTTGTCATTTGAAAGTCTAATATATGAAAATAGTTTAAAATTAGATATAGATATACAAAAAAATATAATGTTTAAATGTAATGCTGATAGAATAAAAGAGTTATTAAGTATTCTTGTTGATAATGCAATAAAGCATGGATTTAAAAATTCAAAAATAACTGTTAATCTTTATAGTGAAAAAAATAGTATTATATTATCAGTAAAAAATAGGGGAGAAGAAATTCCTATTGAAGAAAGGAAAAAAATATTTGAAAGATTTTATCGAATTGATAAATCTCGAAATAGAAATGAAAGTAGATATGGCTTAGGATTATCAATAGCTAAAAATATAGCACTTAACCATAGAGGGGATATATTTGTTAATTGTGTAGATGGATATACAATATTTACAGTAAAATTTAAACAGAATTAATTTTCTGTTTTTATTTAACCTTCATTTAATAATCTATTAATATAATAAATTGTAGAGGAGGAGAAAATATGTATATTTTAAAAAATTCTATTGTTTCTATATTAAGAAATAAAGGAAGAAATATCTTAATTGGAATTATAATAGTAGTAATTGCATGTGCAACAACTATAACATTAGCGATAAAAAATACAGCTTATAATGTAGTAAAGGAATATAAGAGTGCTAATGATATTATAGGTACAATTTCTTTTGATAGAAAATCACTTATGGAGCAGTTTAAAGGTGGGGAAGATGCAAAAAAAGAAAATATTGAGGCATTTAATAACATAGAATCCTTAACAATCGATAAAATAAAGGAATATGGTGAAAGTAAATATTTAAAAGGATATTACTATCTATATGCTACTTCGTTAGATAGTGATACATTAACGAAAGCAACAGATACATATGAATATGAAGTTGAAGATAAACAAACTACTACAACTACTAAAAAAGAAAATTTTGGTAATAGACCACCTATGGGTGGACCGGGGTTTGGAACAAATACAGAAAAAAATACAACTATAACAATTACTAAGAGAATGGAAAAATTTTCGAGTACAAGAATATTAACAGGAGCTTTTGAACTAGATGGGTATTCTTCATATGATGCTATGGAAGAATTTAATGATGGAACTTATAAGATAACAGAAGGAGAAATGATTGGTAATTTTAGTGAATTTGAATGTGTAATAAATTCTGAATTAGCTAAATTAAACGAAATAAAAGTTGGGGATAAGATACAATTAAAAAATAGCAATACAAAAAATACATATGATTTTAAAGTTGTAGGAATTTATAAAGATGAATCTAAACAAGAAGATACACAAAGTATGTATTCAAAAAGTGTCAATACAATAATAACTGGATATGGTGTAATCGATAAATTAGTAAGTGAAGATAGTGATTTAGTAACTAATGTTACACCATCATATATACTAAAAGATGAAGAAGCTATTGAAAAATTTAGTGAGGAAATTAAGTCAAAAGGATTAAATGAATATTACAATTTAACAACTAACTTAGAAGATATAAAGGATGCAACAAAATCAATTGAAAATGTAAGTAGTTTTGCTAAAACCTTTCTATTTATTACTTTAATTATATCAATAATAGTTTTATTAATCATCAATATGATAAACTTAAGGGAAAGAAAATACGAAATAGGTGTATTTAGAACCATTGGACTAAGTAAGTTTAAATTAACATTGCAGTTTGTTTTGGAATTAATGATTGTTTCCGTTGTGGCTTTAATGATAGGTGCTACAGTAGGATCTGTTTCATCAAAGAGTATAGGAAATTATCTTTTGAAAAATGAAATAAGCGAAAAAAAGCTAAGTGAAGATGAAATTAAAGATAATTTCGGAAGGTTTGACATACAAAAAGAGTTTAATAAAGGAATTCAAATTAAACAAATTGATAAAATAGATGCAGTAGTTGATTATGTAGTTATATTTGAACTTCTTGGAATCGGTATTTGCTTAATACTATTAAGCAGTACTGCTTCAATGATAAGTATTCAAAGATTTTCGCCATTAACTATATTGAAAGAGAGGTCATAACATGAGTGTTTTAGAACTAGAAAATATATCTTATAGATATAGTGACGCAGATAAAGATGATTATGTATTTAAAAATCTAAATTACTCGTTTGAAAGTGGTAAAGTATATGCTATTAAAGGAAAAAGTGGTTCAGGTAAAACAACATTATTATCCTTAATAAGTGGTTTAGAAAAATGCAGTGAGGGAAAAATCCTATATGATGGAAAAGATTTAAAAAAAATGAATTTAGATGAATATAGAAATACCCATATTGGAATAGTATTTCAAAGTTATAATCTACTACCTTATTTAACTGCAATTGAAAATATAATATTATCAATGGATATTAGTAAACAAAAAGTACTTAATTCTAAGAAAAAAGCTCTAGATTTAATGAAAAAAGTTGGTTTAGATGAAAATTATGCTAAAAGAAAAATTTTAAGATTAAGTGGTGGAGAACAACAAAGGATAGCTATTGCAAGAAGTTTAGCTTATGATGCAAAAGTTATAGTAGCTGATGAACCAACTGGAAATCTAGATAGAGATACAGAAAACGATATAATAGAAATACTAATTAATTTAGCTAAAAAAGAAAATAAGTGTATTATTATTGTGACTCATTCAGATAATGTTTGTAAAAAGGCAGATATTATATATGAATTAAAGAAATCTAAATAAAGGTGATGAATTTATGAAAAAACATTTAATAAAAGATAATATGTTAGGAACTAAATTAATTTTATTTATAATAATTACTATTATTGGAATCGGTTTTGGGTATAAATATATACAAAATAATGATAATCTAAATTTAGCAGTATCATCAGGCAAAAAGGTCGAACTAAAAGCAACTGAATTAAATACCAAAATAAAGGAAGGCATATATATAACAGACGTGTCAGAAGTTGTTGAAAATGCTATGCCTTCTATAGTTTCGATAACATCAAAAACTTTAATTAAGTCAGGTTATTATGGACCATATTCTTTTGGTAATAATAAAGCACAATATGAAGAAGGTGCAGGTTCTGGAATTATCATCAGTAATACGAATGATGAAATATTAATATTAACTAATAATCATGTTATAGATGATTCTAGTGAGTTAACTGTTAAATTTATAGATGAAAAAGAGGCGGATGCTACTATAAAAGGAACATCAAAAATAAAAGATATAGCAGTTATAGCAGTTAAGGTTAGCAATCTAGATAAAAGTACCTTAGAACAGATTAAAATAGCTACTATAGGTGATAGCAATGAATTAAAAGTAGGTAACGGTGTAATAGCGATTGGAAATGCTTTAGGGTATGGACAATCAGTTACTACTGGTGTTGTTAGTGCTTTGAATAGAGAAGTACAATCCGACTCTTACAATAATAAAATGATTCAAATTGATGCAGCAATTAATGGTGGTAATTCAGGGGGTGCTCTATTAAATAATAAAGGTGAAGTTATAGGAATAAATTCTATAAAATACTCTTCTTCTGGTAGTAGTTCAACAGCAAGCATTGAGGGCATGGGATTTGCTATACCAATATCTGATGTTAAAGATTTAATAACTGATTTAATGAATGGAAAAGAAGATATAGAAGGTATGACTTTAGGAATCGAAGGGTATATGACTAATAGTTCTAATTTGAGTGGATATAATTTTCCAATTGGTTTTTATATTACAAATATTGAAAAAGGTTCCTATGCTGACGAGTTTAATTTAGAAATCGGTTATATAATTACCGAAATTGAAGGAAATAAGGTTTTAAGTATAGATGATATAAGGAATGTATTATATAGAAAGAAGAAAGGTGATTTTGTAATAATAAAGGTTAAGTATCCTAGTAGCAGGAATTATATAGAAAAAGAAGTAACAATAAAATTTTAAAATTGTTAGTAGGTTTAGTAGATATATAATCTAAAACTAAATGTATTATAAAAAAGGAGGTGGTTATATCGAAATAAAGTGAGATATTCAATTAATCGCGATAATAAATTGTTAATGACACTATAAGAATGTACAAAAAGTGGAAAATAAAAATGTATAAAATTGTACATAAAATAAAACACTTAAAGTACATTCTTTTTTGATATAATATATAAAATTTCAAAACAATACAAATTATATTAATCTTTTAATAGTTATAGATTATACCTAACATAGGTGATGAAATATGGAAAGAATGCAATGACTGGTTTTGGAGTATAGATGCGTGATAAAAATAATCAAGAAATATTAGAATATTTAATGGAAATATATAATAATTCAAGAATATAGGTAAATAATGGTTGGACTCTAATAGAAATGAGAATTGATTTTAAAGAAATTAATAAATAATTGTTAATATAGAATAAAATGTTTCATTTATTACATTATGGCAGTTCCTCATATTTAAGAGGCATGGGTTTATTTACCATTGTTAGATTTAATTTGGTATTGAGATTATAATATTTTATTAAATAATTATAAATCTAAAGATTACTTTTTGTTTCATATAATTACACTAATGTCTAATAAAAACTTGATTTTTACACGACGTTGGTGTAAAATCTTTTTAAGAGGTGGTATTTATGCTATATAATCATAATGAAGTAAAGAAAATATATAAATCAGATTATCAAATAAGGAAAGCTATAAAAGATGGATTATTATATAAACTTGATAAAGGTGTATATTCTAATAAAAATATTATAAACCCACTAATAATTTTTTCAAAGAAATATTCAAGTGCAGTTGTAACTATGGATTCTGCTTTTTATTATTATGATTTAACAGATGTTATACCACAAAAAATTTATTTAGCAACATCAAGTGGTTATAGAAAAATTAATAATAGTAAAATTGAACAGATATATGTACCTAATGCAATTTTAAAGCAGGGAAAAGTAGAAGTAGATGTTGATGGAGAAAAAGTTAACATGTATGATAAAGAAAGACTTTTAGTGGAACTTATTAGGAAAAGGAAGCAGATACCATTTGATTATTATAAAGAAATTATATCAAATTATAGAAGAATTAGTGAAGATTTAGATATGTATAAGATTGAAGAATATCTTTCTTTATATAAAAATGATGTAACTATATCTGACGCTTTAATAAGAGAGGTGTTTTAATGAATATAAGAGAAGCTATAATAACTTATCAAAAACAAGGTTATGAATATGCAGATGCTGAATCAAAAGTTAGTCAAGATATTATACTTTCAAAGATGGAAAGTAGTAGATATAAAAATAATGTAACAATAAAGGGTGGAGTTGTTATGCATAATATTTCTAAAGAAAAACGTAGAGCAACTCATGATTTAGATATCGATTTCATAAAATATTCTTTGGCAGATGAGTCTATTAAAACTTTATTAATGCATTAAATAATGAAGAAAATGCTGTGAAAATTGAAATTTTTGGCAGTATTATACCATTGCATCATCAAGATTATGATGGCAAAAGAGTACATATTAAGATTAATGATAATTATGGAAATACTATAAATACAAAGTTGGATATAGGTGTTCATAAATTATTTGAATTAGAACAAGATGAATACTGTTTCGATTTAAGTTTAATAAATAAAAAAGTTAATTTACTTATAAATTCAAAAGAACAGATTTTTGTTGAAAAACTAAAGTCATTATTAAAAATGGGATTTAGATCAACTAGATATAAAGATTTATTTGATTTTTACTATTTAATAAATATCGCCGGTTTAGACAAAGAAAAATTATTTAAGAATATTGAAATATTGATTTTTAATAATGCTACTATGAGAGAAAGGTCTATTTCTGATATTTTTAATAGGCTTAGTAGCATCTTAAAATCTAAAGGATACTTAAATAACTTAAATAATCCAGTTGTAAATTGGTTAGATATACCTATAAATGATGCTATTGAAAAAGTGTTAAATTATATAG
>CAYTKH010000006.1:0-24221 GCA_964438315.1 uncultured Muribaculaceae bacterium | reverse complement strand
GAGCACTTGGTTTGGGACCAAGGGGTTGCAGGTTCAAATCCTGTTTTTCCGACCATCGTGTCAAAATACCTCATAAAAACGCAAATTTACGGGGTGTTTGAATATAGTAATGCATAATTTAGATTATTCTATTTGTCAATTCTTTTTAATCTATATTATGTCTTAATGAGTCAAGAGTATTAATTACTCTTTTTTCATCGTTATCTAAAGCATGAGCATATATTTCTAATGTTATATTAGTATTTGAGTGTCCTAGTCTTTTTGAGACATCAGTAATAGGTACACCTTTAGAAATTAATATACTCGCATGACTATGTCTAAAGTCGTGTAATCTAATTTCGTTTACTTTTGCTATTTTACAATAGTGATTTTTCTTTCTGTTTATCGTTGTTGGTGCTAGTGGTTTAGATCCTCCGAATACAAAATAATCATTGTTAAATTCTTTATATTGTTTTATGTATTTATCTTTTAAAATTTTAAGTTCTTTTAATAGTATTTTATCTATCTTAATTTTTCTTATTGATGATTTTGTTTTAGGTGTAGATGTATATCTTTCACCGTTTATAAATTCTTTTGATAATGTTTTATTGATATTAATATCTGAATTATCGAAATTTATATCGTTAAATTTTAATGCATTAGCTTCACCTAATCTACAACCACTAAAAAATAAGAAATCAAATAGTATTTTATATTCTAAATCATCATCACTAATACAATTTATGAATTTTTTAAATTCTTCATAATTCCAAAATTTTCTTTCGTTTTTTATTTCTCTATTTTTAAATCCACCAACTAACGAGGGAACATTTTTTTTAATATCATAAAATATAATACAGTAATTGAAAAAAGTTACAAATGCATAGTGCAATGACTTTTTGTATTTAAAACTATATTCTTTTTCCTCGATTTTTCCAAGCCATTTCATATACTCTAAAGGTGTTATATCTTCAATATTAAAGTCTTTAAAGTATGGCTTAATGTGATTATCTATACGATTTTTAATTTTTACATAAGATTGAGGCTTATCCTTAATCTTTAAATAAACTAAATAATTGTTATAGACATCAATAAAGTTATTTTTCATATAATATCACTCCCTACAGGTTGTAATATTATACATATAATAAAATTTTTGTCAATTCCCTTTTACATCACCACCTATTTATTTAAATATAACTTACTTTTTGAAAAAAGTAAACAAAAACTTTTCAACACTCGCCGTTAAGGCAGCAAAAACAAAAAAAGAAATGATAATATCTTTTTTTGTTTTAGCAAACATCATTGTAATGCACATAAAAAAGTAAATAGACTTTCGCGACATAAAATCGCAATTAAAATTGCTCTTTATTTCACGGTTCTATTGACTTTTTAATAGTGCTGAAGATAAGTTCAATCTTTTCTTCTATTGCTGGTACTTCAACTACATACTTTTTAGCAATACATAATATAAGATTAGAAGCTAAAAACACCTTAAATTAGCACTTCATCATTTATGATACACCATTGATTTACCATAGGATAAGAGGCTGCATTTTAAAATTAGTTCATTTTTCGTAGGGGACATGAGGGGTAGAAAAATGACGGTAGTCGTAGACTAAATTTTAAAATGTTGCGTAGTCCCCCTCTTACTCTAAAATTGCATTTCTTTTAGTTCTTCTTTCTCTTTGTTCGTAATCATAAAACCTTTAATTATATCTTCCTTATTCATTTTTAAACTTTCAAATGTTCCATTATTATAAATTGGTAGATTTTTATTTAATGCTCCTAGATATTTAGTTATATAACCGTTGTATATTCTTCTATTAAAGAATCTAACTGTTAAATATTCAGCATTTATATCCTCTTTTAAATCATTTTCATTATTTTTGCTACTTATAACATCAGTCGTTATTTTAAATACTACTTTTGTTAAAATAGGTAATAATAGATAATTCTTTAGTTCGATTACGTTCCAAAATTCCTCAGATACACATAAAACACGTTTAATAACTCTACTTAAAGATTGACTGTTAGTATAAATCATATTATAACCTAAATGTCTATGAACCTGAAAAAAATGAGCTATACAATCTGGAAAATCTTTATATTCCATACTATCATAAATATACTGTAATTCATCTATAAAAAAGCTTGCATTTTCACTAAATCTATATTTTAGTCTCATATCAGTAAATTTTATCTTATTTGAAAAACAACCGTATTTTTCAGCCTCTTTTTTATTACATTCCTGGTAATATTCAATTTTTAACTCTTCATCGTATGTTTTTTTGATTGGAATTGCGTCTTTAATGTTATATGCTCCATCGTAATATCTAAAAGGCTTTCTTTGATACCATAAAAGAATCGGATAATTACTGTAAATATTGTTATTGTATATATATTCTTCTTTTTTTCTTTTTAAAAAGGTATTTTCTTGTTTAAATAAGCTGATAGCGATTCTTGTCATATTTAAAGTTTTGCCATGCCCTGGCGGTGCTGATAAAACGCGTACGGCCATGTTAATATCTTCTCTTTCGCTTTAGCGGTATCCAAATTATAATTAAAGGCATGATTAACAGGCTAAAAAATGCAATAGCTTCTATTATGTAAAATATTCCATAAACCCATGATAAATTATCTGGTAAATTTGGTAATAATGTATTGGTTAATTCTTTCATTTTTTATCGCTCCTTATCGTTTATATTTTGCTGCCTGGATAAAATAAACTATTAAATAAACTATATAATTTAATACAACTAATGCTAATATTATCTGATAAAAACAGATATTATTATCGTATAAATTAATTATAAAATTGTTAACTAATAGTGCTATTTTATTTATAATCATCTAAATCAACTCCTCTTATGTCGATGTTATCACCTAGAAAATTGTTGATTGAAAATTCCTGGATTTTTTTTATGACTTTTTTTAATGAATATTTATATATTATAAAAAATATTATTGCTGATATTACGTTTAAAGTTAGGCTTATTCCTAATAAAATTCTCATTTAATCACCTTTTCTAATTTTTTCTATTACTTATTATTTTAATTACCATAAATACAGTAGCTATTACGGTATAAAAAATTAAATAATTTAATATAGTAATGTTATAAATTTTAAAATTTAGTATATAATTTAAAAAATTTATAAATGAATTTAATAATGTCATCTTACGAACCTATAAAGATATATGCCAATTAATATGCCTAAAACTGGTAGTATTATAATTTTCCATTCATCTGGTAAAATATTAATATATTCTTTTATCCAATCAACAATAGTGTTTATAAATCCTATTGTACCAGTTAATATATCTTTAATAGTTTTTATAATGTTCCATATAAAACTAAATACAGTTGTAATAATTTCCATATATCTTTATTCCTTTCTTTTTATTTTCTATTTATAGCACTTGTTATTAAAATAATTAATGTACTCGTTATTATAATCATTATGTAAGTTGCTATAGGACTTTCTTTTAAGCTAGTCCATACATTTTTTAATATATTGCCTACATTTTCATTTAAACTAGTTATACTTGAAAAATAATTTAAAATATCAGTATTATTATCAAATTCTAAATAGTTGTTATTATCGAATGTTAAATTAGTGTCTATTTTTATTACTCCATCAGGTGTATTTATTTCTACGTTTTTATCAATTTCAGTTGCAAAAGTTACTGTGTATCCTTTAGGAACATAAAAATATGCCATTTCTGAAATCTCTATTAATTGTTTATCTGGAAAAAGTTTTGAATATTTTTTTAAAAAGTCTGGATCATAATACGAATAATATTTTTCTGATTTTTTTCTTGATAATACTATACATTCTTTATCTGCATATTTAAAATTAAATTCAGTAAAAGAATAATAATCTTCTTTTTCAAGTAATTTATTAGATAGTCTATCTTCAACTGTGTTAGTTGCATAATTAAATTTAAAAATACCTAATTTTATTGCACTATGGTTTATTTGATATGTTGGATAAAATATTTTTCCTGTGTTTTCTTGTTTATTACTTGATATAAAAGCATACCTATATTGCGGTGGAAAGTAATAAAAAACTGTATCTTCTAAGTAATTAGGTGTATCATACCAGTTACTCTCATTTAAACTGTCCATTACATATAAATAAAAATTTTTAGTATTTTCAAAATAAAATTCTATTTTATAATCTTGATAAACTGTAATAGTTTTCGGTACATTAAAACTAAATTCAACGGAAGCTTCTGCGACCGAAGTCCCAGTATCTGGTGCATCTACAAAATCATATTTGTAATTGTAATCTTTAAATTTAAAATAAAATGGCTCATCATTTTCATTAAAAATATGTTCTTCTTCTTCGTCAATTTCCTCCCAGGGAGATGATTCGTTATTTTGATATCTTCCATATAATTTATAATGGCTATATACTGGAATATTTTCTCTTTTAAAGTCATTAGCACCATATTGTAATCTAAAATTAATTTTTCCACCTATTATTTTTTTATCTGCAGAACTAAATTCAACGGTAATTTTTTGCATGTCTTGTGCATTAGTACCACTATTGAATGAACTTTTTACTTTTAATGTAGGTGTAATTGTTATACCATTAATATTTTTTTGTAGTGCTATTTTTCCAGCTAATTCACTGTTATTATTGTAATTATTATCAGCATAAACAAAATATATATCGTGATTAGTGTATATTACCTCGCTCCATTTTATTATATTATTTGTAATCGGTGCATTTTTAAGTGAACTTAATGAGTTTAATAATATACGATCTGATTTATTCCATATACCATTAAAATAGTATTGTTTAGTATTATTTAATGATGTAGTTATATTACTTCCATCACTATATGCATATTTTTGGTCTATTATATAATTTGTCGTGTTTCTAGCCCACATTTTCAATGGTTTATCTGAATACCAAAAATTTATTTGTATTCCACTAATTTGAACAGCAAAATAAGGATATTGTTCTAGATTAAAACCTGGTATATCATATCTTGTTAATGCTCCGGATTTTTTGCCACATTTTAAATAAACATCACTTCCGTCAAATATCATAAATTCGTTATAGTTATCATTTTCAGTATTACTTAAAAACCATTTTTCATTAGAAGTTAATCTGCTTTCAGTTCCTACAGGTTCTGTTATTGATAAAGCATTAACTTTAATTGAAAAAGCTAATAAAGTTATTAAAAATGTTAGTAAATAGGTTATTAATTTTTGCAACGTTTCCACCTCCTAGTAAAAATCCTATTATAAAAAATATCATATAAAATGCTACATTAATTAAATGATGTAATAATCTTTTTAATTTAAAAATTTTATATATCATTCTACCTTATTATTTTTTTCTTTCTTTTCTTTTTTCTGTTTAAAAATATATATTACAAATTTATATATTATAAATACCAAATTTATTAAAAAATCAATTAATATTATATAAATTATTGTTTTAAAAATATGATTACTCATTAAAGAATTATATATATTAGCTAATAAATTAATTAATTTAGTTATTGTTGATCCTATTGCAGTAATAAAGTTAGTATATGTCATCTTATTTCCTCATATCGATTATTAGGTAAATTATTCCAATAAATATAGTAATTATTATCATAAATAACATAATTTCGCCTAATACAGTATTAATTAGCCAATTGTATATTTCTACGATTTTTCCAAATATCATATTAAAAAATATATTAAAATCATTTAAAAAATTTTGCATAATATCACCTTGTTAAATTATAATATCAACCTTTTAATTTTGTCTAATTTTTTGACTATTTTTTTTAATCATCAAAAAAAAGTTAACTTTAATTAACTTTTATTTTCCTTTGTTTTTAACTTTTTTTATTAATACGAATACAATACCCATTATTACGTATAAAACAACAATACCGAACATCAATTGAAAAATTGAATTTGATAATAGAGCTGATGATACAGTACCTAATAAAGTCATAATATTAGTAATAACAGTTGTAATAGCTGTAAATAATGCTGCCATTTTTTTGCTCCTTTCTATAAAATAATTTAATTATAAATTATAATTATTTTCCTTTGTTTTTAATTTTTCTTACTAATACGAATACAATACCCATTATTACGTATAAAACAACAATACCAAACATCAATTGAAATATTTCATTTCCTAATAATGAAGATGATACACTTGCAAATAATTCTAATATTTTAGTAATAACAGTTGTTATATTTTCAAATAAGTCAGTCATTTTTTTGCTCCTTTCTATAAAATAAAACTCTATGTGGTGTTCGAACACATAGAGTTTAAAAAATTAAAAGTGTAAATAAACTTATAGGAATGTGATTTATTGAATAACAATTATATTAATTTTGTTTATGAAAAGAGTTTAATATTTTTAAAAAATAAAGAAGGTAATTTGGTTCTTTTAAAACGTTATAGCTATCACACTTTTAATTTCAAATTAATTATAATATCAACTTTTATATTTTGTCAAAAAATTTAACCACTTTTTTTAAATAGCTTTCATTAGCATAATAAAAAAGTCAATAGAACCGTGAAATAAAGAGCAATTTTAATTGCGATTTTATGTCGCGAAAGTCTATTTACTTTTTTATATGCCCAAAAATGGTGTTTGCAAAAACAAAAAAAGATATCATCATTTCTTTTTTTGTTTTGCTTGCCTTAGTGGCGAACGTTAAAAGTTTTTGTTTACTTTTTTCAAAAAGTAAAATTAATTTTCTATAATTATTTTACTAACTTTAGTTTTACCGCTTATTATATCGTCAGTAGTTTCGTATTTTGCTTTAATACTATCGTTAGTAATAGCACTATTTAATTGTCTTTCTAGTAGTTGATCGTATTTTAAATATACAGGTGGTGCAATCATCATACCTTTATAATTTTCTTTATCGGATTTTATACCAATTAAAATACGTAACATTTCTTCGTTATCATCTTTGCTTGTAAATTTACCGAATCCAAGTATTTTGCATTCTTTCATAAATGTCCTCTCTTTCTTTAATTTCCTAATAATTTTAAATAACAAATAAAAAATTGTCAAATTTTTTTAATCATTTTTTTACTTCCTTTAATTTCTTTCAAAATTTAGATAACAAATAAAAAATTTTTAAATTTTTTTAATCCTTTTTAAATATATATATATAATTTTATAAAATAATTTTATTATATATATATTTATATATATATAGGGGTACCAATAAGTACCCTCTATGGGTACCAATAAGTACCCTCTATGGGTACCAATAAGTACTCTCTATGGGTACCAATAAGTACCCTTTTTCTTTCACTAATACCCCATTAGGTTTCTTGCCACAACCTTTTATATTCATTAAAAAAAGTCATAAAAAAAATCCAGGAATTTTCAATCAACAATTTTCTAGGTGATAACATCGACATAAGAGGAGTTGATTTAGATGATTATAAATAAAATAGCACTATTAGTTAACAATTTTATAATTAATTTATACGATAATAATATCTGTTTTTATCAGATAATATTAGCATTAGTTGTATTAAATTATATAGTTTATTTAATAGTTTATTTTATCCAGTCAGCAAAATATAAACGATAAGGAGCGATAAAAAATGAAAGAATTAACCAATAAATTATTAATTAATCCTTTTTAGCCTGTTAATCATGCCTTTAATTATAATTTTGATACCGCTAAAGCGAAAGAGAAGATATTAACATGGCCGTACGCGTTTTATCAGCACCGCCAGGGCATGGCAAAACTTTAAATATGACAAGAATCGCTATCAGCTTATTTAAACAAGAAAATACCTTTTTAAAAAGAAAAAAAGAAGAATATATATACAATAACAATATTTACAGTAATTATCCGATTCTAATTGTTCCTTACTTCAGGGTCATTTAACCAATCATAATCAAATAACTCTATTCTTCTATTATTATTTATATTTTCTTCATCATTTATATCTTCTATATCTTCTACAGTATTTATAATATACTTAAAATATCTTTTTCTACCTTTGTAGAATATTTTTATTATTTTGTCATCTTCTAGTTGTTTTAATAATCTTCTTATAAGGTTTTGTTTATTAATATTAAGCATATTCATTAATTTTTTGTTAGGAATATAATCATCCTTGTAATAATTTAATCTACTTAGATATATTAATAATTTAGTATAGTTATTTACCCTCTTATTTTTTAATAAAATATTTATAATATTTTCTTTTTTACTTTTCATGATGTTTTAATTTCTCCGTTATTACTGTATTAATAGCTAATATTTCTTGTAGAACATTATATATATCATTTTTGTCATACATAGAATTATTGGTTACGTAATAACATGCTGTATCTACCTCTAGTTTTTGAAGAGTAAATAATCTTTTTAAATCTAGTTGCTTTAATTCTTTTTTTCCCTCAAGTTTAACTGTCAATGTTGCCACCTCTTCTGTGTCTGTCACGCTCTTTTAATTCTTTTAATTTATATAATGTATCATTATATGCATAAAATTTACTTGCAATATTTGTGCATATATATGGATTTTTTTGTTCAACATCTTTAAAAGTTGAATATATTATTTTATTTTCGTAATATTTAACTTTCTCATCAACTTCCTTTAACCACTTTTCCAATATTTTTATTTCTAGAATTGTTATATAATTTTCTCTTTTCATATTTTACCTCTTTTTTCTATTTTTTAGCCATTTTTAGAGGTTTTTGATATATAATAGTATTATGTCCTGTTTTTCCGACCATTGTAAATTTTACTCCAACTTTGGAGTTTAAATATTAAAATTGTTGATTAAAGCTAACAATTTTTTTGTTATTGGAGGTTATAGAAATGTATGGAAACATAATTGGAGATTTAGCAGGCTCAATATATGAATATGGTCAAATAAAAAAAGTGAGTAACATAAAAATTAGTGAACTAATAACAAAAAATTCTTTTATTAGTGATGACACAATTTTAACAATCGCAGTTGCTGATGCAATATTAAATAGTAAAAGTTATGAAGAAAAGCTAAAAGAATATGGAATTAAATACGAAGACTATGTAAAACCTAATATGCCATATTTTGAAAAAACATTTTCACCGGGTTTTATAAAATGGTTCCATAATGATATTCAAGGAAACAGTTGTGGAAATGGTGCTATGATGAGAATTGCACCAGTTGGATATTTGTTTAATACTATAGAAGAAGTTGAAAAAAATGCTATTTTAGCTACTATTCCATCTCACAATAGTAAAGAAGCTATTGACTTTGCTACTATTATTGCGAAAATAATATTTTTTGCAAGAAAAGGTTATAAAAAAGATGCTATTTTAAAAGAACTAGATATTAAATTATATGAAAAAGAAATCGACAAATTTAATTATACTTGTTCTAGTACTATAGATATTTGTTTGTATTCTTTATTTACAACAAATAGTTTTTATGAAGCGATAAAGAAAGTTATATCATATGGTGGCGATACTGACACTAATGCCTGTATAGTTGGAGGAATGGCTGAAGCATTATATGGATTAAATGAAAAATACATAGAACAAGTAAATTTAAAAATACCTAAAGAATTTAGAAAAATATTAAAAAAAGTATATAAAAGATAAAGCAAAATTAATGAAAGGAGATTGAATTCAAAAGTAGGAAATTGCCTTTGAAACCCGACCATCGTGTCAAAATACCTCATAAAAACGCGAATTTACAGGGTTTTTGAATATAGTATTGCATAATTTAGATTAAAAATATACAAATTCTTTAGTATTTATAATATACTTAAAATATCTTTATTTTAAGACTAATCTAAATTATGGCGTAATGAGTCAAGAGTATTAATTACTCTTTTTTCATCGTTATCTAAAGCATGTGCGTATACTTCTAATGTTATATTAGTATTTGAGTGTCCTAGTCTTTTTGAAACATCTGTAACAGGTACACCTTTAGAAATTAATATACTCGCGTGACTATGTCTAAAGTCGTGTAATCTAATTTCATTTACTTTCGCTATTTTACAATATTGTTTTTCTATCTGTTTATTTTAACTTATAAATATGTTAAAATATTTATATATTTAAAAGTTTATAAAAATTGAGGTGGACATTATGGAAAAAATTTCACAAATAAATGAATTAATTAAAAAATTATAGCAAAATGGGGGTTATATCTACAAAAGATATTAGTGATGGACATCATACATTTAGGGAACTTTATTTGCAAAGACTTATAATGTTTTGTACTATTTGTAATTGTTTTCCTGATTTGTCTTTTAAATCAAGAAAACATTATGATGAACAAAATGATCCAATGTTTAATGGAGATTTTATTGCTGGTATAAATACACCACAAGGGATTGCATCATATCACATTAAATTAGAATATTGGGACTTATTTGATATACCGGAAATTGATAGAGCTCCTAAATATGACAATTACACTCCAGATGATGTTATGAGTAGAATTTTATCATTATCTAAATTTAAAAAATGAAAACTATGGGAGTGTACATAGTATTTATATTCATTATTACAAAATTTTAATTTTCGAAGTTAGTGAATTAGTAATAAAAAATATTTTATATTAAAGGGGATATAACATGATTGAAAAAGAATTAAAACAATTTAAAAAAATGAATGAAATAAATATAATAATAGATTATTATATAAACACAGAATTAAATACAGAACTTAAACAATATCTAATGAATATTGATGGAATATTAGAAGTTGATATTAAAAACGATAAAATACTCGATATTTATTTAAAGTATGATTCTAATTCAATAACTGATAAAATAATAAAAATGGAGATATATCTGTTTTTAAAAATTTTAAAAATCCCATCTTTGATTGCCTTTGATAAATTTTCTTTTAAAAAAGTCTGTGAATATGAAGTAGTTAGAAAAGATTTATGTTGTGAGGTTTGTTTTAAAAATGCTATATAGTATCTATATGATATAAAAGGTATAACAAAGGTTGAAAGTAATTTTGATATAAATGATTACTTTAGTATAGATTATAGAAAATGTAGTGATATAATTATTAAGTGCCAATATGATAGCGAAATAATAAGTAATGATAAAATGAAACAAATTGATATAAATTTAAGTATATAGGAGGATTATATGAATGAAATTTTAGACGTTCTTGATGAAAATGGTGAATATACTAACGCTATAGCGAGTAGAAAGGAATGTTTAAAAAGAGGTTTAGTACACAAAGCAGTTGTTGTATTTGTGGTTAGTAGTGACAATAAAAAAATATTACTTCAAAAAAGAAGCTCTACTAAGAAAATGTGGCCCAACTTGTGGGATATAACTGCGGGTGGACATGTATTGACAGGTGAGTTAGGCTATCAAGCTGTAATAAGGGAGACCAAAGAAGAAATAGGAATAGATTTAGAAAAAGAATCATTGGAATTTATTGGTGTAACTACTTCAACAGTTAAAACAAATGATTGTATAGATAGCCACTTTAACGAATACTATATTGTGCATAAAGATATAGATATAAATGAAATAACATTACAAAAAGAAGAAGTGCAAGATATAAAGTGGTTTGAAGTAGATGAAGTAATTGCTAGAATAAACAATAACTATGAGGGATTAACTTATAAAACTGGCTGTTTTAAATATTTATTAAAGTATTTTGAAATGATTACAAAATAAAAACTTTTAGGAAGTGATTTTAAATGAGAAAAAATGAGGTACATAAAATTAAAGTATCAAAAGAAGAATTTAAAAAAATAAAAAAAGGAAAACAAACTTTTATTATTCGTTTAAATAATGAAGAAAATCAAAAAATAAAAAGTAAGGATAAAATTATTATAATAGGCAAATTAGATAGATTTAGGAAAAATGTTAAAGAAATACATACTTATTCCACATTAGAAGATTTAATTAATGATGTGACTAAAGAACAGTTAGGGTATAAGAAAAAAGAAACTAATTATGCCGAATTACTTAAAAACTATAGTGATGATGATATTAAAAAATATGGTATTTTATGTATAGAAATAAAAAGAAAAAAACATGTAATAAGAAAGATATTATTAAGTATCTTAACGTTGTTTATTTTAGTTTTTTTAATAAATTTTATAAGTGATAAAATAAAAGATATGAAAGCCAAAAAATTTGGTAATGAACTTAACGAACTGGCTAAAGATCGTATAGACTACGTGTTTATAGAAATTAACCCATCATTTGTTTTGACAGTAAAAGATAAAAAAATAAACGATATAGCTTGCCTAAATGATGATTGTCTAAGTTTTTATAAAGAACTACAAGTAGTTGGGAAAAATATTGATGATGGTATAGATAATATTTATAAAGTGACTAAAGATAAAGGTTTTGATACATCAAAAAAAATTAAAGTAAAAACTACTGGTAACATCAAAGTAAAAAAGAAAGAGCATATTGAAATAGAATATATTAGTAATGAAAAACAAGAAGAATTGTTATCTGAAATAAAAAATAAAGATAATATAAAACCTGATGAAAATAATTCATATTATGATAAGCTTTGGGATAAATTAAAAAAAGATAGTGAGTATGATAAAGTTTATAGTTGTAATATGAATAAAAACGAATTAGAATGTTATATAAAAAAAGATTTTGTTATAACAAAAAGTAAGTTAAATGAAAAAGATTCAAAAACCCAACTATTAAAGAAATTTAATCAGATAAAACAGAATTTAAAAAGAATAGAAGTAGTTTTAAAAAAATTTGGATTTGATATTAGACCTGATAATGAAGTGCCAATCGTTTCAATTCCAGCAGGTAGACTATTTGTAGAACAAGGAAATCTTTGGCTAAATGATTATGATAATATAGCTTCTAAAATTTATTATGAAGGTAAAATAAGATGTGATATGTATACAGTTTATTTAACCGATATTAACTTGTTAAAGCCTAATAATATACCATTTAAAAAATATGTTGAAGAAGAAATAAATATTGAAGATCCAGTTTATGAGAATAAAATAGAGTATAATGATTATAAATTCTATACTGCAAATTATATTTTAATAGATGAAAATAAAGTACGTTATTATTGTGATTATCATGCAGATGAACGTTATGGTGACTATAAACAAGAAATCACTCATACTTATAAGAAATGTGATAAAAATGAAAAAAACTGTAAGGAAATATCCAAAGAAGAATATTCAAAATTAAGGGATATAAAATTTTAAAAACTATAAATTTTCTTAAATAGCATTTTATGTGCTATTTTTCTATATTAATTTATAGTTAATAAGTAATAATCATAAATAAAAGGCAAATATCTTTATTTTTAATCAAAAATAATGTATACTTGTTATAAGATAGAGGGGATGATGAAATGATACTAAAAAGACCATTTGCATTTTTTATTAAGCATTTTAGACTTATTCATTTTATATTAGCGGTAGTAACTATGTATTTGACATACAATACTATCAGTATAATAAGCTTTTTTAATGAATACATGCAAGCAACAGCAACATTGGTAGATAAAGATGTAACAGCTAAATTATTTCCTTTTATAATATTTACTTTCATTTTTACTGCATTAATTATATCTACATTAATAATGATATTATTAAAGTGGAAGAAAAAACCGATTATTTTTTACATAATAAGTATAATAAATAATGTATATGTATGGGGTGTATACATATATTCTATGAGTATAGTAAAACAATTGGAAATTAGTTTTATTGATCTAAGAACTCTTAAACTGGTACGTGATTTACTTATAATAGCTCTTATAATTCAAACGGTAAGCATATTGTTGGCATTAAAAAAATCTACTGGATTTGACTTAAAGAAATTTAACTTCGATGATGATTTTGGCTTAAAAGTTGACGAATTAGATAATGCTGAATTTGAATTTGATGTTGATATTGATACAGATGATTTTAAACGTAGTATTAAAAGACATTTTAGAAATATAAAATATATTTATAGAGAAAATAAATTATCAATAATTTTAGCGGGATTAACACTCTTAAGTATAGTATTTTCTATTATATACGTTAATTCAGGTGTATACAGTAAAATATATAAAACAGCAGATATATTTAAAACAGCATACTTTAATTTTGGGGTAGTTGATTCATATATAACATCCAAGGATTATCAAAATAACAAAATAACGAAAGAAAAATTAGTCATAGTAAAAGTTCGTGCAAGAAATATGACTAAATATGACCAAAAATTAGAAACTGCTAAAATAGCAATAACAAATGGCAATTTAGCTTTCTATCATAATCCTAATTATAAAGGAAAATTTATAGATATAGGTAATGTCTATGTAAATGAGGAACTAAAAGATAATAAATTTAGAGAATATTTATTAGTATATGAATTATCAAGTGATTATACAAAAAAACAGTTATATCTTAAATATTTTGATGATAAAGATAAGAGTATAACTGTAAAATTATCACCGAGACAGTTAGATAGTAAAGATATAAATGCTAGTTATGAATTAAAAGATCAAATAGATTTTAAGGGGAGTTTACTTGAAAATACAGAATTTACCATAAACGAAATAGATATAAATAAACGTTTTAAAGAAAATTATAAATTTTGTGTAATCAATAATGATTGTTATAATTCTTATGAATATGTTGTACCCTCTATCGCTGATAGTTATAGTAAAGTATTACTTAAATTAACAGGAACATTAAAATTTGATGATAAAGTTAGTGCTAAAAAAATTAATTCTATCGGAGAGTTTTTAAAAGCATATGGTAAGTTAAAATATAAAATTAATGGAGAAGAGAAAATAATGAGTGTAGCCTTTAAAGAGGTGAAACCTAAAAAAACAGTTTCGAATAGTACCTATTTAGAAGTTTATGAAGAAATCAAGGATGCTAGCGAAATAACATTAATTATAACAGTTAGAAATAGAGTATACAATTATAAAATAAAATAGGAGGTCCTAATGAAAAAGTATTTACCTTTGTTATTAATATTATTGTTGCCTATTAAAACCCTGGCTAAATGTACTGATAGTGATAGGGTAAAATTACATAAATTAGCATCAAATGTTACATTCTCCTATGAATATGTTGAAAAAGATAATAGAGTAACTTTTAATATAATTGTAACCAATTTAACAAAAGACTTAATTTTATATGAAAAATCTAATAATAGAGAATATAATCAAAATGGCGAGTTAACTATAAAAGGTTATGGTAAGGATGATATAGCTAAATTTTACATTTATGCTAAAGATGATACTTGCATATCCTCTCCACTTATTTCTAATATAATGAACTTTCCTAGTTACAATCCGTTTTATAAAGATGATATATGTAAACAAATACCAAACTATACCTACTGTAAAAAATGGATAAATAATCCATATGATTATGAAACTTTTAAAAAGAACGCCTATAAATTTATTGAAGAAAATAAAAAACAAAAAATTGAAGAAGAAAAACAAGTTGAACAAGTTAAAAGTATGTTTGATTACTTAGGCGAATTTTATGTAAGATTTTACTATTTGATTTTACCAACTATTATAGTAATCTGTTTTGCCATGATGTATAAATTAAATAAAAAAAATAAATTAGTTTAGTGTTTTATTATAAATATGAATGAGTATAAAGGATTAAGTCTTTAGAAAAAATTTAATTAATATTGTTTTTTTTAATCTATTTTGCTATACTATATATAAAGTAGGGTGGTATAAAGATTATATAGGAGGTGAATTGTGAATGAAAGAATCGTTTTGGGGCACGATGGTTATAATAATTGGTGTAGTATCAATAGTTTTTATATTCTTTTTTCAAACAGTAACTAATACCGATCAACAAAATTATAATCTTTTAAGAGAAACGACAGAAGCAGCTATGTTAGATGCTATTGATTTAGCAACATATAAAGCTACAGGTCAAGTTAGAATTGTTAGGGAAAAATTTGTAGAAAACTTTGAAAGACGTTTGGCAAATTCACTTTCGTTAACTGGTAGATATGACATATTTATATACGATGTTAATGAGTCACCACCTAAAGTAACTCTTGAAGTTATTACTAGAAAAGGTTCAAATATAACAGGAAAAGGTGAAAAAGTCACTATGGATATATCAAATAAGTTGAGTGCTATATTAGAAACACCTTATTAGAATTTTAAAATATATAAAAGAAGGAAAGGAAGATAAAAATGAATAATCTTATAGTTTTACAAAAGTTTTTTAAAAACAAAAATACTGTTACTATTCTAGGAGTAATAGCAATAATTATTGTGTTGTTTTTTGGGTATCGTTATCAAATAAAAAGTCAGGTTAATCCTGTTTCTGGTATACCTGTTGCATCACAGACAATCCAACCTAGAACTAAAATAACAAGAGAAATGATAGATTATGTCGATGTTGCACCTATTGTACTACAAAGCAATGTTATTAGAAAGGCTCAAGAGGTAATTGGAAGATACAGTAATTATAATACCGTTATACCTCAAGGGAGTATGTTTTATCAGGGTACTGTAGTTAAAGAAAGTGATTTGCCAGATTCAGCTTTTGTCGATGTAGCAGAAGGAGAAGTTCCTTATAACTTCCCTGTTAATATCGAAACAACATATGGTAATTCAATCTATCCAGGAAATTATATTGATATATATATGAAAGGTGAAAACGAATCAGGAGTTTTAATGGTTGGTAAATTAGTTGAAAACGTTAAAGTTTTAGCTGTTAAAGATGCTTCTGGTAGACATGTGTTTGAAAACTCAGATGAATCTAGAACACCAGCATTTTTGATATTTGGTTTAACACCTCAAATTAATATATTACTTAGAAAAGCAAGCTATATGAGTTCATATTCTGTTGAATTATTCCCAGTTCCACATGGTGTTACTATTACAGAACCTGATTCAACATATGTAACTTCTAAAACTCTAGAAGACTTCATTAATGCACATACAGTTGCTAATGATGAACTTATTAATCAAACAGATACTAGCACAGATCAAAATATTAGTGGTTCGGCGACTCCAACTAATCCAGCCGGAACTAAACCAAGTACAGGTAGATAATGAACGATTCAATGTTTACCCAAATTGATTTTGGGACATTACAGCAATATTTAGATAATAATGATATCACCGATATTTCATATAGTAATGGTGGACAAGTATGGTTAAAAACTTTATCACGAGGAATATTTAGAGTTGAAAATAAAGAAATAAATAACGCTTTTATGGAAAAATTGGCATTTCAGTGTGCCAACGTTATGGGTAGATCATTTAATATGGCCCATCCTTTTCTAGATGCAGAAGGAGCAGAATTACGTTTGAATTTTGTTCATGATTCAATAGCACAAAATGGAATAGCTTGTGTTATCCGTAAAACACCTGCTAAAATACGTCTAGAAAAAGATAAACTATTAGAAGAACATTATATCGATTTAGATATTCATGATTTTTTGATAGAATGTGTAAAGGGACATTGTAATATTATAGTGTGTGGTGAAACTGGTAGTGGTAAAACCGAGTTTGTAAAATACTTAGCTTCACATACAAAGTATGATGAGAAACTTATTACTATAGAAGATACGTTGGAATTGCATTTGGATCGTATTTATCCAGAAAGAGATATTGTTGCTATGAAAACCAATAATATAGCTTCTTACAGTGATGTTTTAGTAACATGTATGAGACAGAATCCTAAGTGGATATTACTTTCCGAAGTTCGTAGTGCAGAGGCTGTTATGGCAGTAAGAAACTCTATATCATCTGGACACTACATATTATCTACAATCCATGCCGATAAGGCTGCCTCTATACCTAATCGTATGTATAGTTTATTGGAAACAAATCAAGATATTGAACAATTTTTAAAATCCATCTATAGATATATTCAAATTGGTGTATATATTAGAGGTTATCAAGATCGTGTTAGTAAAAAATTTAGACGTGAAATAGCAGAAGTTACAGAATTCTATGTTACAGAGGACAATGAAGCTGTCTATAATGTTATATATAAAAAGAGTACAACAGGTCATGTTGTAAGAAAGAAACCATCTAAATACCTATTTGAATATTTGGATGCTCAAGGTGTTACTCTAAAAGAGGATATTATAAAATCTGGTGAAATGGTCGAAAATATTAATGTTAACGGCAAAAATTATAGTGAGTTTAATAGTACTATAAATAGTATGAGTGAGCAAAATATCAATCCGAATATTATTAAAGATAATGTATTAAAATCCGACATAAATAGTGCAAATCCACAAATTATTATTCCAAATAATAATGAACAGAATGTTACTGCTAACGGTATAAAGCAACAGATGATTGCTCCAAATGGCAATGTAAATTTGCAAAGTGTTAATAGTATGCAATATAATACAAGTGGACAAAATATTGCTTTAAACAATATGTATTCTAATAATGTAATCAGTAGAAATATTAATCAACCAGTTAATAACCAAACAGTACTATATAATAATGAATCAAAAATTACAGCTGTACCTACTGACTTAAATGGACAAACAGGAGGTGTATAAATGGAATATGTAGTTTTACTTATCGTAGCTGTTATATTGATATTTATAATAGCTTATCGTAATACACAAGGAAATGATGTTTATAAATACATAACTAAATATACTAATATTATCTATGAAAAATATGCACCATATTCTTACCGTGAAATAAGAGAAAAAGTTAAAGCTTTAGGTCAAGAATATACAACAAGACAATATTTAGTTCAAATCCTATTGTTCTCAGGTGCAGCAGCCGTTATTTCATATTTGTATTTTTATAATTTACTAGTTTCATTATTATATGTAATATTAGCTAATTTTACAATTCCTTATTTAACATATTTAAGATGTAAGAGAATATATAGTGAATTTATATTTGAACAAATACAAGTTTATACCACCAATACTATTATGGAATTTGCAACGACACAGTCATTTGTAAAATCATTAGAAGGTGTTTATGAGTCTGGTGTTTTAGAAGATCCTGTTAAATCAGATGTCAAAACTATGATAGATTTAGCTTACAGTAATGGTACTATTGATGAATCTATAGAGTTTATGAACAATAGATATGATTATTACATAGTTAGAAATATGCACCAATTATTTTATCAAATAACTAATGAAGGTTCTAGAAATTCTTCAGATGCTTTAGAAAATATGTCACAGGATATAGATATGCTAGTTGAAGGTGTATATCGTGATCGTATAGATAGAGCAGGATTCCATAAAAAGTTTTTACAATTTGGTGTTATATTGTATTTAATGGTAATGTTAGTGCAATTTCTATTAGGTGTTGATAACTATATAGCAGGATTAGATGACATATTGATGCAGATTCTGTTGCATGGTATCATCGTAATTAATTCATATTTCCTACTAAAAGGGGAAAAATATTATAATGAGAATGTAGGTGCTGAATAATGGAATTTATTATAATAGCAATAATTATTATCTTTATTTTAGAATATACAAGAAGAATCAACACCAACAAATTTATTCATGAAGTAGAACCTTATTTTAGGTTTATGATGGAAAGTGACTATGAATTTTTATTACAACTGAGATATGGACCTGATATTGATGTTAATACTTTATATAGTATGAGGGTTAGAAATGCAGTAATAGTAATTGTAGCAATAATATTTATGTTGTTCTTATCAGGTATAAATTTTATAAATATCCTTTTTGCATTTATAATTGGTTTTGCAGTATTTAAGTATCCTTATGTTCAATTACAAAATCATTATAAAGCTAATTTATCCAAAATAAATCAAATGTTACCTTACTATTTGAAAAGTTTGGAAATATTGATTCAACATTATACTGTACCAGTAGCATTATCTAGATCTATTGATTCTGCACCTGAAATTTTTAAAAAGGGTTTGAGAGAATTAGTAAGTAAAATAGAAGCTGGTGACGCCACAGTTGATCCATATATGGCCTTTGCTAAAGATTATCCTGTTAGAGATTCGATGCGTATGATGAGATTGTTATATCGTTTAAGTTTGGGTTCACAAGAAAATAAACAACAACAGTTAGTGGTTTTTTCTAGGACTGTTTCTACTCTACAAAATAAGATGAGAGAAACTAAGTATAAAGATAGACTTGATGCAATGGAAAAAAAGACAATGATGATGTTATGCTGTACGGGTGGCGGGATACTACTAATACTACTTTACAGTATGATTAACGTCATGAATATATAAAAATTGCAAAAAAGAATGAAAAAGTGTTATAATAATAGTGTGAAATAAAAATAAAGGTGGTGATGTAAATGAAAGAAGCAACAGGAGAAGCAACAAACACAGTAGTAACAATTATTTTGATAGGTGCTGTGTTAACCATGGGTGGTGTTATAATAAATGCTGTAATGAAAAAAATAAACTCAAATGCTGATAAAGTTGGTGATAGCGACGTACCTACGGATCTTGATTATACCTACAATATTGAACAACAAGTTTTCTAAACTAAAATAGAGCAAGTTAGGAGTGTAACTTATGAAGCATGCAATAGGTTCGAGTAATTTACTAAATTTTATTATTGTTTTTCTTGTAATCATTTTTACATTTTTGATAGGTACAGTACTATACTATCAAGCATATAAAGCAAATACAATAATAGCAGATGCAATAGAAAAATATGAAGGTTACAATAGATTAGCTATTAGTGAAATCAATAATAAATTAGGAAAATTTGGATATGCTAAATCTGCTAAGTACAAATTCGATTCTAGTGAATGTGAAAATAGGCATGGGGAAACTGTTATTAGTGTACCAACTCCTGAATATATGTACTGTATATATGAAATAGAAGTTGATGATAACTATTATAAATATGGTGTACAATCTTATATTAAATTTGAACTTCCAGGAATTAAACAGTACATAAAAATACCAATTTATTCTGAGACTGAAAGAATATACTATTTTAATGAGTAATAAAGGTGGTGACATATGAGAGAAGCGATAGGTGAAGCCTTACTATTAAACTTAATTATTGGTATAGTAATAGTAGTTGCTTTGATGTTCATAGGTTCTATAAGCTATTCAAAAGCTTTTAAATTAAAAAACAGAATTATAAATATAATAGAAGAACATCATGGTTATACAGCTGATGCTATAGATGAAATAAATGCAATTCTCTCAGATGTAGGCTATCAAGTTAGTAATGGTATATCTGGATGTGTAGAGAAAAAAAATAATGCTCAAACATCGACAAAATTACACCCTAATGAGTATAATACAAAAGGGTATAACTATTGTGTAGTTTTATACAATGATGCAAAAGGTAAAGCTTATTATGGGGTTACAACATTTATGAAGTTTGAATTACCTATAATAGGTGATACCTTGGGAATATTAGAATTTCCTGTCTATGGTGAGACAAAAACATTTGGAATATTAGACTAAAAAGGCGGTGGCAAATGAATGTTATAGTAGCTAATAAATATGCATCTATGTTACAATCTCTTAATATCGAGGTTATTAAATCAGTAACGGGACAGTTTGATGTCGATGAGTTAATAGCTAACTTCAAAAGTTTCTATTATAACAGAATGATTCTAGATATAACCGCATTAAAAAATTATAGTGATATTAGAACTTTACAAAAATTATCTGTAGCATTTGATATGGATAAAGTAATTTTGGTTTTAGAAGATTCAAGTGAAAGTAGTTCAAGTACGTTTTTATCTAATATAATATCTATAGGTATTTATAATTTTGCTAAAAATGCTGATGGAATACTATATTTACTTAATAATCCAAATACTTATAGGGATGTAGCTCAATATCATAATGTAGGGCTTACAGCTAATCCAACAAATACAAGTAATCAAAGTTTTTTTAGAAATGATGGTATTGATCCTAACATAGTAGGTACATCACCTACTAGAATAATAGGTTTTAAAAATGTAACTAAAGAAGCTGGTGCAACTACTTTAATATATCTGTGCAAAAAAGAACTATCAAAATACTACTCTGTAGTGGCTTTAGAGGTTGGTAGAGGTGATTTTAGATATTTTAATGATAAAGACTTAATATCTACCACTGATGCAGATATAGCTTCTATAATAGCTCGTAATAGTGATAAAGAAGTTATTTTGGTAGATATAAATGATAAACAGCAAGTAGAAAGTATGTGCCATGAAGTTATTTATTTAGTAGAGCCATCTATAATTAAATTAAATAGGGTAATGTTAGTTAATAACAATGCTTTACAAAAATTAAAAAACAAAAAAGTTATCTTAAATCAAAGTTTATTAGACTCTAAAGATGTTAATGATTTTGAATATGAATCAAGGATTAATATTTTCTATAACATGCCTAATATAGATGATAGGGATGTTGATTTAAAAGAAATAGATGAGTTTTTACTTAAATTAGGATTTTCTAGAATAGAAAAATAATGTAAATATGAATGTCAAATATATTGACTTTGATTTAAAAATAAAGTATTATAAATATGTAGAAATTAGTAAAGGAGGTTTTTATTTATGACAAATTTAGGAATGGTATTAGCAACTACTAAAGTTTGTGGTGGAAATGAAATTGATATGATTATCCCAACATTTACGTCTGCTATTATGAATCTTGTTATGATTTTTATCCCAATCATCTTAATTGCTTATGGTATGCTTGATTTAGCAAAGGCTGTTATGGCAAATGATGATAAGGTGATGAAAGAGGCTCAAACTAAATTAATTCATAGAATTATCTATGCAGTTGTTATTTTCTTTGTAGTTGCAATTGTTAAATTAGTGTTTGGTATGCTAGCATCAGCTTCTGAACAGAGTGATGTAAATTCAGTTGACAAGTCTAGTATTACAAGCTGTATCAATTGCTTTATAAGTGGTAATTGTGGTAAAGCTGAAACTGGAACTGGAACTACTAGAAAATAAACAGATAAATCACATACAATATGTGGTTTTTTGTTTGACGTCTTATACCTGCAAAAAATGTCAACAAAAAGGAGTTTTGCAAATATAATTGCAAAACTTTACTTTTTTTTTTTATGTTACCATTTAGTTGGTGATTAAAATGATAATAAGAAAAAATTATTTAAAAAGGTTAATTGATGTCAAAGATACCGAGTTTATAAAGGTAATAACTGGTGTTCGAAGAAACGGAAAATCAACTCTTTTATTAATGTTTAAAGATTATTTAATTAAATCTAATATTAAAGAGGATAATATAATACATATAAATTTTGAGTCAGCTATGTATGATGAGATAAAAAATTATAAAGATTTATATAAATATATCAAAGATAAAATAAAAAAAGATAAAGTTTATTTATTATTAGATGAAGTCCAAAATGCAGAATCTTGGGAAAAAGCTATAAATTCCTTTAAAATAGATTTTAATATAGATATTTATATAACAGGATCAAATGCTTATCTTTTATCAAGTGAATTATCAACTTTGTTATCTGGTCGATACATAGAAATAAAAATGTATCCATTATCATTTAGTGAATATTTAACATTTAATAATTATGATAAGAATAATTTAGATGATAAATTTAATGAATATTTAAAGTACGGTGGTCTTCCTGCCATAAACTCAATTAAAGATAATAATGAGTTAGTTTTATCATACTTGAGTGATATATATAACACTATTGTAAAAAAGGATATAATAGATAGAAATAATATAAAAGACATAACACTTCTTGAAAATATTATTAAATATTTAGCAAATAATATAGGAAGTTCTATATCTTCAACAAAAATAAGTGATTATTTAAATAGTAATAAAATAGTAGAAAATCTAATCATCAAACTATAGATAATTATTTAAATATGCTTGAAAAATCATTTATAGTATATAAAGCTGATAGAACCGATATTAAAAGTAAATCATTGTTTAAAACCTTAGGAAAATATTATATATCAGATTCTGGAATAAGGAATATAATATTAGGTTTTAGGAATATAGATGAAGGGCATTTGCTTGAAAATATAGTTTATTTAGAATTACTTAGAAGGGGTTATAGAGTTAATATAGGAAAATCTAATAACTATGAAGTTAATTTTGTGGCTGAGAATCCAAATAGTATAAAATACTATCAAGTTACTAAATCTTTAATCAGTGATGAGGTTAAAATGCGTGAAATTAGGAGTTTAGAAAGTATTAATGATAATTATGAAAAGACAATATTGACAATGGATAAATCAATAAACAATGATTACAATGGAATAAAAGTTGTGAATATAATAGATTGGTTATTAAAAGGAGAATAAAAAAAGCTAGAGATTCTAGCTTATTTTACTGTGTAAG
>CAYTKH010000005.1:0-32003 GCA_964438315.1 uncultured Muribaculaceae bacterium | reverse complement strand
TATGTTGATAAAATTTATAAAGATTTATTTAATAAACTTGGAGGATAATAATGAAATTAACAAGTAATGAATCATTAAAAATTCTAGAAGAAGAAAGAATAAAAACTTCAACTGAAAGATGGATAAATCATTCTATTTGCGTAGGAAATACTGCAGGAAGAATAGCAAAAGCTTTAGCAGATAAACGAATAAATATTGATGTTGATAAAACGATAACTCTTGGTTATATTCATGATATAGGAAAAATGGTAGGGCCATCAAGTGGACATGTTATGAGAGGTTATGAATATATGAAAAAACAAGGATATGATGATGAATATTGTAATATATGTTTAACACATTCATATCTTAACAATGATATTAATTGTACAGCAGGAGGTATACCAGATGATATCCCATTTAGAACCGAATTTATAAAAAATCATGAATACACAATTGAAGAAAAAATAATTAATTTATGTGATTTGATGTGTACTACAAAAACATTTACAATAGATAAGAGATTAATTGATCTTATGATTAGAAAAGGTGCTTATTCTAATACACAATATCATATTAAAGAAACATATAAATTAAAAGAATATTTTGATTGTTTATTGGGATATAATCTTTATGATTTATTTCCTGAAATAAAAGATAATTTATAAGTTACAATAAGTAGTTGTTGTAAAGGATGTGTTTGAATGATAAAAGAATACTATAATTTTATTAAAGATTATTTAAAATTAGTGGATTAAAGAGTTTGTCAAGAAAAATGTGTAAGTTTTAAAATTATTATGAAAAAATTAGCTTTATATGACTATCCACGGGATATTATTAAAGTAATAAATATATAAATGCAAAATTGCACAAAACCTAAAAACACTATACATGTTATTTTGGATTAACATGATGGAATTTTTAAGTTTCATCTTTTTTTACTTAATCAAATAAAAAAATTGAAAAAAACTGTAAAAATATGTTATAATTATTTAGCTGATTATATTAAAAAATTATAAAAATTAATTAAAAGTTATAATTAACTTTGTAAAGGAGGAACAAATGGCAAAAATTAAAATATTTGCTTTAGGTGGATTAAATGAAACCGGTAAAAATATGTATGTCATCGAGGTAGATAAAGACATATTTGTATTTGATGCAGGATTAAAATACCCAGATGATAAAATGCTAGGTATAGATTATGTAATACCCAATTATGATTATATAAAAGAAAATAAAGATAGAGTAAAAGGTATTTTCATAACTCATGGTCATGATGAGCAAATGGGTGCTTTACCAGATTTATTAAAAGAAATTAAAGATTTAAATATATATGGAACAGATTTTACAATAGAACTTCTTAAATATGAGTTAGAAGATGAAAATATAAAGGATGCTAAATTACATGTAATAGATCCACATCGTAATATAAATTTCAATAACGTTAGTATTTTTCCAATATCACTAACACACTCAGTACCTAAGAATGTAGGATATGTTATAAATACTCCAGATGGAGCCATTGTATATACAGGTAACTTTGTCTTTGATCAAACAATGCAAGGAGCATATAAAACAGATATTGGTAAATTAGCATATGTGGGTAAACAAGGAGTACTTTGCTTAATGTGTGAATCTAAATATGCCGATAAAATAGGTTATACAGCTCCAAATAATCGAATTTCTAATATGATTAGAGAAAATTTAGATATGATTGAAGGAAGAATTTTAATAAATATTTTTCAAACACAATTTTCAAGATTACAAGAGATTCTAACACAAGTTACAGAAACAAACCATAAGATAGTTATATTAGGAAAAAGATTAGAAAATATGCTTTTAAAGGCTATAGAAATGCGATATATTGATTTTAATCCTAGAAATATATTATCACTTCAACATATAAATGATGAAAATATAGTTGTACTAATTTCAGATGAGAGGGAAAAACCCTTTTCTAACATGCATAGAATAGTAAAAGGATATGATAAATTTATTAAAATAAGTGAAAATGATACTGTAATATTTGCATCACCAGTATATGAAGGAATGGAAAAAAGAGCCACTTTAATATACGATGAAGTAGCCAAAATAGGAGCAAATATAGTTATTCTATCTGGAAAAAAATATTTAGGATATCATGCATCAAAAGAGGATTTGATGATGATGGTAAATCTCATGAATCCAAAATATTATATGCCTATTATAGGGGAATTTCGTCATCAAGTAGCTAATAAAAATACAATTCTTAATCTAGGTTTTAAAGAAGAAAATATCCTATTAAAACTAAATGGTCAGGTAGCAACATTTAAAGATGGTAAATTAGTAGAAGATAGACAACTTGTAAAAGTTGATGATATACTAGTAGATGGAAAAGTAGTTGGGGATATTAGTGATGTAGTTATAAAAGATCGTGAACTTTTAAGTGATAATGGTATTGTTATAGTAAGTGCTACAATAGATAGTATATCGAAGAAGATAGTTGCGGGTCCTGAGGTATTAACACGTGGATTTGTCTACGTAAAGGATAATCTTGAGTTAATTAAAGAAGCTTCTAAAATATCGTTAAATGTTATAAATACAAACATAAAAAATAACTATATTGATTTTAATAATATAAAAACAGGTATAAGAGATCAATTAGGTAAATATTTATATGAACAAACAGAGTGTCGACCAATGATATTAATAGTTGTTCAAGAAGTTAAAGTATAACAGATTTTGTAATCTGTTTTTTTGTGCATATTAATATAATTTAGTCATATAATATATAAACATTCGATAAAAATTTAAAAAAGTATTGTCAAAATTAAAAATTTATAGTATACTTTAGTAGTCATGGTTACTTTATGGGCCTGTAGCTCAGCTGGTTAGAGCGCACGCCTGATAAGCGTGAGGTCGATGGTTCAAGTCCATTCAGGCCCACCATAGAGTATTTCAAAGCCTTGTTTGTACAAGGCTTTTATTAATTGACAATTTAATAAAAGAGAGTATAATAGAAACTTAAAGAAGATTTATATATTAACAACCTTTTTGAAAGGCGGGATTTTAATATGTTAACCATAAAGAATCTAAAATTAGTATTAGATGAAAAATTAGTAGATACTAAAAAGGTAATTATTATACCTCATATTTATCCTGATTTTGATGCCATAGGTTCTGCTATTGGATTATCGGTAATAGCAGAAAAATTTAAAAAAGAATCATTTATTTTGGTAGATGATCCGATATTTAAAATAAATTCTGATGTAAAACTTATTATTGATGAATCTAAAGAAAAAGGAATAAACTATATTGATAAAAATACTTATTTAGAAATAAAAAAAGGTAAAGATTTAAATATTTTAGCCGATGTTAATAAAACGAGTCGAATATGTTTAAAACAAGAACAGTTGAGTAATAATGTCATTATAATAGATCACCATAATATAGATGAATATACAGTTGATACTGAAAATAAGTATATCGATGAGAAAATATCAAGTGCAAGCGAAGTCGTAGCAAAGTTACTACATCTTATGAAAATAAAGTATAGTAAGACAGTTGCGACGTATCTTTTGGCGGGGATTTCGTTGGACACAAATCGTATTACAAAAAATATATCAAGTAATACTATAGAAATAGTAAAAAAATTAATTGATAATGGAGCGGATATGGATAGAATAAATGAATTGTTCGCTGAAGATTTTGAAAGTGATAAAAAAATAAATAAACTTTTGGGAAAAGCAGTAATATTATCAGATTCATGTGCCATTGTCGTAGGGGATGGTAATTTAGAATATACTAAAGAAGAACTAGCTAAAGCAGCTGACCGTCTACTTAGTTATAAAAAAGCTAATCTAAGTTTCGCTATAGGTAAAACAGATAAAAATACAGTTTCAATCAGTGCAAGAAGTAAAGGTGATTTAAATGTCGGAGAATTGATGGTTGCATTAGGTGGTGGTGGAAATATTAAATCAGCAGCTACTAGTTTAGAAAATATTACTTTAAAGGAAGCTCACAGTAGTTTGCAAAAAGTATTATTACCATACTTTAATAAATAGAATAAGAAGATTAAAGATGTATTAAAAATAACTTATAAAGAAATAATTAAAAAAAACAAAAATGGTAATGTTTTTTAAACTTTATCACCGCCATTTTCGATTATAATAAGGCATTTAGAAAAAGTATTGGATGAGAAGGATATGTCTCATCTATCTATCAGTAGGGATATAAGTTTAGTTAAAAAGATATAGCAAACAACTATATTTTTTTAAAAATTTTTGATAAAATATTATTAGAAAGAAGGATACATATGGAACTTAAAATATTATATGAAAATATAGATGAATTTATTGATAAAAAAATTGTATTAAAAGGTTGGATACGTAATCATAGAAAACAAAAAGAATTTGGATTCATAGACTTTTCAGATGGAACAACATTTAATCATATCCAGTTAGTATATGATAATACCGTAAAAAATTTTTTAGAAGTTACTAAGTTACATATAGGCTCATCAATAGAAGTAGAAGGCATTTTAACTAAATCACAAGGTAACCAAGATGTCGAAGTTAAAGTATTTAATATAATCTTACTAGGAGACTGTAGTGAAGATTATCCACTACAACCTAAAAAACATAGTCGTGAATTTTTAAGAGAAATAGCATATTTAAGGCCTAGAACAAACTTGTTTCAAGCTGTATTTAGAATAAGAAGTCTAGCAGCTCATGCTATTCATACATATTTTCAGGATAGAGGCTATGTCTACCTTCATGCACCACTTATAACAGCTAGTGATTGTGAAGGGGCAGGCGAGATGTTTAAAGTAACTACTTTAGATTTAGAAAATTTACCAAAAGCGGATGGTAGAGTAGATTATAAGAAAGATTTTTTTGCTAAAGAAGCTTCCCTTACAGTATCAGGACAACTACAAGGTGAAATATTTGCGATGGCATTTAACAAAATCTATACATTTGGGCCAACTTTTAGAGCTGAAAACTCTAATACAAAGACACATGCATCAGAATTTTGGATGATAGAACCAGAAATAGCTTTCTGTGATTTAGAAGGTGTTATGGATATAGAAGAGGATATGCTTAGATTTATAATCAAATATGTAATAGATCATGCTAAAGATGAAATGGAATTTTTAAATAAATTTGTTGAACCAGGATTATTAGATAAACTAAACATAGTTTTAAATAATAAACCAGCTAGAGTAACTCATAAAGAAGCGATAGACATTTTAATAAAAGCAGGTAAAAACTTTGAAAATGAGCCAAGACAAGGTGAGGATTTAGCTAAAGAACATGAAAAATATCTAACAGAAGAATATTTTAAATCTCCAGTTTTTATAACAGATTGGCCAAAAGATATTAAAGCTTTCTATATGAGATTAAACGATGATAATAAAACAGTAAAAGCTGTCGATTTATTAGTACCAGGGTCAGGTGAACTTATGGGTGGTTCACAAAGAGAAGAGAGATTAGACGTATTAAATAGACGTATGGAAGAATTGAATATGAATAAAGAAGGTCTAGATTGGTATTTAAATTTAAGAAAATATGGTGGATGTGTTCATTCTGGGTTTGGTATGGGTTTTGAAAGATTACTTATATATTTAACTGGTGTAGAAAATATTAGAGATGTTATACCATTTCCAAGAACACCAGGTAATTGTGAATTTTAATGAAAAGCAGGTGGTATTATCGTATATGTTATATATGGGATTGAACAATTTTTAATTAATAAAGAAATAGATAAAATAATAAGTGCTAAACAAATCGATAAAAATAGTATTACAAGGTATGATTTAGAGAGTACTAAAATAGAACATATTATAGACGATGCTAATTCAGCTTCATTATTTAGTAGTAATAAGATAATTATAGTTGATAATGCATACATATTTACATCAACAACAAATAAGAAATTAATCCCTCAAAATATAGAAATATTAGAAAAATACTTAAATAATATAAATAGTAGTACCACTTTAATATTCAATATATTAAAAGATAAATTAGATGTTAGAAAAAAAATATATAAATTATCAAAAGAAAAAGGTAATCTAATTGAATGTAATAAAACACCATCTATAAATTCCTTAATTAAGGAAATGTTTGAAGATTATAAAATAAGTGATCATACGATTAATTTATTAATTGAAAGGGTAGGTAACAATTTATCCATATTAAAACAAGAAATAGATAAAATCAAAATATATAAAGATGATAAATTAATAACTGATGAAGATATCACTAATTTAACAAGTAAAATAGTAGATACTGATTTATTTCATTTAATAGATAATATAGTAACCAATAATAAAGAAAGTGCGATTGAAAGTTATCATGAAATGATAAAATTAGGAGAAGAACCGATAATGATACTTATTAATTTAGCTAATCAATTCAGAATTATTTATCAAGCTAAGGTATTATATAAACAAGGCCTAAGTGAGATTAAAATCGCAGAATTTTTAAATATCCACAGCTATCGTGTTAAAAAAGCTTTAGAAAAAAGAAATTACTTTAAAGATGAAACACTAATTGATTATATATCACTATTAGCAGATTTAGATTATGATATAAAAACGGGTAAAATAGATAAAGAAATAGGATTAGAATTATTTATATTAAATATATAAAAGGTGGTAATATGCAAAGATACTTCGCTAAAGAGAAAAAAGAAAATCATTTTATATTAGATAATACCGATTTATATCATATAAAAACAGTTATGAGAATGAAAGAAAACGAATTAATAGAGGTTGTTTACAATGGCGATTTGTACATATGCTGTATATGTAATGTAAATAAGAATATTGAGATAAAAATAAAGGAGTTAGTTGAAGGAGAAGAAAATAATCTTCCCAAAATCACCTTTTTTATACCATTATTAAAAGAACAAAAAATGGATTTGATCTTGCAAAAAGCTACTGAATTAGGTGTATATAAAATAGTACCTATTATGCTAAATCGTAGCGTTATAAAAGTAAAAGACGATTTTGATAAAAGAATACATAGGTGGATGAAAATATGTAAAGAAGCAAGTGAACAATCCAAAAGGTTAAATATACCGATTATAGAAAATTTAGTTAAAATAGAAGACTTAAAAAACATCAATGGTCTAAATATAGTTTGTAGCACAAAAGAAAAAAATAAAAATATTAAAAATATAGTGAAAAATAATAAAAAATATGATAAAATAAATGTTGTAGTTGGACCAGAAGGTGGAATCACGGATAAAGAGGAACAAACACTTATAAAAAATGGTTTTATTCCAACTACATTAGGGAATATGATAATGCGAGTTGAAACAGTTCCTATCTATATAATGAGTGTATTAAATTATGAATATATGGAGTGATAATATGTTATTATTTACTATTGAAACAAGTTCAATAATATTTATAGCAATAGCTGTAGTACTATTAATTTTTATCTTTTTAATAGTTCATCTATTAAAGGAAAAAAAGTTAGATAAAGAGGAAATAAGAGAACTTATCGATGATTTAAATGAAGAAAAAATTGATAATCAAGTATTAAAAAATCAAACTGATTTAGAAAATTTATTAATCCGTATGCAGGATGATTTAGAAGCAAAGTCAGAAGATGTTATAAACCACTTTGAAAATGATCAAGAGGAGAATTCTATTATCAGCTATCAAGAATTAGTAAGCACATTAAAACAAGAAAAACCTATTGAGATAGAAGAAGCCAAAGTGGAGACAATCGATATAGAAGATCATGCTGATGGTAAAGTAGAACCAATTAAAACAGAGGTAAAAACTGATTTAGGTGAAATAACTAAAGTAGAAATACCAGAGATAAAAGAAGCTAAAAAATTTAAAGTAACAGAGTTTATTTCGCCAATATATGGAAAGCAAGAAATATCAAATGATTATCCAAAGGTAGAGGAGTTCAAACATCATAATAGATTGGATGAAATACTTATGCAGGAGGATAATAATACACATATAGAAGAAGATATAGTACTAGATCCTTTAAGAGAGGAAATTAGAAGAAATGATGAATTTCTACAAGCCTTAAAAGAATTTAGAAAAAATTTATAAAAAAAATTCCTAGTTTAAGACCTAGGATTTTATTTTGCTTTTGTTTTTTGTAACATCGATTTTTATGTCACAGATTTTATCTAACTGCTCATATATAATTCCACATTCGTCTAATATTCTTTTAGAAGCAATATTGGCAGGTGTTCCATCGTACTTATCTGATTCATAGATTACCTTTTTTATACCAGATTGTACAATAGCTTTCGCACATTCATTGCATGGAAACAAGTCAACATATATAGTAGCACCAGTTATATCAGTATTAATTTTATTTAAAATTGCATTTAACTCTGCGTGACAAACATAGGCATATTTAGTATCTTGTAGTGGTAGACTAGTATCCCTTTCCCATGGCATATTATCATCATCAAATCCATTAGGAGCCCCATTGTAACCAACACCTACAATTTTGTTATTTAAAACGATACAAGCCCCAACTTGTGTATTAGGATCTTTACTTCTTTTTGCAGATATTTTAGCTATTAACATAAAGTAAGTATCCCAATCGATGTAATCTTCTCTTTTTCTAATCATATAAACCTCCTAACATAAATATAACATACAATAAGAAAAAAAGGAATATAATCCTTTATTTTTTAGGTATATTTATTCTAAAATAGAAAGAAAAGACATTTACTTTTTTTAATTTTCATGTATAATTATATACAAGAAGGGTAAATGGGGGTTAAGGGAAGGAAATTTTATATGAAAGTAACACTAGACAAAGAAAATCAGTTTTTAACTGAAAATGGTTTGTTGGATCAAAAACAGGCATTTATCTATAGTGGCATAAAGGCTGCTTGGTGTTTTAAACCAGGAGATGCCACTCCAGAAAGTATTCGTTCTATGGATAAGGATGCTCTTTTACGTATGGGATTAGAAACGTTTATAAATGATCACGGAACACCAGATGAACATTATCAAGTTTCAATAGAAATTACGGGAATTCCAAAGTTATTATGTATGATTTTAAACGATGAACATCAGTATACAACTTGCGAGAGATCTCTTCGTTATACCAAGGTAAAAGAAAGTGAATATATTACTCCACTAGAAGTAAAATTATATAATAAGTGGTACAATATTAATTTAGAAATATTTAAAACAAAATATTATGACTGGTTTTTAAAAGTAAATAAAAACGATGTCACAGAGGCATTAAAAGATATGGGAAAAAAGTCTCAAGAAAATGCTCGTAATTTTGTAAGTGTTTTGACTCCTACTTCAATTGCTTATTCAGCACCTTGGTATCAATGGCAAAAGATAGCAGTATTTCTTTTGGATATGGCTAATTATCCAAATACAAATTTAGAAAAAATGATTGCCCCTTATGCTCATGATTTTGTTAAACAGTTAATTGATTTAAAAATTGTTGTTTTAACTAAAGATGCTGCATTGTTATATCCAGAATTAAAACCAAAAATGAATTTAAATAAAGAAATTTTTTATTCAAACAATAAAGGTATAAAATTAAGCATGTTTGCAGATAATAATCCATTTAGTGGAATTGATAAACCTAATGAATTCAATGCTGCTATAAATTATAACAGTCAAATGTCTATTTCGGCTTGTGCACAGGGACATAGACATAGAACGGGATATTGGGAATTTAAAGAAATGGATGAATATGTTTATATTATTCCTGAATTTATCAAAGGAACACAATATGAAAGTGAATATATTAAGGATATGTTGGAAGTGAAAGGTTTATTTCCACAAGGACAAATGATTCGTTTTAATTTAATAAGTAGTCTAAAAAATATTATTCTATATATGGGGCAAGAAAGAGCATGTGAAAGGGCACAACAAGAAATTGAAAATTGGTATGTAAATACTCTTCTTCCTGATATCGTAAAAGGTCTAGAAAAAAGACCTGAGTATCAAAAAGAATATGTGCTATTAAAAACAGGATATTTAAATCGTTGTCGTTGTGCTTATCCTAACTATAATTGTCCTAATCCATGTGGACATCCAAGGACAAAAAGACCTTTTTAAATTTATATAGTTTATAAAGAATTTTATAGTTTTTTACAGAATAAAATTAAACATAGTTAAGTTTACATATAGCTAGTTAGTCACATTGTAAATAAAGTAGTACTAGTTAGATAAAAGTCATCAATTATTAGATTGTTAAAGAAAAAGAGTGGTTCTAGATTTAAATCTATGACCACTCAATTTTTATTACTTTTCTTATATTTTAAAATGTAAGTTTGTCAATAACAGCAAAGGAATATAATCCTTTATTTTAGTGTAATACTTTTTATTTCTGTGACATCTTTTATTTTGTTATATTTAATAACAAGTTCATCATTTTCCTTTATAAATGGCAATATATCACTATTAACTTTAATAGATACTTTATATTTATTATTATCACTATCAGTAATATAGTAATAAGTATTTCCATCAATGTTAGCTAAATTGATACTAGATACCTTAATATCTTTACTTTCTAAGGTGTCAGAATCATTAAAATCGATATTATTTAAGTAGTTTTCACTAGCTTTTTTAATACCCTTACTAGCATCCGTTATTACAACCTTTTGATAGTCAGTTACATCTACAAAAGCATACATTTTAACTAATCCAGCATCATCTTTTAAAGATAATAGATAAGTTGGTTTATTATTTAGATTAATAAGTAGTGGGAAAGTAGCTTCATAGTTCATCTGTTGAACTTGCCCCTTAGCACTATCCATAGCAGAATATTCTTCAGCTCCTGCAATAGGGTAAAAATTAGTTTGTTTGGTTCGCATATTAGTAAGGATAAATCCTATATTAGCTTCATCATTAGCAACTGATGTTATACCTGTATATAGATATACATCATCATCAGCACTTAAATAGTTATATCCATCAGTTGTATTAACAACACCTTTTTGACCAAAGATAGAGTTAAAAAATCCCTTTTTATATTGTCCCCAATCATCAACTTGTTCGATAATTAAATCAGCAGAATAAACATGATCTACCCACTTTGGAACATCATTAACTTTATATTCTTTACTATCACCTGTAATAGGATCTAATATAATAACTGATGCAACTTCTCTTTTTAGACCTACACCAACATATTTTATGGTTGGTATAATCCAATAAGGATTACCATCATCGTCAATTTCAAAACTTTTGTCACCAAATATTCTAGTAGGGTATTTAAATCTTAAGTGACGCGATAAATCTTTATTAAATATAGCTGAATCCATATACTTCATACCTTTATCTAACTTGATTAATTCAGCCTTACCATCGTATGAATTAACAATAATGTACCCTTTTACACCTTCTTTATAATTAGATATAAATTTAAATAATCCATTATATTCAAGTGGTGTAACTCTAACAATCTTATTTTTATAATTTATTTGAGTATATAAATCAGATACATAAAATTGACTTACTAATTCAGGTAATCTCCCCATAACTCTATCACCTAATTTAGTGCTAGAAGCTTTATCAAGTAGTGGTAAACTTTCAAAATCTACTTCCTTGATATTATCTTCAAATAGTTCATTATCCTCGATAGTTATCCTTTTAGCATAGCTTTTAGAATTAAAAACTGGTGATAAAACAAAATCAGTAAAAATAATACCTAGAATAATTACCACAACTAAACAAGCTCCTTTAAATATAATACTAGGTACCTCTTTCAAATAAATTCCACTTTTAGCTACTAAAATTCCTATAAATACAAGTTTACATGTAACAAAAATTACTATTAATATGATAGTGTAAAACCAAAATAGTAAGCTATGTAAATTTAGAGGTGGTAACATAAAGTAAAAAAGTACAAAACCAATAATAAATGTTATTATTAAACTATAAATTGTTTTTTTCATAGTGACTCCTTTCTATTTACATTATATAACAAATAAAATAAAAAATAAACACCAAACTTTTTTTGACAATTATTTTACTTCTAATAGCTTATAATAATGAATATACTAGGATGGGTGATACTATTTGAGGAAAAGATTTAAAGCTAGAAGAAGAAAAAAATATGCATTGAAATTCATTTTGATAGTTGTAGTACTAATACTTATATATATTTTTAGTAATATTTTATTAAAGAGTTTTAAGTTAGATATAACTAATAAAGATTACATAAAATTACTTATAAATGACAGCAATCACCATATATTAAAAAGTAGTGACAATCTAGTAGAAAAATTAGGTTATAAACTTTTGAAGCATGAAATTGTTAGTCCATTAAATATGCTAGAAAATACATACAATTATAATATCAGTAGTGCTAGTGATTTCACTTTTAAAGAAGAAAATGATGAATATATAAAAGATCCTAACCCAGTAAAGATGGATAACCCAAGAGTATATATATATAATACCCATCAATTAGAGGGTTACGATAAAGTAAAGAAGGAACAACATAATGTAAAACCTAATGTTATGATGGCTTCATATATGTTAAGAGAAAAATTAAATAAAAAGGATGTAAATACAATTGTGGAAACAGGGGATATTACAACCTTATTAAACAGTAATGGTTGGGATTACAGTAACAGCTATAAAGCTAGTCGTTATTTTGTAGAAGATACCCTAAAAAAATATCCAAGCTTAGATTTAATCATAGATTTACATAGGGATGCTATTAGTAAAAAAAGTAGTACAGTTACTATAAATAATAAAAATTATGCTAAAGTTCTATTTGTTGTTGGTTTAGAGCATAAAAATTATAAAAGTAATTTAGAACTAGCTAATAAATTAAATAATTTAATTAAAGAAAAATATCCTAGTTTAACAAGAGGGGTATTAAAAAAACAGGGAAAATATGTAAATGGTATATATAATCAAGATTTAAGTAAAAATGTTATTTTAATAGAATGTGGGGGATATAAAAATACGATTGATGAAGTAAATAATACACTAGATATAATAAGTGAAATAATCAAAGTTTATTTGGAGGAAAAATGAAAAAAGAAAAGAAAATAATTATATATAAAATAATGCGTAGAATATTTACTATTTTATTTATTGGTTTTACTGTTTTATATTTTTCACAAGCTACAGGTTACTATGAATATCAACTACATGAAAAAGTGATTTTAAATGAAGAGAAAATCAAACAATTTGAACAGGATATAAAAGATGGAAAGAATATAGATATAGATGATTATGTTAAAGAGGATGTTGATGATTATGCCAATACAGTATCTAAAGTAGGACTTAATATATCATCAAAAGTTGGTGATGCTATGAAAAATGGTATTGCATCTATATTTAACTACATAAGTAAGATGGTAGAAGAATAGTATGTAAAGTTATCTTTATTTTTCATTTTTTTAATGATATAATATATATAGAATTAAGCAGGTGATTTATGAAAAAAAGATTGATAAGTGCTATTATAATGGCTATAATATTTATACCAGCAGTTATAAAGGGTGGTTTAGTATATAATATTTTTATATATTTAATTTCTATATTAGGAATTCATGAATTTATTAGTTTAAAATCTAGTAGCAAGGAGTTACCACTTTTTATAACTTTTATAACGTATATATGTTTAACATTTATAGAATTAAGTAGTGTATCTAGTGATTTGATTTATAAAATCGATTATCGTATCATATCGGGATTATTTTTATTACTTTTGATACCTACAGTTATATATCACAACAAAAAAATATATAGTGTGAAGGATGCTTTTTACCTGCTAGGAGGGATTTTCTTTTTAGGTAGTAGTTTTGCTTTATTTATGACACTTAGATATAATAGTTTAGAAGTTGTTATTTATCTAATTTTAGTATCGGTTATAACTGATTCATATTCTTATATTGTTGGTAGTTTAATTGGAAGACACAAAATGTTAGAAGTTATATCTCCTAAAAAGACATGGGAAGGTATGATTGGTGGAACGGTTTTTGGTGTACTAATACCAACAGTTTATTATGTGACAGTTATAAGCGATAACTCTATTTGTGTAACTATTTTAATAACACTATTTTTATCGATTATTGGTCAATTTGGAGATTTGTTTTTCAGTACTATTAAAAGGTATTTTGATAAAAAAGATTTTTCTAATCTAATACCTGGTCATGGTGGGGTGTTAGACCGTTTTGACAGTTTAATATTTATTTCATTATCATATATATTTTTCATAAATATTATTTAAGGAGGAGTTATGCTTACAATTATTTGCTTTATTTTGGTATTAGGTATTACTGTGTTTATCCATGAATTAGGACATTTTATTTTCGCTAAAAGAGCAGGTGTATATGTATATGAGTTTTCACTTGGAATGGGACCTGTAATTTATAGAAGAAAATCTAAAAAGGATGAAACTAACTATTGTATTAGGTTATTTCCTATTGGTGGTTTTGTTTCAATGGCTGGCGAGGATATAGAACTAGATAAAACTATACCTAGTGAGAAACAGATGTTTAATAAAACTTGGTTACAACGTTTTAGTATTATTGTAGCAGGTGTTTTATTTAATTTCTTATTAGCAATTGTTCTATTATTTGCTATCGGTTTATTTAATGGAACCCCTAATAATAAACCTATTGTAGCAAGTATAGATAATAGTTATCCAATTAGTGATACTAATATTAGAATTGGTGATGAGATAATAGCTATTGATGGTGATAAGATAAATTCTACTGATATTTTGACTATTAAATTACAGGTTTTAGGTGCAGATGGTGGTACTATTAAGGTAAGACATCAAGATGGTAATGTTGAAGATATTAGGATAAAACCTGTTAAGGTGGATGTTGATGGTGTAAGTACATATAGATATGGTTTTGGACTAGATAGTACATTAAATTATGGAATTATTCCTGCTATTAGGTATGCTTTTAATAAAACTTTTGATTTATTACATCAGATGGTTTTAATTGTTAAGTATTTGTTTACTGGTAAAATAGGTGTAAATAGCCTAGCAGGTCCTGTTGGTATATTTAATGTTGTTGGAGAGACAGCTAAAACAGGTATTGTAAATCTTATTTATTTGATAGCATATTTATGTATCAATGTTGGATTTATAAATATTATACCAATTCCGGCTTTTGATGGAGGAAGATTATTATTTTTAATAATTGAAAAGATAAAGGGGAGTAAGGTAAGTCCTAAGTTTGAAAATACTATTCATAGTGTAGGTTTTATTTTGTTGATGCTATTGATGTTATATATAACATATAATGACATTACTAGATTATTTTAATATTTCATGGTAATAGATTTTGAACCTCATTTCTTGTCATAAAAATGGGGTTTTTATATGAGTGATTTAGGTTAAAAAAATTTATAGTAAAAGCTTTATTTATAATTTATAAATTTAAAAATTTATATTTTAACAATTATATCAATTGACATCTGATAAATAAAATGTTATGATAATCGAAATTATCTTAAAGGAGGGGTCTATTTGAGGAATTTAGTCATAGGTGTGGATGCAGATGGTGTTTTACTTGATATGAATAATTTTTATATAATAGAAGGCCAAAAGTTTTTTAAAAAAGAACCAGTAGATAGGAATGCATATGATTTAAAAGATATATTTGATATTTCACCAAAAGAAAAAATTATGTTTGGCCTAAGAAATTATCCCAAATATTGTATAAGTGAATTGCCTAGAGAAGATGCTTCAAAAATAATTAGCAAATTAAACGAAGAAGGATGCAAGTTACATGAAATAACAGCAAGAATGTTTACAGAATACCGAAATATAATTGGTTATATATGCAGAAAAATGTTTGAAAAATGGTGTAAAAAAAATAACATGCATTTTGATAGCTTTGAGTATTGTTCTGAAGAATATAGTGCAAGGGATAAATTAATTGCATGTAAAAAATTACATGTTGATGTTATGATAGAAGATAAAGCTGATGTAGCTGAATTTTTAGCTCAAAACGGAATAAAAGTATTACTTTATGATGCACCATATAACAAAGAATTAGAATGTCAAAATATAATACGTGTTAAAAATTGGCTAGAAATTTATTCTGAAATACAAAAAATAAAAGCAGAATTGGATTTAAGTGACGAATTTGTTAAGTTAGAATTAGATGATAAAAAAAATTTAAATAACGAAGAAAAAAAAGCATATTTTAATAATTATTATAATCATTTAAAAAATTTACAAATAAATAAAGAATTATTAAAAAAAGGTGAAAAAAGATTCAAATTGATATATAAAATAGGTTATTTGCCAATAAGAATAAAATTTAATCCAAAAGTAGAAGGAAAAGAAAATATTCCTTATCAAGATGGTTTAATAGTAGTATCTAATCATTTAAATAGTTATGATCAATATATAATAGGGTATGCATTTGGTAATAGAAATTTTTGTGGTTTTGCTGCATCTACTATTAATAATACATTTAGAGGCAAATTGTTTGATTATACAAATAGTGCAATATTTATTGATAGAGAGAATAAAGAGAGCAAAAAAAATGGAGAAGAAGAAATTTCAAAACGTATTGTAAATGGACAAACAGCACTTATATTTCCAGAAGGTACAAGAAAAAATAAGACAGAAGAAGGAATGAAAGAGATACTTTTGGATTTTAAAAAAGGTGCAGTGGCTATAGCTCAAAAAACAGGCTCTCCAATAATTCCAGTAGCAATTTCTTATCAAAAAAATGAAAGTATTGTAAAAGTAGGTGAAATTATTTATGTTGATGCCATTGATGATTTAGATATAGTAAATGAAAATTTGCATAATAAAATAAAAACGATGGTTTTACAATTAGATAGAAAAATAGGTAAGAAGTGAGGGTAAAATGAATAAAGAATTAGAAAATTTAGAAATAATTGAACAAGAACAAATACTTAGAGATTTATATTTAAGAGCTTTATTAATGGGTGAAATAGCAGGTCCTATATCAGATAAACCAAGTGTTGCTAAACCATGGTTAAAAAAGTATACAATAGAACAAATAGAAAAAAAATTACCCCATGATTCAGTATATAATCTTTTATATGAGATTAATAAGGATAATTTAGATACGCTCGCTATTGATTATTATGGAACAAAATTAACATTTAGATGTTTCTTTGAACAAATTGAACAATGTGCTAATGCATTTAAAGAATATGGAGTAAAAAAATCAGATATAGTAACAATTTGTATGCCTAATACTCCAGAGGCACTTATCTCTTTTTATGCAATTAATAAAATAGGTGCAATTGCTAACATGATACATCCACTATCAAGTGAGAAAGAAATAGAATTTTATTTAAATGAGGTAAATTCTAGGATAATGTTGTTAGTAGATATGGATTTTAAAAAGGTATCAAATATAAAAGATAATACATCATTAGAAAAGGTTATAGTAGTATCTCCAGCTAATTCTATGCCTATGTATTTAAAAATAGGATATAAATTGATACATGAATCAAAGTATGATTTTAAAGTACAATATGATGATACGTATGTAAGTTGGAATAATTTTATGTACGATAAACCAGTATATTCAATCGGAAAAGTAGAAGCCGATCCTTTAGATTTAGCTGTAATATTTCATACAGGTGGAACAACAGGTACTCCAAAGGGTGTTAAAATAACTAACGATCAATATAATAGTTCAATAACACAAATTCAAATAGATAACGATATAGTAGAAAAAGGAGATAAACTTTTAGCACTTATGCCTATTTTCCATGGTTTTGGTTCATCAAATTGTGTCCATTTAGCATTGTGTTCACAAGTGTCTATAATATTATTAGCAAAATTTGACCGTAAAAATTTTCATAATGTAATAAAAAATAAAAAACCTAATCATATTCTTGCGGTTCCAACTATATTTGAAGCAATTTTGAAAGATGAAAAATTAGAAAAGGTAGATTTACAATTTTTAAAATACCTAATATCAGGTGGGGATGAACTAAAAACGACAACTGAAAATAAGTTTAAAGAATTTTCAAAAAAACATAATATAAAGGAACCATTACTTAAAGCTTTTGGATTGACAGAAGCTGTAGGAGCTACTACGAGAACTAGAAGAGATATGAATGAAGAGACATCAGTAGGTATACCTTTTATAAAAAATACGTATAAGATTGTAAAAATCGGAACAGAAGAAGAAGTTTCGTATAATGAGATTGGTGAATTATGTGTAAATGGACCATCAGTAATGCAGGGATACTACAATAATGAAAAAGAGACTAATGAAACTTTAAAGGTTCATTCTGATGGAAAAAAATGGTTACATACAGGTGATTTAGGATATATCACATCAGATGGTATAATATATTACTATGAAAGATTAAAAAGAATGATAATAACAAATGGATATAATGTTCATCCTTCTGAAATTGAAAAATTAATAGAAAAACATCCATTGGTTGAAAAATGTATTGTATTTGGCGTGGCAGATGAAGATAAATCAGAGGTAATAGTACCAGTAATAATACCTAAAAATAATGAAATTGATTTTGAACAATTAAAATCTGAAATAAATAAATTATGTATAGCTAATTTACCTAGATATTCGTTGCCTAAAGAGGTTATAATAGAAAATGAATTACCAGTAACTTTGATGAATAAAGTAGATGTAAAACAATTAAGCGAAAGTTATTGTAAAATGAAAAAATATAACTCATAAAACAATAATTGGGTTTCGCCGAAAAAATAGTTGACAAAAAACATAGAAATAAAATTTGAAGAAGTTCTATGTTTTTTTATTCATAAAAACTTTTCTAAAAAATCAAAATTTAAATTTGAGTTCTGTAAAATTTTATATGTTTGTTGAGATGTCAATTTAAAAACGATATTTATAATAAACAAAACAATTTTATTGATATGATTTAAAATAAAATCCTAAAGAAAAAATTCAGAAACTCAAAAAAGTTAAACTATTGTTTCAAGTTTTAAAATGTGTTATACTACTTATGTATAGAGGATGTGACACAATGAATTTAAGTAGTTTGTATTTTCAAATTTGTAGTATGGCGTTTTTAATTGTATTATCAATAATATATTTTACTAAGAAAAAACAAAAAAATTTAGAAATAGTATTATATTCAATATTAATTATAACAAATTATATAGGTTTATTTTTTGATTTTACAAGTACCTATATAGCTCTTACAGATTTGAATAATCCATATTTAAATATATTATCAAAATTATATTTAGTATATCTCTTTACTTTTTATTATATATTTATTATATATACATTCGTACTAGTTATTCAAACGAAGAACAAATTAAAATCAAAAGTGACCCTACCTAAACAAATATTTAATATGGGAATCATATGTATTATAATGTGGCTTTTAATATTTCTAACAATGCTTGTATTACCACTTTCAAATTTTAGTGATGGTACTATTGTATATACATATGGAATTGGAATAAAATTCTTATTAGTTGTAGAAATAATTGGTTGTTTTATAATAATGACACTTATGATTAAAAATATTAAAATATTAGAAAAGAAGAAAATTATACCAATAGTTTCATTAATAATTTTTGGTATATTATCTTCTCTTGTTCAATATTATAATCCTCAATTTTTAATTTTGACTAGTACGTCTATTCTGGTAACTTTTATTATGTATTTTACTATAGAAAATCCAGATGTTAAAATGATAAATGAACTTGAATTTGCTAGGAAACAGGCAGAAAAAGCAAATCGGGCTAAAACTGACTTTTTAAGCAGTATGTCACATGAAATTAGGACACCTCTTAATGCTATAGTAGGTCTATCAGAAGTAATAAAGGAAAGTAATAATTTAGATGAAATACATGAGGATGCAAATGATGTAGTAATGGCTTCACAAACCTTACTTGAAATAGTAAATGGTATACTTGACATAAGTAAAATAGAGGCCGATAAAATGGAAATAATTGAAACAAATTATAGTCCTTTGGAAGTATTTAATGAACTTGCTAAATTATCTGAACTTAGAATTGGTGAAAAAGAAATAAAGTTAATATGTAATTTTGCTGAAGATATACCAAACACTCTTTTTGGAGATAAAGGTAAAGTTAAACAAATAATTACTAATTTACTTACAAATGCAGTTAAATATACAGAAAAAGGGTATATATATTTTGATATAAAATGTATAAATGAAAAAGATATATGTAAATTGCAAATCACAGTAAGTGATACAGGTAGGGGAATAAAAGAATCACAAATGAGCGTGTTGTTTACAAAGTTTCAAAGACTTGATGAAGATAGAAATACAACAATAGAAGGAACAGGATTAGGATTAGCCATTACAAAAAGTCTAGTAGAAATGATGGGTGGTAAAATTGTAGTACATTCTACATATGGTGAAGGAAGTAAATTTACAGTATTTTTAAATCAAAAAATGTCAAATCAACCAAAAACGAAAAAGATAGATGACAATGTAGATATAACATATGATAGCAAAAGAGTTCTTGTAGTAGATGATAACAAATTGAATATCAAAGTAGCCTCTAAAATACTTAGAGAATTTAACTTAAATATAGAAAGTGCTGAAAGTGGTTATGAATGTATAGATAAAATTAATAATGGAGAAAAATTTGATATAATTTTGCTTGATATAATGATGCCTAAAATGGGTGGAGTAGAAACATTAAATAAGTTAAAAGAAATTAACAGTTTTAAAACTCCAGTTATAGCTTTAACAGCTGATGCAATGCAAGGAGTAGAAAACGGGTATATTGAATTAGGTTTTGATGGCTATCTTGCTAAACCAATAGAAAAAACAGAATTAATTAAGGTATTAAACAAGTTTTTAAGGTAAAAATAAATCTAAAATATATTTATAAATAAAGATATTTTGGATATTAGTATTAAACTAATTTTTAGTGATATTATTGACAAAAGTGCTAAAAAAGTATAATATTATAGTAGTTACAATATAGGAGCGTGTTTATGAATAGATTATGTTTAAATAGTAAAGGACAGGCATTAGTTGAGTACTTGCTAATTATAGCAGTTATAAGTGTGGTAATTGTGTCAGTTGTTAAATTATTGGGTGGTTATATAATGGATTCCGCAACTAAAACAGGATGTAATCTATCCGGTGGTACCTATGTTGATGGTGCTAAACCAGGAGAGGGTACATGTGTTCATGATTCTGTGTAAAAGCTTATAATTATAGGCTTTTTATTATATTTTATAAGTGGTGGTATAAGTGAAGGTGTTTTTAAAAAATTATATTGATAATGATCATACATTTGATACAAAAACTATGGTAGGTATTTTTAGTCTATTAATAGTAATTACAGGTACATTTGGTTTTTTGTATGAATATATATTTTATTATTTTAATGGTGGTATGAAAGAATTTTATTGGCGGGGAGGTAATTTTTTACCATGGATTAATATTTATGCAACAGGGTCAATTATGGTATACTTTCTTACTTATCGCTTTAGAAAAAATCCTCTAAAGGTATTTATAATAAGTTTTATTTCTTGTGGAATTTTAGAATATTTTTCAGGTCTTGGTATGTATATTATAGGAAATGGTATGAGATGTTGGGATTATAATAAAGAAATATTAAATTTTTTGAATATACATGGTTTTGTATGTTTAAGAAGTGTGACATTCTTCGGATTATCTAGTTTACTTTTAATGTATGGGATAATTCCTTTATGTTTTAAGTTAGCTAGTAAATTAAATACTAAATTATTCTTAATTATAAGTATTACTTTGTGTTCTATTATTATGTTCGATGAATTTTATAATTTGTTATTTGCAAGAATTTTTAATTTGCCTAGAGCACATGATGTTTATAGTAATATGGGAGTAAAATTCGTGAAATTTTGATAATAAATTTATTTGTGATTGATTGGGTGAGATAGTGGTTATCTTACTTTTATATTTGTATATAATAAAACAAAATAAAGTTTAAAAGTTCCATTACTTCTTTCTTTAGCAATATCTAACATACTTTTATTTAAATCCATTCTATCCAATTGACAAGTTTTATCATCAACAAATTCATATGTATAATATTTTACACTCTACATCTAAAATTGTTTCCTATCTACTAGAAATTTGTTTTGTAAAAATAAAAAATGTATAAAATAAATATATACTATCCATGTTGTCAAATATGTAGTGTATGAGAATATAAAAAGACAAAAAATAAATAAGAAAAAATATGAAATACGGTAGTGGAGTTTAAGTCTTTAAAACAGGTAGGTAATGAGGCGTTTGAATAGAAAAGTCAAATTGTGAGGTTTGATACATTTAAAATTAAAATTTTGAATTTTGTTCTTCAAATATTAATTCTATATTTATATACATTATAAAATTAAAAAAATTGTCGAATTACAATATAAACATGGCATATAATTTTATAGGACAAACATATAATTGATTAGGTGATTATATGTTCTTTAAAAATATACATGTAAGAATTAAAATAATTATGCTATTAATTGCTTTACTTTTTATGGCAATTATAATTAAAGTGTTTTATACTCAAGTAATAAATTATAAAAAACTTAATACTTTAGCCTCTTCTTTATGGACTAGAAATTTACCTATAGAAGCTAATAGAGGTAAAATATACGACTCAACAGGTGTGGTACTGGCTAGTAATAAAACAACAGTTTCGCTTGTTTTAATACCTAATCAAATAAAAAGCAAAGAAGAAGTTACAAAAAAACTAGCTGAAATACTAAATGTCAGCTACAAAGAAATGAGTAAACATGTATTTAAAAAAACATCGATAGAACGAGTCCATCCTTATGGTAGAAGATTGGATTTTACAGTAGCAGATAAGATTAGAAATTTAAATTATGATGGAGTTTATCTAGTAAAAGAATCTAAAAGATACTATCCATATGGTAGTTTACTTGCACATACAATAGGATACGTTGGTATTGATAACCAAGGATTAAGTGGTTTAGAATTAATGTATGATAAATACCTAACTGGGTCCTATGGGGCAATAAAATATACATCAGACGCAAAAGGAAATAAAATGAACTTAACAGAAAGTTACACAGCTCCACAAGATGGTATGAATGTAACATTAACAATCAATTATAAAATGCAGGCAGTACTAGAAAGAGAACTAAATAATGCTAGTCAAAAATATAATCCAGATCAAGCTATCGGAATTGTTATGAATCCTAAAACAGGTGAAGTTCTAGCACTATCAGCTAGACCTAATTTTGAACCTAGTGAATACTCTAAATACACCGTTGAAGAAATAAATCGTAATTTGCCAATTTGGGCTACTTATGAACCAGGTTCAACTTTCAAAATAATAACTCTAGCTACAGCACTAGAAGAGAACTTAGTCAATCTAGAAAAGGATCATTACTATGATGGTGGTAGTATTCATGTTGAAAATGCTAGGATTAAATGTTGGAAGGCAGGTGGGCATGGGGACCAAACTTTCTTAAATGTTGTTGAAAATTCATGCAACCCCGGTTTTGTTGTTCTAGGACAGAGAATTGGTAAAGAAACCTTATTTAAATATATTAGAAATTTTGGATTTGGATCAAAAACTGGTATCGATTTAAATGGTGAAGCAAGTGGTATTTTATTTAATTTAGATCGTGTTGGACCTGTTGAACTTGCAACAACAGCATTTGGCCAAGGAGTATCGGTTACACCAATTCAGCAAGTAACAGCAGTGTCAGCTGCAATAAATGGCGGTAATTTATTTCAACCATATGTAGTAAAAAGTATCAATGAACCAGAAACCAATACTGTAATTAAACTAAATGAGTCTAAAATAGTAAGAAAAGTTATAAGTGAAAAAACAAGTGAAAAAGTTAGAAGTACTCTTGAATCGGTCGTAACAAACGGTACAGGACGTCCTGCTTTTATAGATGGATATAGAGTTGGTGGTAAAACAGGAACAGCTCAAAAAGTTAAAGATGGTCGCTATATGGTAGGAAATTACATTGTATCTTTTATTGGATTTCTACCTGCTAACGACCCTGAAGTTGTCGTTTATATAGCATTAGATAATGCTAAAGGAGTTACTCAGTATGGAGGTACCGTAGCGGCCCCTATCGCTAGAAGTGTTCTACTAGAAGCTATAGATATATTAAATATCAAAAAACCAGTATCAGCTAGCGAAAAAAAATATAACTACAATGATAAAAAGTATATTGTCGTTAATGATGTTACTAATATGTCTAGAAGTGAAGCAAGTAACAATTTAAAAGAATTTAAAATAGAATTTGCTGGTAGTGGTAATAAAGTTTTATATCAATCACCAAAAGCTAATGAAAGAATATTTGAAGGTGAAGTTATAAGACTATATATGGGAGGTGAATAGGTATGTTAATATTAACTAATGCTATTCTTACATTACTTATAGGGTTTATTCTAGCTACTTTAATTGGTACTATATTAATTCCGTTTTTAAAAAAATTAAAAGCTAGTCAACATGTTAGTGTCTATTTAAAAGAACATAAAACTAAAGAGGGAACACCAACAATGGGAGGACTAATCTTTATAATTCCCACTTTACTTTCAACTGTAATGCTTTTATATTTAAATAAAATGGTTATATCTTATAATCTTATAATCGTTATTTTTACCTTTATAGGTTATGCATTAATAGGACTACTTGATGATTTACTAATAATTATCAGAAAAAACAACAACGGATTAACAGAGAAAGAAAAACTTATCTTTCAAGTTATAATTGCTACCATCTTTTTCTTCCTTTTTATGAAAGCTGGAAATGAACCATTTATATGGATTCATGCTATCAATCTCAAGTGGAATATAGGTTGGTTTTATGGTCTTTTTATTCTATTTGTTTTACTAGCTAGTTCTAATGCGGTGAATTTAACAGATGGTTTGGATGGCTTAGCAGGTGGCTTATCTTTTATAGCAGTTACAACATTTGCAATTATAACTTACTATACTGGCTGGCTTGAAGGCTATATGGACATATCTTTATTCTTATTTATATTGGCAGGAGCCATCTTAGGGTTTTTAGTTTTCAATACCAAACCTGCTAGAGTATTTATGGGAGATACGGGTTCATTAGCATTAGGTGCTTTATTAGGTAGTGTAGCTATTTTAACTCGTCATGAAATATTATTAATTGTAATTGGTATTGTATTTGTTATAGAAACTTCATCTTGTATCCTTCAAAGATATTATTATAAGCTCACTAAAAAAAGATTATTTCCTATGGCACCACTACATCATACTTTTGAAAAATTAGGTTGGAGGGAAAATGATATTGTAAAATTATTTTGGATTATCGGTTTAATTGGTGGAATGATAGGTTTGATTTATGGGGTATGGTTATGAAGAAGTTAGATTATCCTTTATTAATTGCTATAATGTTGATAAGTTTATTTGGCCTTTTAATGGTATTTTCTTCTTCGTATGTATGGGCTGAATATAAATTTAATGACCCATTTAAATTTGTTAAAAATCAAGGTTTATTTCTCATGGTTGGTACTTTTTTAATGCTTACTATAAGTAAAATAGATTATAAACTTTATTATGAAAAAGCCAACTTTATATTGATTTCATCACTTGTTTTACTGATACTTGTCTTAATACCCGGTATTGGAACAGTTAGAAATGGTAGCCGTAGTTGGTTTGGTATTGGTTCTTTTGGTATTCAACCTAGTGAGATGACTAAATTAGCTCTTATTATCTTTGTATCTAAGTATATAAGTAAAAACGAAAAGAATTTAAAACACATTATTAAATATGTTTTACCTATATTAGGTGTTACTTTCTTAATTTTTGCACTTATTATGTTACAACCTGATTTTGGGACAGGTGTCATTATTGTTATGACAATATTAGGTATTTTATTTGTTGGTGGTGTACCTATTAGTTTGTTTTTAAAAGCAGGAGCTGTTGGTATTATTGGAATAGTTGGTCTTATTATAGCAGCACCTTATCGTTTAAAGCGTATTTTATCTTTTTTAAATACATGGAGTGATCCTCTAGGTAGTGGTTTTCAAATAATTCAATCATTATATGCCATAGGACCTGGTGGGTTATTTGGTTATGGATTTTTAAATTCTAGACAAAAACACTTCTACCTACCAGAACCCCAAACTGATTTTATCTTTTCTATAATAAGTGAAGAATTTGGTTTTATGGGAGTCATCATTGTATCATCATTATTTTTGTTTATCATATATAGGTCCTTTAATATTGCAATGAAATGTAACAACTTATTTTCAAAGCTACTTGTTTTTGGAGTTACATTTGGTTTAGCCTTTCAAGCTATTTTAAATCTTATGGTAGTAGTTGGTTTAATACCTGTTACAGGCGTAACACTTCCATTTTTAAGCTATGGAGGTAGTAGTTTATTGATTACTTTATGTAGTATGGGAATAGTTTTAAATGTTAGTAGGAGATAAATTAATAAGAATAACAACAAAAATGTATATGACTAGTGGTATGTGTATATTTGCCTAGGAACATGCTAGTGAAAACTGCTAAATAACTTGTTCTACAGTATTATGGATTTTAAGTAGAACAAGAATTAGACTATATATCATATTATACTCAAGATGTGGTAACGATATCAACAACTTCAATATATAAATAATACTCGAATAAAGAATATCTTAGGATGTTCTTTTTTGTAAAATAAAGTCGAAAATAAATAAAAAGATAAAAAAATTTTATATAAAAAAAAGTAAATCGAAAAGTTTTATCGTATGTTTTAAGTGAGGGAGTATTTACTCCTACCCAAAAAATTGAGGAGGTGACAAAATGAAGTACATAAATTTATTTAAAAGATACAAAAATTATATTATTTTAGTGTTTTTACTTCTAATTATAATTATAGGTTATATTTGGGCAAATAATGTAACAGCTAAACAGGAAAATAATGAATTAAAAGAAGATCCATCTGTAGAATTAAAAAAGGAAGTAAAAGAAAAATCGGCCTTAAAAGAAGCAGAAGAAATTAAAAAGATTAAAGTAGACATTAAAGGGGAAATCAAAAAACCAGATGTTTATGAATTAGATGAAACATCAAGAGTAGTAGATCTAATCAAAAAAGCAGGCGGTTTAACTAAAAATGCTAATACCAGTAATATAAATTTGAGTAAAAAATTAAAAGATGAAAACGTCATTATCATATACAGTAATGAGGAAATTAAAAGCTTTATGAATGCCATGGAATTAAATACAAAAAAAGAAGAAAATGTAAAAAAAGAAAATGTAGTAGAAACTAACATTGATAAAACAGAATATAATATTCCTACTATAACACCACCATGTTCCAATAATTTAAATAGCATATGTATAGATAAAAATGATGTTGTATCAAATAATCAATCAATAGAAAATAAAGATACAAATATAACTGATAAAGAAGATAATAAAGATGTAAGCGACGAAAATGAAAATCCTATAAAAGAAATAATAAATATTAATACAGCAACAATTGAAGAATTACAAAATTTAAGTGGAGTAGGCGAATCAAAAGCATTAGCAATAATAGCATATCGTGAAGAATTTGGTAAATTTAAAAGTATAGAAGAAATAAAAAATGTAAAAGGAATAGGCGATGGCGTGTTTGAAAAAATTAAAGATAATATTACTATTTAGTCTCATAATAAGAATAATATTTATAATTATTTTTAACGTACATATTACCCATTATAAAGAAGGATTAGTAGATATAGAAGGTATAATAGTTGATTATAAAATAAAAGTAGATAAAATAGATATTACATTAAAAGCTAAAGAAAAAATCAAAATATTCTACTATTTAAAAGAAAATGAAAAAATTACCTACCATTTAGGAGATAAAATAAGTTTAAACTGTAATTTACAAAAACCTAATAAAAATACTAATTTCAATTTATTTAATTATAGAAATTATTTATTCAGTAATAAAATATATTATACATGCACAACTAAAAAGATTAATTTAATAAGTAAAAATAAGAATTTACTTTATAAAATTAAAAATATTATAATTGATAGAATAAATGAAAATCAAGCAAAACAATATCTAAATTTATTTATATTAGGTAAAAATGAATTAGAAGAAGAAGTAAAAACTAGTTATCAAAATAATGGGATAAGTCACCTATTTGCCATATCGGGTATGCATATTACTTTATTTGCAACTATATTATTATTTATTTTAAAAAAAATTAAATATAAGAAAATGATTGTATTTATTTTTCTTATATTTTATATGTTTTTAACCAATTATTCAATATCAGTTATAAGAAGTGCTATTTTCTTTATACTTATAAATCTTAATTTCAAGATAAAACCAACTAAGCTATTACTTTTAATAGCATTAATTATTCTTTCATATAACCCATTTATGATATATAATATTGGATTTCTTTTTAGCTTCATAGTAAGTTATACACTATTATCACTCACATGCATAAAAAGTATAAAAAATTACTTCTTAAAAGTATTAGTAGTATCATTTATATCATGTATAGTAACAACACCTATTGTGATAAATAACTTCTTTCAAATTAATCTTTTAAGTCCAATAATAAATATTATTTTTGTACCTATAATATCATTCATAATATTTCCTCTTAGTTTAATAACATTTATAATACCAAAATGTTCAATATTACTTATTAATATTTTAAATATACTGGAATATACATCTTTAAAAGTGAGTCAAATAGATTTTCTTAACATAACATTGTGTCATCTGAATGTAGTATCCTTCATTATATACTATATCATTATTGTTATAATATTATATTATTTTAATAAACATAAATACCACATTATTATGATATACTTCTTAATTATTTTGTTACATTTTATATATCCATATGTAAAAAACGACTATAAAATACATTTTATAGATGTTGGTCAGGGTGATAGTATATTAATTACATTACCACATAATAAAAATTTATTAATTGATACAGGGGGTAAATATAAAACAGATTTATCTAAAACAGTTTTAATACCATATATGAAATCTAATGGAGTATCTAAGTTAGATTACTTGATACTGACACATGGTGACTATGATCATATGGGTGAAGCTATTAATATAGTAAACAAGTTTAAGGTTGATAAAGTTATATTTAATTGTGGTTCTTATAATGATTTAGAAAAAAAGTTAATGACAGCTTTAAAAAATAAGAAGATTAAATATTTTAGCTGTATTGAAAAGTTAGATATTGGTAGTAATAAGTTATATTTTTTGAATAATGGAAATTATGATAATGAAAATGATAATTCAAATATAATTTATACAAAGTTTAATAATTATAAATTTATTTTTATGGGGGATGCTTCAAAAAAAAGTGAAAAAGATATTTTAGCTAAATATAACATATCAGATATTACAGTATTGAAAGTAGGACATCATGGATCTAAAACAAGTAGTAGTAAAGATTTTATAAATAATATAAATCCTAAATATTCAATTATAAGCGTTGGAAAGAATAATAGATACAGTCATCCAAATAAAGAGACATTAACTAATTTAGAATGCTCAAAAATATATAGAACTGATATAGATGGTGGTATTATGTTTAAAATTAAAAATAATAAATTAGAAGTAAAAACTTGTAAATCATAGAAAGATGTAATATAAATTCCTATAATAATCTAAAAAAATATCATAAGAATAAAATAAAAATGTATAAAATTATTCTAAAGTGCATATATTAAAGTAGAGTGTTATGTTTCTAAAATAAGTAAGATTTAAATATTATTTTTATTATAATATATTTTTAGAAAGGTTAAAACAAATTTAAGTGTTTATAACAAGTGATAGTTTCTATTACTTGTTTATAAAGTACGTTACGTTAGTAGCGTTTATATAGATAGGAAGCCTTTGGGTTTCCTTTGTTTTAATAGGTGAATAATGGAAAAAATAAATAATATAATAATATTTACTTCAATAATATTTGTATCAATTTTTCTATTGGCATTTTCATATGAAAATCATAAATTATCCTCAAGAACTTCTACAACGTTATTAATGAATAATGTACAAAATGAAAAAATATCATTAATTAAATTAAATGGAGATACAACTATTACATTATATTTAAACGAAGATTATATAGATCCTGGATATGAAGTATTAGATGATAGTGTAGATGTAAAAATAGAAGGTAATGTAGATACTGATAAATTAGGTATATACTATGTAAGCTATACTGCCATAGATAAAAACAAAAATAAGGAAATAGTAAAAAGAGAAGTTAAAGTCATAAAAAGAAAAATAGATGGTAAAGAAAAATACATATACTTAACATTTGATGATGGACCTAGTTATAGTATTACACATAAATTATTAGATATTCTAAAAGAAGAAGACGTAAAAGCTACTTTTTTCATTATCAATCATAATGATGATCTAAATTATTTAATAAAAAGACAGTATGATGAGGGTCACGCTATTGGAATACATTCTTATTCACACGTCTATAAAGTAATATATAACTCTTTAGAAGATTATTTTAAAGATTTTAATTTAATACAAAATAAAATTTATAATATAACAGGTTACAAAAGTAATATAGTAAGATTTCCAGGGGGTACTTCTAATACGATAAGTAGAAATTATAGTAAGGGAATAATGACTAAACTTACTAAAGAATTAGAAAATAGAAATTTGTATTATTTTGATTGGAATATTTCAAGTGGGGATGCTACTGGTAGAATTAGTAAAAATAGAGTATATAAAAATGTTATAAATAATTTAAGATATACCCATAATGTTATATTAATGCATGATTTTGAAAATAATTATTCTACTTTAAATGCAATTAAAGATATTATAAAATATGGTAAAGAAAATGGTTTTACTTTTAAAACCTTATCTTCTAATGGACCGATAGTTCATCATAAGGCACAAAATTAAAAATTATAAACAAAGTTATTGGCAAAAAAAAATAATTATGCTATAATTAACTTGTGTCTGTCTCCTTAGCTCAGTTGGTAGAGCAACTGACTCTTAATCAGTGGGTCTGCGGTTCGAGCCCGCAAGGGGACACCATTTATAAAATCAAATCTTTGTAATATAAGATTTTTTCTTTAAAACAAAACATACTTGTTTGTGTAGCTAAGTAAGTAGAGCAATTGTTTCATAATCAGTAGGTCACGGGTTCGATTCCTGTTTCTGGCACCAGAATGATACCAAACTCGAACTTTTATAGTTTGGGTTTTAATAACGAATGGACTTACGAAGTTTGTTCATTCGTCTAGGGTAAATTCCCCGTGGCTTGCCACGTAAGGCCACCCTTTAGGGTGGGTGACTACAAAGTAATCACTGATAAAAGATACCCCGCACTCGAAGAGTGGCAATCATCCTGTGGATGATTGGGAGCTTGCTCCGGGGAGTTTCATTTTTATCTAACATATGGTAATATATCTATATAAATCAAATCGATTTTGTCAATTTAATAAAAAACACACTTGCATAATGTCTATGACAATATGAACAAAAGGAGTAAGTTATGGAAAAAATTAAAGAAGAAGCATATGAAATCTTAGATATTTCGCAGAAGGTTTATCAAATTCAAGAAAGGAATAATCCTACTGCAATTTTTGGAGATAAAACTTTTTTAATAGGTACTGAAGAGGAACGAGAAGCTGTTTCCGTTGAACGAAATTATGAAAAAAAAGATAAATCTTATTATTTTGAAACGCCAGAAATTGATGGAGTTATTATTAAGAGGGTAAATGGCAATTATTGCATTAAGGCAATGGTAAAATATATAAATGCTAATAATCAAAATTTGTGGTTTGCGAAAATTAGAATAGAAAATCCCTGTGATGAAGATATTCAAATAATGGGAAAATGGGGTGGTAGTTGGCAAGATCCAGACTGTGAAGATGAAAATCAAATTAAAAATCCTAATTCGGATTTTCCCTTTGCGTTAGATTCAATGAAAAATCATTTGGCTGATCTTCTTAATCAACTTTGTAATAATAGTGAATTAAGTAGCAAAACATACGATCCCGGATGGGTTAAAAAATTAAAACCATATAATAATTAAAAGGTTGTTGTACGCCCTCCCGAAGGGCACCATTATTGTATATATCCGAACTAAAATAGTTCGGTTTTTATATTCTCAAA
>CAYTKH010000004.1:0-35504 GCA_964438315.1 uncultured Muribaculaceae bacterium | reverse complement strand
ATGTAAAAATGCTCATTGTATCTTTGTCACCTAAATCTATCTCAGTAACTTTTAATCCTGATAAATCTTCTAGCATTCTTAAAACAGTTGGATCATCGTGACCTAATATATCTAATTTTAACAAATCATCTTCTATTTTATGGTAATCAAAGTGGGTCGTTCTCCATAATTTAGTATTATCTTCAGCTGGAAATTGAAATGGTGTGAAATCAAAAATTTCCTTATAATCTGGTACTACAACGATACCACCTGGATGTTGACCTGTTGTTCTTTTTACACCTGTACATCCAATTGCTAATCTTTCTATTTCAGCATTTCTCACTATTTTATTGTGATCTTCAAAATAACCTTTTACATAACCAAATGCAGTTTTATCTGCTACTGTTCCAACTGTACCTGCTCTATATACATTGTCGATACCGAATAATTCTTTTGTATACTCATGAGCCTTCCACTGATAATCACCAGAGAAATTTAAATCGATATCTGGTACTTTATCAGCATTAAATCCTAAGAATGTTGCAAAGGGCATATCTTGTCCATCTTTTTTCATTAATGTACCACATTTTGGACAATTTAAATCCGGTAAGTCAAAACCACTTGAATATTTAGCTCCTAACATATTACCTTCTAATTCAAATATACTATTTTTACATTTAGGACATCTATAATGGGCTGGGAGTGGATTTACCTCTGTTATCCCCATCATCGTAGCTACAAACGATGAACCTACACTACCTCTTGATCCAACTAAATATCCATCATCATTAGATTTTTTTACTAATTTTTGTGCTATCAAGTAAATAACATCATATCCAGCATTAATAATACCATTTAATTCTGAAGTTATTCTCTCATCTATGATACTAGGAAGTGGATCACCATACATTTCTTTAGCTTTTCCATAAACTAGTTCTTTAACTGTTTCAACTGAATTTTCAATTCTTGGTGAAAATGGAACACCCCCAGTTTGAACGATAACATCAAATATTTCGATTAAATCTAGTATTTTATTAGGATTTTCTATAACTATTTCATGCCTTAATTCATCATCTAGAAAGCTAAAACCTTCTAGCATTTCTTTAGTTGTTCTAAAATGTTGATATGGTATTTTACCATCTTTAGAATTTCTAATTAAAGGATGTCTTCCACGACCTGGTACATTTTGATTTATTATAATCTCACGATATATTTTATCTTCTTTTTTTAAATGGTGAACATCACCTGTTGCTACTATATATTTACCACTTTCTTTGGTAACCCTTATTATCTTTTTAATGACGCTTATTAATTCACTTTCGTTTGAAAATACACTTGGTATTAGATGACAATATTCATCTAATGGTTGTACTTCAACGTAATCATAAAACTTAATTATATTAGCTAGTTCTTCTTCACTTTTTTTAGGGGCTTCTGTAAATACCTCACTTAGATAGCAACCACTACCTATTAATAGACCTTCCCTATATTCATCAATTACACTTCTTAGTATTCTTGGTGTTTTATATAGATATGTTGTATTAGCTAGTGAGATAATTTTAAACAGATTTTTTAATCCCGTTTTATTTTTAGTTAGTATGTTAACATCGTGAGCTCTACCATATTTATGTATTTCTTCTTTTGGTACTAAATCGTTTAATTCGTTAATTGTTTCCATGTTACGTGAATCTAGTTTTTTAAGCATTTTATATAGTACTAAAGCTGTTCCTTCGGCATCGTAGTCAGCTCTATGATGGGCATCTTCTAAAAATTCAACACCGTATCTTTTAGTAATCGCTGACAAGCTATGTCTAGTTTCACCACTATCTAGGGTTCTTGATAATTCTAGTGTATCTATAACACAGTTTTCAAATTTACCCAAATTATACTTTTTAAAAGCCATTTCGATAAATGATACGTCGAATTTAGCATTGTGCGCTACCATAGGGGCATCTTTAAACCAATCTTTAAATTTAATAACAGCTTCTTCTTCGTTCATCTTTCCTTTAACCATATCATCTGTAATATTTGTAAGTTCTGTTATTTTTTTAGGTATTGGTCTTTTAGGATCAATTAATTCATCAAAACGATCAATTATTTCACCATTACAGATTTTAACAGCTCCTATTTCAATTATTGAATCTGCTCCACCAGCATTGAATCCTGTTGTTTCTAAGTCAAATACAACATAAGTAGTTGTTAAAAGTGGATCACTAGTTGGTCTTATTACTACATCTACATTATCATCGATCATTACAAGTTCTGTTCCATAGACAACTTTAAATGGTTCTTCACCTTCTTTTAAATCTTTATTCATACTTGTTACTAAATTAAAGGCATCTGGAAACGACTGTGCTCCATCATGATCAGTTATTGCTATACCACGGTGACCCCATTTTTTAGCTTGTTTGATTAAATCTTTTACATTGACTACTCCATCCATTTGACTCATTAGTGTATGGGTATGTAGTTCTACCCTTTTTTCTACTGCATCATCTTTAATTTCTTCTTCTACGTGTTCGATTATATTTATATCGTTTGGCATAAATACTAGCTCTTTAGAGTAAGTATCGTTTTTAATTCTTCCACGCATTTTATACCAACTACCATTTTTTAATTTTGTAACTCTAGTTAATTCATCATCGGTTCTAACAAAAACTTTACCATATATACTATCTGTATAGTCAGTAAGTTTTAATGTTACTATTTTAAGTTCTGTTTTTGTTTCTATTATATCTATGTCTGCAAATAATTTTACTTCTATTGTAACATTATTACTTTCAGCAAATATTGTATCTAATCTTACTACATTATCATCTATTTTTCTACCCATTATTACATCTGGTACATCTTCTACAATAAATGGTGGTCTTTTATAATCTTTAGGTATATATCTTTTTTTAGCTTCAACTTTTTCTTCTTTGATTTCTTTTTCTTCTTTTATAATCATTTTTGAGGTATCAAATTTTAATTCTTGTTCTATTTCTTCCTTTACTATGTTGTTTTCATTTATAATAGGTTTTATATTTAAGTCATATCCTACTTTTTTTAGATCTTCTTTTAATTCATCTTTAATAGTATTTAACTTCATCTCTTCAGCTTTATTATCTAACTCTATAATTAGGTTATTCTCTTCAAAATCTATTTTTGCATCTTTAAATAACTCTAATACTGGTGAATCTTTACTATATTTTTGAAAAAAATAACGATAGTATGCAATAAATAATTCTTTATCCATATTATCTACTTGTAGTAATAAATTAGAATTAGAAAATGTTAATGCCAATTTTTTTTTGATTTCTAAATAATTATCTATAGGAATATTACTTTTTAATTTTATTATAAAGGTACTATTTTGTTTGTTATTTGATAATATTATTTTATCTAATGTAGCATCTTTTATGTAATCATCCTTTTCATAATCATAGTTTATTTTTGTTAATAATTTTATTAAATTTGACATATTACCACCTATACAATTATAGCATATAACTTTGTCTATCTACAATAAACTTGGAACTTTTATCATAATTAAATTTTAAATTTTTACAATTTTCTTAGAATTTTCTATTGCTTTATCTATTTTGTCTTTTATATTTGGATAAATATTGCAATTTTTGAATAATTTGTTTTACTAAATTAATCGAATAAGTTTCATTTTCAAAAACTACCTTTATTACATAATCTTTATTCCTAACCGAAAAATTATCCAAATATTTTTTTTCATAGAAAATAACACTGCCATAACTTAACACAGTGCTATTTCTCAATAATTTTAAACAGTATTCAATATTTATTGTTTTTAAACTCAATTTACATAATTAAAACTTTATTTTATGCTTATAACTCTATATTCAAATTATCAATATATTCAATAAAATATAATGGAATATTAATAATTTTATCATTTTTACTCAAATTATTTAATGAAAATCTAAGTGATATTTTATTATCGTTATTAGCATTATATTTTGTTAAGCTCTTATGATTTTTGTTTTTATCAGATTTTACTTCTATTGGTATTATTTTGTTTTTTCTTTGTATTACAAAATCTATTTCATTTCTATCAAATGTATAATAATTAGGGGAGTCTCCCAATAAATAATTAAGAACGGTTGCTACATAATTTTCAGTAAAAGATCCTTTAAATTCCTCTAACAATTTATTTTCTTCTAATATAACACTACTATCTAAATTAGACATTCTTCTAAGTAAACCTACATCCATCATATAGATTTTATATGATGATAGGTCATTATATGCCTTTAGGGGAAAAGCACATTTGCTAACAAGAAAATTCTTTGAAATTAAATTTGCATCTTTTAACCAATTTAAAGCATTTTCATATTCCCTCGCTCGTGCTCCTTCTTTTACTACTTGGTAAATAAATTTTTTATTTTCCCTAGCCAACTGAGAAGGAATACTGTTCCATATTAGAGATACTTTATTAGCTTCACTTTTATCAATATGTTTTGAAAAATCTTCTTCATAAGAATCTAAAATGTCTTGTTGAATTTTATTAACTTTCTCTATATCCTTATCATTTACCCAACTAAATACTGCTTCTGGCATACCACCAATTATGTAGTATATCTTTAATTTTTCAATTAATTGTGATTCAAATATTTTTGGAATCTCTTTTATTTCTTTAGTTTTTTTCATAAACTCAACAAGATTTGAAGAGTTATCTGCAATTAAAAACTCGCTAAAAGTCATAGGATATAAATTTAAAAAGTCTACTTTACCAACTGGGAATGATGTTTTAGACAGACGAATACCTAACAAAGAGCCAGCACATGAAACATGATATTCGCTCGCTTCCTCACAAAAATATTTTAATGAATTCAAAGCATTGGGACATTCTTGAATTTCATCAAATATAATCAAAGTTGTCTCTTTATTTATCTTTTTACCATTAGCAAGTGATAACTGTTAAATTATTCTTTTAGGATCCTTAGTATTTAAGAATAATTCTGCTAATCCTTCGTCGTGATCAAAATTGAAGTAAGCTACATTATCATAATTATTTTTGCCAAATTCTTGTAAAATGTAAGTTTTACCAACTTGTCTTGCTCCTCTTAAAATCAAAGGTTTTCTATCCTTACTTTCCTTCCATTCTATAAGTTTTTTAGTTATAAATCTCTCCAAGCCTATCACCTCTAGTATTATTAGATCACACTTTTGTGCAAATTATTATTGTTTTTATCACACTTTTGTCGTAAATTATGGTTATTTTATCACATTTTTGTAGGTTTTCCAACATTTTTATTTAATTCATTTCCTACAAATTTATTTTAGCATTATCACTAAATTTATATTCTTATTTTCTTTTAGTCATTTACTTATTACTTTATTTTTACTTTTCTCCTTTCCTAGAATGAGGACTGTATCAGCATCCACTTATTTATAATTTTACGAGGCTAAATTGCTTCAAACTTTCGTATTGTGGTCCGAATTCTTGCTCACTCTTGGCTTAAATCTTATCTCACTACTGATTACTTGCTAGGTCTTATCAGAATGGATTTATCCAACTATATATTAAAAGTCAAACTGGAGTATCCTCAAATACATTATACACATCAAGTACTTCATCCACAACTTTGAGATATCTTTTATTACTTTTCACAAATAAAGAACAGAAAAAGGAATAAATCTTATCCCTCTAATATACTATTAATTCTTTGTTTAGCAGTTGATACAGTATCTTCATTAGGCACCATAACATATAATTTTTGTCCTGGATAAGAATATGTATAGGTCATTTTACCTTTTCCATCTAAGTTATATGTTTCAACATTCCAACTAGGCATACTATCTAGTTGTTTTTGAACCAATGCTGTAATCTTACTAGTTCCCATATTAGTTTGAAAACTTCCCTCTAATGAACTGAAGATACTATCGTATTTTAATACAAGTGACTTATTTGATGTAATTTTATTTATCATTGCCTTTATAATAGCTTGTTGATTTTGTCCTCTATGTCTATCTCCAGATGTATAGGCATATCTTTCCCTTGCAAATGCTAATGCACATTTACCATTTAAATGAATATTACCTTTTTTAATACGACACGATGGATCTGCTGTGGCTGTAAATGATGCGTCTGAATATACGTCTACACCACCTATAGCATTAACCATTTTAATCATCGTTGTAAAGTTAACTCTTATATAATAGTTGATATTTATACTTAACAAATCCTCTATTGTTTGAACTGATTTATTAATACCATAAACTCCTGCATGAGTTAATTTGTCTTTATTACCTGTTGTATTATGTAGTTGTACATAGTAGTCTCTTGGTATACTTGTAAGTAATACTTTATGAGTGTTTGGATTTACTGTAACTATGATATTAACATCACTTCTAGATTTAGTTGCAATCTTACCAAATGTATCAATGCCACTTATATAAACGTTAAACGATTCTTCTACTACATTGACATCTAATTTGTCAATGTTACTTTCTGATACTAAACTTATTACATCGAGTGTTTTAAACTTATCTAAATAATTAGTATTTTCTTCATCTTCTGTCATATAGTATCCTATACCATCTATAAGGATTGATTCTACTTTCTTATTTAATAAATCATCTAATAACATATTGTTATTTTCATACTCAATTGGTTTTATTTTTAATTTTTCTTTTAACTTATCAGTAGCTTCTTTATACTTTTTTTCATTGGTTTTTAGTATTCCTACTTTTTTATTTCCTATATCTTCTAATTTTTGATATTTACTATCTTTTAACACCAATATATAGTAGTTATCATATTCTTTATTATCATCTTGAATTTTATGCATGAAATTCATTACTCTTGCCATAGGAAACATTAATATAATTAATATAATTGTAAATAAAGACATGGTAACATCAAAAAATATTTTAATTTGATATTTAATGTTCTTTTTAAATGATACAAATATATTTGATACTATAATTAATAACATCAAAAATACAATAATATTATAATATTTTTTAGGTAATACATTTACGTATTTTAAATATCCCATGAATATTAAAATCATTATAGTCATTATTACTGATATTACCATACTTGTATTATTAATTATTCCCTTTTTTCTTTTATTTATTCTTTTTTTTCTTTTTCTTTTAATTTTATCTACTTTTTTTTCCATAAAACACCTCATTATAAGATATTATAAAATAAAAAGGTTTATCATTTTTTATGAGATAAACTTTTATATTTAAAAAATAAAACTTTAAATCTACAAAATTTATTAACTATTATTTTGTAATTTTAATTGTTCTATTTCGTTTTCCCAATCCTCTTGAATGATTTCAGCATGTTCCCTTTTTAGTACTATAACTATTGATTTAAAAATTATATCTAAATCCGTTTTTAAACCTACTGTTTTTGTATATTTTAAATCATATGCAATTTTTTCAAATATAGATAATGCATTACGCCCATATGCTTGGGCTAAACCTGTAATACCTGGTAGTACATCACAACGATGTTTCTGTTCTTCATTAAAATTATTGTAATAATCTACTACCCATGGACGTGGTCCTATAATCGACATTTCACCCTTTAACACATTTATAACTTGTGGAAGTTCATCTATACTGGTTTTCCTTAGGAACTTTCCAACTTTGGTTACCCTTTCTTCATGTAACAATTTATGACCTTTTCTTTCAGTCTCAACAGTCATAGAACGAAATTTATACATTCCAAACGTTTTTCCATTTTTACCTGTTCTAGGCTGTTTAAAAAATATTGGTCCCCCATCATCTAATTTAATTGCTATAAAAACAACTATAAAAATTGGTAACATTAAAATTAAAACAATTAATGATACAATAATATCGAAAAATCTTTTAAATATTTTTACATACATATTATCAATCCTTTTCATAATCCAATCTCTCTCGCTTTGAACAATATCATTATACACTAATTACCTTTAAAAGTAAACAAAGTTCGACAAATAGTTGACAAGTTTTAGTTTATTTATACAATTTTATTATATTACTTATTAATTAGAAGGTGATTTATTTTATTAGTTACTTAATATATTTTAATTTTTTTCATATATCTTATCATAATCATAGTTTTCATAAAATTCTTTTATTTTATTTAAGTAATTCTCATAATTGTTTATTGTGAGTTCATGATTATGCTCACTCATATTTTTTAGAATACATGAATTTACACCTTCTCCATAATGGCCAACATCCTTATAATTATCCAAATTTGTTACCAATTCAAAATTATCATCAAAGGAAAACAGATGAACATTAGGATATTTAATAAGAGATTCAATAACCATACGTTGAGCATATAAATGCTTTTTTAAAGTTTTGGTACGATTTAAATCATCCCAATATACGATACTGTATGGTGTGATAAAATAATAAAACTCTATATTAGGATTATCCTTTACTAAAAACACTAGATTTTCATTTATATTTTCTTGAAACAACCTTATTTCGTCTTCGGTTGTTACTTCTTCTAATTCTATTTGCTCTTTCCTAGCATAATTTTCTAAAACAACATCTTTACCATATTTATACCAATTACTCCAATTATATGCTTCATCAAATGATGTAATTGCACCACTTTTGTTTGAAACATAAAAATAATTAAAAAACAAGTTTTTATTTAGTAAATAATTAAAATCATTAAAAATGTTATTATCACTCAAATATGTAGGATAATTATCATATAACATATTATCTTTAAATGAATAAAAATACTCCTTATCAATACTTCTAATAACATACTTAACATTTTTATTATAATTCAAAGCTCTTTTCAAATTATCATTTACTTCTTTATAACTACCTCCACTAAACGGAACTTTAACTGATTTAACATTGAATAATTTATCAAATTCACTCGTTTTAAAATTTTCTGTCATTGATGTTCCAGTTATAATTGCATCATAATCAAAATGCCTTAGTATGCCATCATTTTGATATCTTTGATTACTAATAACATAATTAACATATAAAGTAGGCTTATGAAAATGAAATAACGGATCTATTATATATGTTAAAATTATAGCACTAGCAATTAAAAGGAAATTAATAACCAAAACACATATACTATATTTCTTATATTTATTCATTTAACCACCACCTCAAAAATTAAAATAAAGAAATGTACTAACACCATTTAAAGACCAAATTGATAAAAATAATAATAGGCTTGATACAATAATACTTATAAAATTTGGTTTAAATGTATCTATTCTTTCATTAGTATTTTTACAATATAAAACTATTACAATCGTTGAAATGATTATATATATAGGATATGTCTTCATTAAATATATTCCTATTTTACCAATATGATTAAATATAAATGGTAATATAGCAAATTCAAAACCATATACCATATTAAGTGGAGTAAAATTAAAATACAATATTTGTTTTATAAATAAAATTGCGTCATCTATACTATTCGCCCTAAAAACAATCCACGAAACATTGATAAACGTAAAAGTTACTAGCCATCTTAAAATCACATTTATATTATCAATTTTGTTTTTAAATAATCTTTCAATTATCATCATAACACCATGCATTATTCCCCATATAATAAAGGTATAATTAGCACCATGCCATAATCCGCTTACTAAAAAAACAATAAATAAATTTATATAGGTTCTAATTGTTCCTTTTCTATTTCCACCAAGGGGAATATAGACATATGTTCTCAAAAATCTAGATAATGTTATATGCCACCTCTTCCAAAAGTCAGTTACACTTAAAGCCTTATATGGACTATTAAAATTTATTGGCAAATCAATATTAAACATTTTACCAATACCAGTTGCCATATCACAATATCCACTAAAGTCAAAATATATTTGCATTGTATATGAAATCATAACAAATATAGCATTAGTAGAACCCATATATTCTATATTACTAAATCCATAGTTAACTACCCTACCAAAACTATCAGCTATTAAGACTTTTTTTGCAAGTCCAAATGAAAAAGCCATTAACCCCTTTGAAAAATTTTCATAATTAAATTTTTTCTTACTTTTATCTTCAAACTGAGGTATCGTTTCATTATGTAAAACAATTGGTCCTGCAATTAATTGAGGAAAAAAAACAACAAACAAAGCATACTGTCTAAAAGAATATTCTTTTATATTATTTTTATAATTATCAATTATAAAACTCAATTGTTGAAAAGTGAAAAAGCTAATACCTAGTGGTAATATTATATTCTTAAATTCAAAATTTGTTTTAAATATACCATTAATGTTATCAACAAAGAAATTCATATATTTAAAATAGAATAATAAACCGATATTACCCAAAATACCAATTATTAACAAAATCTTTTTATTTCTTTCATTTTTAGTTTTTTTAATATATTTTCCAAGAAAATAGTTTATAAGTATACTTATAATAATTATAAATAAATATTTATAATTGAAATATCCATAAAACCATAAAGACATGACAATTAAAAAGTATTCCGCTAAATTATACTTATTAAATTTATTTGTTATAAAATATCCTAATAAAGATATTGGTAAAAACAAAAATATAAAAATATGAGAATTAAACAACATAATACCAACTCCTATCTAATTGTCAATTTCAATATAGTTTTAATGTCAAAATAGGTATATAGAAACAAAACAATAGGTATTATTTACATTACAACTATTAGTATCAAAAATTATATCATTATATTTCAAACATCGCAACATATCAAGTAATAATTTTTAGATAAATTAATCATATTTTTTAAACTTATTTACCCACGCATAATGTATCAATCCTATTATATTCATCAACAAGTACACAATTGTAAAACTTATTATACCATATATTAATTTTTTATACAGAACAATATCTAAAATTGTCCAAACAAATAAATGCCAAAAATACATATCAATACTTGTCAATCTCAAATATTCAAAGATAACATTATCTCTAAATTCCAATCTTAAACTTAAAATAAATAGTAATATAGAACTTATAACAATCATTATTTGATCTAATACATAATTAGTTATTGTCGTATTTATAATAATAGCTGATAAAATAAGCAATATAACATACATAATCTTAAATTTATAAGGATTATATCTTGACAAATACATCCCAATACTTAAGTATAACATAGATGTAAATAGTCTACCACTAAGGTTGTAGTAACCGAACAAATATTGTAGTAATTCTTTTATTTTACCCATTAATCCTGTTGTCACATCTAATTCAAAAATATAATTAATTGATATCCCTAATACGTAAAAAAATATTCCTACATATATTATATTTTTAAAATTTACACCCTTTTTATATAGAAAATAAATCAAACATAATCCATAAAATTCTGATAATAAATACCATAAAACCCACGAGTTATAATGCTCCCCAACAAGAATAAATCCTCTTATGAAGTCCTGTATACAAAATGTAATAGAATAACCAAATTTTAAATATCCATATAATGTTAATGGCAGATAAACTATATTAAATACAATATATAACTTTAAAACTTTCTTTATCCTTTTCTTTAAAATATCCCCATCCTTTAAAGAATATTTATCTAAACAACTTAATCTTTGCCCTATCAAGAAACCAGTTACTATAAAAAAGAAAGGTACAGCCAAATATATAATAGACTCATAAAAGTTTAATAAATATTCGTTATTTACTTTTACTAGTGGTTGCAGATGAATAGCGATGACACAAACGGCCATTAAATACTTCATTAAATTAATTCCATTATATTTTTTCATTATAAAACTTCTCTCTAAATTAAAATTATTAAATCATATTTTAGGAATTTTATCTTTGTTCCAACGATTTTGTATATACCTTCCCGGATTATTATAATTAATCACTTTAGCATAATTTCCAACAGCTGTTGCATTATCGGGAATATCCTTTGTAACAACACTTCCCGCCCCAATAGTAACATTACTACCTATTTTTACATTTTCTACGATACATACACCTGGTCCTATATAAGTGTTATCACCAATAATTGCAGCTTGTCCTTCGTTACTTCCTATAGTTGTAAATTGCGACAAATTGCAATTATTTCCTATAACTGTACTTGGATTTATAACTATAGGTCCCCCATGAGCAATATATAATCCATAGCCTACTTTTGTTTGACGAGGTAACTGAATTACTTTTTTTGTTCTATTCAATTTCATCAAAATCAAACCAAATAGTTTAGTATACCCCCCCCATTGCATAATCTAAATGCATACTGAAATCTAAAAGTTCTATCTTTAAAGTATGCATAAACAAAGGTTGGTAAATCACATTTTCCATAATATCTCATTAAATCACTTTTTATATAATCATTCATAACAAAACTCCTTACTACATTATTACATACAATTTACTTAATCAGTGTAAACATTTTATAATTATACTTTATATATAAATCATTGTCATTACTATAAGTCCATATAACATAATTAAGAAAATTAATAATTTATCACTTAACACTATATCAACAGGATCACCCAAACTATCATTTTCTACATTCAAACTATATTTCATCAGTATTAAAGTGACAAATGGAACTGTTAACACAAGTCTATTGCCAAATTTTAGTACGTTATTAGGATCAACAGTCCATAAGGAATAAAATACTATTGAAAGTGATAGACACATATACATATTTTTATCTAAAAAGGATTCATTATAGTATTTCAAAACTTCTCTTGATTTGTTTCCTAATTTTTTTATTTCATTTCTTCTCTTACCTAAACCTAAATAAAAAGCTGCAGACATAATGGTTAAATATAACCAATTAGATACTTTTATATCAAGTATACTAGCACCAAAAACTACCCTTATTAAAAAACCAGTTGCTAAAATAAATACATCTACAAGTGGTATATTTTTAAAATTTATACTGTACAATATATTCATAAATAAATATATAAGTAGATAGATAAAACTTACATGCCACATTTTAAAAACAGCTAAATATGTAAAAATTAAAGAAATAACAAATAGTATTATTGAAAACACGATAGCATTTTTAACACTTATATCACCAGATGCAATGGGTCTATTCTTTTTCTTTTCATGTAATTTGTCTTTTTCTTTATCTTTAATATCATTTATAATATAAACTACAGAAGCACAAACACTAAACGATAAAAACGCAAACACAGCAGATATTAATTTATTTGCATCAAAAAATTGACCACTAAAAATTAAAGGAAAGAAAACCAAAAAATTTTTTATATAGTGTTGTGGTCTCATCAATTTTATATATTTTTTCATCTTTTCACCTCACTTTTAATATGAACACACCATATTGAATTAATAATACATTACAAATTAAAATGTAAACATAAAATATTTGCACATTAAATATTTTTCATAGCTTTACAGGTTTATTTTTAATTTTTTAAGTTACGAAGTTTTACGTGATTCATATTTAGTAATTTTATCCTTGTTTACCATGTATCCAACTTTAGATAAACTAATTAGTGGTAAATCAGAATTGCTATCAGTATACACCTCATTTACAGTTATATTAGGGTATTCAGATAATAGTCTTTTTACCTTTTCTTCACCATAACAATTTTCAGTAATAAACTTTCCCGTTTTAATATCCACCTTAGTTGCAATCAGCACTTTTACTTTTAACCTTTCGCATATATTTTTTAATAAAAACTCAGGAGAGGCAGATATTATTATATCGCTTTCATTATTTTGTTTTAAATACCATTTTTTTATTTTATGATAATTCTTATTCCAAAATAATTCGACAAGTTCTTCAGTATTATTGAAATATTTCAAGAAAGAAAAGAATACCTCTTTAAGTTCGTTTTTACTTTTAATCCTAAAAATATATAATATATAGTTCCAAATTATATTTGGAAAGCACCTACACATGCTTATTTTATGTTTGAAACAAAAGATAAAAAAATCTACAGATGAATCACCATTATAAATGGTACCATCAAAATCATAAATATTCGCTGTCATTTATCTATTCCTTTCATACATAACATATATTAATTAATACTCAATCATCAAAATTATTTTCTATGACAATTTGACTATAATTACATCATCGACTTTTTTAACACTATCTTTATTTGGAAAAACACCCATTTCTTTTACTTCGCTCTTTTTTGACATTCCTACCGCTTCATATTCTGGAATAATATTTATAGGATAAGATAAATAGTTAGCAAAATACAATTTATAGGTTTCATAATAAGTAACACTAAAATTAGCAAATAATCCAACAGAACCATAATCAAACTCTTTTCTAAATTTTGATAAAGGACCATCTTGAAGTGTTCCTATAAATGCAACCTTAGTTTTACCAACCTCATATCCATCAATTTCCTCTATCCTATTTAATATCCTATTCATTGTAGTTATCGTGTTATCAAATTCAAAATTCTTTTTTAAATAACATTGATTTGAATAAACAATTCCTAAAAATATAATAATAATATAAGATATAGTAATAAGTGATGTATAACTTTTTTTATAAATATTACTTAATTTTAATTTAAACAAATCTCTTTCTAACATTATTACAGGAAATATATATAATAAGAATAATGCATAAATCATTAATTCATGAACAAAACCCTTACTAAGGAAACATGCAATATTGATGCCGAAAGGTAATAATAATATTAGTAAAAATGTTAATATTATATTTTCTTTTGGAACTTTATTTTTAACAAATATTAATGATACTATAACTATATTAACAATTATAATCAATAAATTTAAAAATGAAACAACATTACTGTAAAATATACTTGGATGCAAAATATAATTAAAAACAGTTGTATATGTTCTTTTCAATGTTGTAATAATTTCATTAAAATTTGCGAAATTACCGACATCCGAAATACTATTATATCCAGTTGCAAATGAAGAATTACTTATTATAATGATAAGTTTAGAAAATAATGAATAAAGAATCAAAGATAAAGCTACCACAAATATAGCCTTTAAACCATTTATTAATATCATTCTATAGTTATCTTTTTCTATACAATTTTTAATGGAATACAAGATTACTATCCCAATAAAAAATGAAATATAACTTTGATATGTACTTAATCCTATTACCAATAAAATAATCGATATTAAATATCCTACTATATCTTTTTTATTTATAAATATATAAGCAGCTAAGGTTATAATAAAAATGGCAAAGGAATAAATATCTGAAAAGTCTATATAAGTAGCATTTAATAATGTGATAGTTGATGCTGTAACGAATATTCCTGATAATAAAAAGGTATTAATTTTTTTCTTAACTTGGAATATATTAATAAGTAAATAGACTGTACCTAATAAAAATATATATGTCAAAGAACCAATCAGTAGTGGTGGAAAATAATGTCCTCGCATATTTCCGAACAAATCAATTACCCCTCTACCAATATTAACTGAAGTAAATTCACTAAAACTAAACATTGAATCATGAGAAAAATTCAAATTAAAGTAACAATAGCCATGCGATATTACCATAAATATTAATGTTACAATAGCTATAAACTTCAATTCTTCTTTGTCTATTTTTTTATATAAATCTTTTAATTTCATACATCCTCCATTTTTTCAATTATACCATACCTATTTTTTATGGTCAATATTAGCAAGCTAGTAATATAAACGAAAATATCCATAGGCATATGTATAAATAATATTTAAAGTTATATAAATTATTATTGTTAATTATTTAATTAGATCTTCAACCAACCAATTCATTATCAACCAATTTTAAAGCCTCTTCTATCACTTTATCCATATCATAATATTTATAACTTCCTAACCTACCACCGAATATAACATTATTTTCAAAAGATGCTAAATTTTTGTAACGATTGTATAATTCATTGTTTTGTTCATTATTAATAGGATAATATGCCTCATCTCCCTTATTCCATTTAACAGGATATTCTTTTGTAATAATTGTTTTTGAACTATCAACAAATTCGAAATGTTTATGTTCAATAATTCTTGTATAATCAGTTTCTGAGTCAGTATAATTAATAACAGCATTACCTTGATAATTATCTATAGGTAAAGTTTCCTGTTCAAACCTTAAAGACCTATACTCTAAGCTACCTAATTTATAGTCAAAATACTCATCTATCATTCCTGTATATAATATTTTTGATGCTAATTTACTATACTTTTCCTTGTTCTTTAAGTAATCAATACCTAATTCAACATCACAATCTTCTAACATTTTTTCTATAATCTTGTTATATCCTCCTATAGGTATTCCTTGATATATATCATCAAAATAGTTATTATTAAAAGTAAATCTAACAGGAAGCCTTTTGATTATAAAAGATGGTAATTCCAAACATTTTTTACCCCATTGTTTTTCTGTATATCCCTTTATTAATTTTTCATAAATATCATAACCTACTAAACTTATTGCTTGTTCCTCTAAATTAGAAGGGGTTTTATCTTTTAGAATTTCTCTTTGCTTCTCTATCTTATTTTTAGCATCAATTGGTGTTTTAACATCACTCCACAATTTTGTAAAAGTATTCATGTTAAAAGGCAAATTATATAATTCTCCTTTATAATTAGCTATAGGTGTGTTTATATAATTATTGAATTCAACAAACTGATTAACATACTCCCATATTTCTTTGTTTGAGGTATGAAATATATGAGCACCATACTTATGAACATTTATTCCATCTATATTCTCACAATAAACATTGCCTCCAACGTGATTTCTTTTGTCGATTACTAAACATTTTTTACCTTTTTTGCTCATTTCATAAGCAAATGTAGAGCCAAATAATCCTGACCCCACTACTAAATAATCATATTTTTTCATAGTATCTCCTTAATAATTCAAATTTTTTTAATACACTTGTATAGTTTATTCTTAACCGTGTCTACTGTGCTAATCATCAGACTATCCTTTAATGCAAACAAACTCAAGCCATATATAATAATTCCCACTAATATTTTTATTGACAATATATATATATTTCCCATAGATATAAAATTTATAAAATAACATCCAATAAACATTAGTATAGATGCTATTAAATAATTTTTTGATATCTTGAAAATATTTGATATATTGAAATCATTTCGTATATAATATAATTGAATTATCGTTACAAATAATTCAGCAATAACAGTTGCTAATGCTGCACCAAAAGACAAAAATGGTTTTATTAAAACTAAGTTTAAAATTAAATTCATTATAGCACCAACTGTAACTGAAATCGTATATTCCTTTTGCCTCTTATGAGTTAAAAGATATTGGTTGCCAATAACACTACTAAATCCAATAAATAATACAATTATACTTAACATATTCATAATTAAAGTTACCTTGTCATATCCTGCACCAAAAAATAATGGAACAAAATTGTCAGTAATAGACCATAAACCAAATATTACTGGTAATGAAATAAACCAGATATAATTAAATGTCTTATACATATATTTTTTTATTTCATCGGTCTTATTTTCCGAAAAACAAACAGCTATACGTGATAACATAACTATTCCTATTGATGTAACAATTGACATGATGATTTTAATGATTTTTTGTGATTGCTCATAATAGCCAACCTCACTCATATTTTTTAAAATAAAACCAAGCATCGTTTTATCCAAAACAGTATATATTTCCATAGCTATCTGTGGAATAAATAGTATTAACATTGGTTTAATATGTCTAACTATATTAAGTTCTTTAAATTTTATTTTAGTTGTATATTTTTTTACATCCAACCATAAGATGAGATATCCAAAAAACGAATTCAAGACATATATAATTAGATATTTATCAATATCGTTTGGTCCTTTTATTAATATAAACACTAATATAATATTTACTGGTCTAGTAATTAAGTTTCTTATTACCATTTTTTTAAATTCTTCAATTCCTTGATAAAACCATGATATATCTAAACAATTCGCTACTAACTCTAGCAACAATATCCTAAAATATATAGAATAATCACCTTTAATGCATAGCATAATTACGAATACAATTAATGGTAAAATCATCGTAACAAATTTCAAAAAAAATAATTCATATAATACTTTTGTTCTCTTTTCAATACTATTTTGATTATATGCAACCTCTCTTTGCCCATACAATGATAGTCCTAACGAACCAAACAATATAAAATACGTTGTTATAGATATGACATAACCATATGTTCCTGTACCACTAGCCCCCAATGTTCTAGCTAAATAAGGTGTGGTAATTATAGGAAATATGATTGTAAGGATTTGATTAACCAAATTTAATAAATAATTTTTTTTAATTGATTTTTTCATTGTTCTCCTTTGAATTATAAAAAATCTCTTCTAAAATTCTAATATAGTTATTAACAAAAATATCCATTGTAAAATTTTCTTCAAATATTCTTCTATTCATTTGTTCATATATATATAATTTATTATCATTAATTAAATCTTCTATTTTTGAAACAGCTTCATCAATATCATCATAATGATAATAAATCAATGAAGGGGTATCAAATTTTTTAAAATACTTATTTCCACCTGTATCAGATAATATAATTGTTTTTCCAAGAGACAATATTTCTAATAATATTAAGTCAAAATAGGTTTCTTTGTTAGGCAAAATGAATAAATTTGAGCATTTAGCCAAATCGTGTGGTCTATCGGTCCAACCCACTTCAATCCATCTTGGATTTATTAATCCCTTTAATGGTTCTTCTTTACCAGCAATTAAAAAATAAACATCGTCCCTATTTTCTAGTAACTTCTCACCTATTTTTTTTAATTGATCATATCCTTTTACCTCATTATGTCTACCAATATAACATATAACAAAGGCATTTTCTGGAATATCGTATTTTTTTCTTGTCTCGCTAACATCACTATCATTTATTATACTATTAATACATGTTGGCAAATATATATATTTGCTTTTATTTTTCTCTTTTATATCATTATATTTATCCCATGTATTATAATAACATTCTTCTGCCTCTTCCGCTGGCAAGATTATATAGTCAGCTCTATTAAAGGCATATTCATCAATAATTTCTAAAGAATCATATTCTTTTTTATTTTTTAGGTAATCTTCTTCAGATGTATAATCTTCTATTATTTCTTTATATGATATTTTAGGGGTATGTGTTGTAAATAAAACCTTACCATTATAACTATCTAGCGAATCTTTTACCATGTACATAGATAAAGCTGAATGAAAATGTACTATGTCATATTTATTCAAATCAACTATTGCTTTTTTATTTTTATTATAGAACACATCATATATAACTCTATTATCACCTTTATTGAGTTTATTTCTAATATATTTTTGAAAACTATTAGGCATCTTTTTGAAAATTTTTTTCATAAAAGAATCACTAGATTTAACAAACTCGATATTCGAAATATTTTGTCTTTTCAATTCTTTTGAGACATTATATAGATATCCGGCTGGTCCACCAGTTGGAGTTAACAATCTCTCTTCAACATAAATTAATACCTTCATACTTAATAATCACACCTTTTCGTATATTTTTAATAATTTGTGGTAAATTTTTTCATTTTTAATTAATATAAATAATTTGAGCTTTGTTTTAATGCTAATTAAAGGATTTTTAAAATATTTAGTTTTTTCATTAATTAAATAATTTATTATTTTCTCCTTTTCATTACCATCATAGTTAAATCTAATCATCCTATTGATTAGGGTTAAATAAATTATACACGTATAACAATCAATTAACACTGAATACTCTTTTTTATTTTTAAAATATTCCCTAGTTTCATCGAGTGCTGTAAGCATATCAAAACTTCTCTTATTAAATTTTTGCGACATTATACTACCTTTTCGTTGCAAATAATAATATAAATGATTTTCAATCAAACAGATTTTTTTTGATTTATCGTATAATTTATACATTATGAATGTATCCTCATGTATTTTTCCAACATCAAATAAAATATGATTTTTCTTGAATAAATCAGCTTTATAAAGTTTATTCCAAACCATAATAGATGTATTTTGATTTTCAGTCAATATATCAAAAATACCCTCACTTTTATTATAAACTTTATATTCCAATTCCCTGTGTTTCCATATTTTATTATCTTCATCTACATAATAAAAATTGCAAGCACAAATATCCGAATCAGTAATTAAGAGGTTTTTCAATAATAATTCAACAAAATTATTACTTATATAATCATCACTATCAACAAAACAAAGATATTTACCTGATGATGCTTTAATACCATAATTTCTAGCATCTGATAAACCACCATTTTCTTTATGAATAACCTTTATTCTATTATCATTTTTGGCATATATTTCACATATATTTCCACTATTATCCTTAGAACCATCATTCACCAAAATAACCTCTATATTTTTATACGTTTGATTTAAGATTGAATTAATACACTTTTCTAAGTATTTTTCCACATTATAAATTGGAACTATTATTGATACTAGATGATTATTATTATTAACAATTTTTTCTACTTTTTTAAATTTATTTTGTTGCAATCTAATTTGATTATTTATCTGAATTGAAAACAAGGACAAAGTAACTATAATTGCACAACCAGTATTATAAGTTATTATACTACCCTTTAATAGAAAAACAGCGATAGAAAGTCCCAAAAATATAGATAATAATTTATTTTTATTATTATATACTTGCTTCAACATATAATAAAACGCATAGTAAATTAAAAATGATCCTATAATACCTGTTTTCCATAATTCATTAATATAACCAACATCTGAATGAGGACCACTAACCTCTGCAAAATTGGCATATTCAAATATATTATGAGAAGTTCCTATAAGTAAATTTTGAATATCTGGTATTGTCCAAAACTGTCTACTAAACAACGTCGAAGCAGTCCCACCATTAGGAACTATAAAAGATGAAAAATCCCTAATAATCCAATCAATTGTATCTGGTGAAAATATGTAACATATAAATACTATAAAGAAAAATATGATATTTATAATTGCAAAATAAAATATAACTCTCTTTATCGAATTGTTCTTAATAAACTGTACCATCCACAGAAAAATTCCAATAAAGAAGATGACTATTCCTGTCCTTGAATTTAATATAGGAACTAATAATAATATTGGGATTAATAATATATATTTATTACCTTTTTTCGTAGAACAAAATAATGGTAATGTGGCAATAATTCCAGTACCAAGTCCAAATAAATCTAACATACTATTAGAAAAGCCATAAAATCTTCTAGATGTTAACCAATCACTTAATAGTAATTCCTGCTCCGTATTTAGATACATTATATAAATAAAGATAGCCTTTATCGGTTGAAACAGCAATGCAGTCAAAGCCAGTATAGCTTGAATAATTCCTGCTTTAACGAACAGCATAATTATTTGTTTTGTATCGTATTTAAACTCTTCAGCTTTAAAAATAATGTATAATGAACATACAAAAGTAATTGGAAAACATAAAAACAATGAATAAGAACAAATAATATAATTACCTAGATAAAACTGTTTAGTAAATATATAATTACAAATGATAGATAAAATATATATTATTATGTATATTAGTAAAATTTTTATAAGTTTCTTTGTCTCATATATTTTAATAAATTCCTTTAGTTTATTACTATACTTAAATATAATAACAAAAAAAGAATAAATTGCAAGTATGATAACAAAATTAATTTTAGGAATAATAGGTGGTGCAAACAAGAAACAAAATGTATATAGTATTAAACTTATTTGATATCTGTTGTTCATTTCTTTTATAAATCTCATTTTTTCACCTTCTTCTTACTATTTACTCGCTATAAACTTTGCTAGTATTTTACCTGTCATATTAAAACCTATTATTTTTTTTAGAATTTTAACTATTATAACTTTTTTATTAGAGACACCATTCAATAAAAAAGAGTACTTTTTTACATCGTCATACAATAGATTAAAATCCCCTGTATCAAGTAAAAACAACATCCCATACACAATACAGTATTCATAGCTGATAAAACCATCTATATATTTTTTTATATTTTTATTACAATTATAATTTTTCATATATTCATGCCAATATAATACAAAATTAAAATTATCGGAGATACGTTTGAGTGAAATACTAGAAGTTGCAGATTGAATTCTATCTTGTATATATATATAATGAGGTTGAATAATTGCAATTGTTTTAGCATTTAATAAGACCTTAAGGCAAAAGGTCATATCCTCAGTAAATTTAACATCTGTATCAAACAATATACTGTATTTGTCAATAATAACTTTTTTTATAATATTAAAACAGGATGAATATGCAAATAGGTTATTTTTAAGCATAAGTACAATATTATCTGGGTATGAACTATTCTCAATCAAATTAATTAATTTTCTATTTATGTTACGTTTTTTTTCTAACTCATTTCCAAAACTTTTTACATAATTTCCAGCAATTATGTCATATTTATTCTCTTTAATCTTTGTCAAAATTTCATCAATTGAACCGCTAAATAAGGTATCATCGCCATCTAAGAATTGTATATATAATCCACTTGCCTGATGTATACCAAGATTTCTTGCTGATGAAACTCCAGAATTTTCTTGATAAAAATATTTGATATATTTATGTTTTTCACAATACCCTTTACATATAATTGAGCTTTTATCAGTAGAACCATCATCAATTAATATTATTTCTACATTTTTCGGTTCTTGCATGATCACACTATCTAAACATTTAGTTATATATTCTTCTAAATTATAAATTGGTATTATTATACTCAATAAAATGTTATCTTTTTCCATTATAATCCCTACTTAATATCATATATTTTAATATATTCTTCCATAATTTTGTGTAACAAATAATTAGATGCTTTTTCCTTATTATTTTTATATATCACATTCAAATTGGCCTTACCACAATATATGTCATATACATATTGGATAAAATGTTCCAAATCATTAATATCGACTAAATAACCATTTTTACCATCCTCTATTAAATCCCTATTTCCTCTACAATTAGTTGCAACTATAGGTAATCCAACACACATTGCCTCCATTATATTAACTGGTAAACCTTCCTGATTAGATGTAGAAACAGCTAAATCAGATATTTGTAGTAAATTTGGTATATCTTTTCTAAATCCTAATAGATGGACATTATTTTCTATTCCTAGTTTTTCAACTAAATTTTGATGATATCCATTCATGTTATCACTTCCTGGCAATAATACATGAATATTTTTATTAGATTTTATAATATTATCCAACATTTTTAAAAGCATCGTCTGATTTTTTCTTTTGGATAATTCAGCTGGATAGATAATTAGAAAATCATCTTCCTTCAATCCCAATGATTTTCTAAATTCAAATTTTTCTTTTTCCGTCATTTCAAAATTGAATTTGTCCTCTGGTATTCCTACACCTGGAACGTAATAAACTTTAGTTTTGAATTTTCTTCTGGCAAGTTCATAATCTTCTTTATTTATAGTTATTAAATCATCTGTATATCTAGCTAAAAGCTTTTCAATTGGATAAAAAAGTATCCAATTAAGTTTAGGTGCCCCTTTATAAAAATGAAATCCATGAGCTGTATATATTACCCTTGTTTTATATTTTTTTCTAGATTTATTGGCAGCTAATCTTGTAACAACACTTCCCATTGGTGTATGGGTATGTATTATGTCGAATTTTTCTTTATTTATTATTTTTTTTAACTGTCTAATTGCTTTTATATTATTTATTTTAAAAGGACTTCTTTCAAATGATACCTTATGTTTTTTATCGCAATATGGGATTTCTTCATCTCCATTTGTAGCTACATGTACCTCATAACCAATGTCTTTAAAGTATCTTAAATAAGGTATATGAAATGCTAATATATGTGAATCTACTGTAGCAGTAAATAAAACCTTTTTCATTATTATCCTCCTTAAATCTATTAATATTATTATACAATAACAAGTGTTTATTTACAATCAAAACACTTCATTTTATCGTATTAATTGTAAACTTATTTATTTTAAACTAAACGTTGTGTTCAACTTTATGACTGATAAACAAAAAAATATGATATAATAAATGTAGCCAGATCAAAACTGTAGAAAGGAAGTATCCTTAATCAGTTAGTCTCTCTATAGTTTTTGATTTGGCGATTAAGGATGATTGGGACTAACTGATTAAGGATATTTTATGTAATATGAATATTGAAGAATTAATTAAAAATTTAGATCCGGTTTCTATTATTGAATTTAAAAATTATATACTAGAAAATTTATCTAATTTATGTTCTACAAAAAACTCGAATTCAAAGGTTATTTCTAAATTTAAAAATGAAGAGTTATTTTGTGAAAAGTGTGGATGTAAACTATACAAAAATGGTAAGACAACAAATGGGATACAAAAATATATATGCAGTGGATGTAAGATAAATTTATCAGAAACATCAAATACAATAATTTGTCATAGTAAATTATCATTCGAAATATGGAAAAATGCAATTGATAATTTATTAAACGGATTTAGTATAAGACGAATCGCTGAGGAAAATAATATTTCAATTTATACTTCATTTAGATTAAGACATAAAGTCTTATATGCTTTAAAGAAATTTGTGAAAAATATCAATTTATCCGGTCAAATACAATCAGATGAGAAGTATTTTTCTATTAATTTAAAAGGAACAAAGAAGAAAGATATGCCAAGATTTTCAAAGAAAAGAACTTCAACTTCTTCACCTTATAGAGGTATTAGTCATCATAAAATTTGTGTTGTTACAAGTATAGATGAGAATGATAATTTATTATTAAAAGTTGCTGGTCTAGGTAGATGCACTACAGATATGTTAAGAAAAACCATAGGTCAAAAATTAGATAATGCCAAATCGATTAATGCTGATAGTGCTGGTGCATATCAAGATTTTTGTGAAGAAAATAATCTTATATTAAATGCTATTCCTTCAGGATTTCATAGTGATGGTATTTTTAGTATATCAGAAATAAATGGAATACATTCACAACTTGAAACATGGTTTAGTAAATTCAGAGGGATATCAACTAGACATTTGCAAGAATATCTAGATTGGTTTGTTTATATTTTTATTATGAAGAAAAGATTTATGTTAAATAAAATTAAAACAAAGTCTTATTCCAGTTTATTGATAGACAACAATTATATTAGTACTAAAAATATATCTCACAAAAATATGCCAATTAATCTAAATGTTGCTTATGCTGAATATATTAATCAGTCATAAAGTTGAACACAACGAAACTAAAAATAATTCTTTAAATTTGATATAAGAAATTATTTTTTTATTGATATATTATTATAAAGTAATACTATCCTTAAAATTTATTATTCTTTCTTCCCTATTTGTTAATGCTATAATAGCATCATTTAAATAATTTTTTAAATCGGATGTAAAACCATCATCAGTTTTATTCCATAATTTTTTAACTGTTCCATCATTATTGATAAAATCACAAAAACAATTATGCTCTATAAATAAATTCCAATTATTACTATACTTATTCTTCCATATATCATAATTTTTATCTATCAAATTAGTTAATTGACAACTACATTTTCCTTTATTAAAGTAGTCATAGCAAACCTTAAAATATGTATCACTACTATCAACTAGTGGATTATTATATCCTTCACTTTTTAATCTTCCTTTAGCTTGATTAAGTGAAAAACCATTTATAAAAGGTATTGCAAAGAAGTTACCTTCACTATAACATTTTTCTACAAATTTATTTAATAACGATCTAATTTCTGGATTATCATTTAAAACAGATGATTTTTTCAAACCTTCTTTTATTTCATCAATATTTTTAGAAGTAATTAATTTACCTTTACTATCATAATTAACAATTTGAAGTAATACTTGCATACAGTTGATAAGAGTATCCCCTCTATAAGTTATACCATTATCATATAGTTCAAATTTTTTATTGGATTTATTATATGTTTTTTGTTCTGTTTTTTTTGCATCTAAACTAATTAAAGGATTAAGTAATTTGTAATTATCGATATTTATTTCACAGACATCTATATCAATATCATCATCTTGACTTCTATAAAACAAGAACTTATCAATATAATTTTTTGAATCTATTTTTTTATATTCTAAATTATCTTTATATAATTCATCTATTAAAAACATCTTTTTATCATACATTTTCATATACTCCTTTAAATCTAAAATATCATAAAGAACATCGTTCTATGTGGTATTTACAGCTATAAATTAAACTGGTTATCGAGCAATTTTATTACTATTATTTGTTTAATAACCAATCTATTATATTTTTATGAATTATTCCATTTTGTGAAAAATCAAACTTGTCCATTGAAATAACATATTTTGGATAATTATCTCCAATATTATTATAAGCATCAAATTCTCTTGCTATGATTTTATCATCTGATAAGTAATAGCAAACTTGATAATATTCTTTATTCCCATTTTTAAGTGCAATAAAATCTATTTCGCCATTATCTAGATTACCAACTTTGACATCATAACCTCTATAAACTAACTCATTATAAATTATGTTTTCTAAATATGCTCCCATTTGTTCTTTTTTAGACACATTTAATGTTTGTCCTAATCCTAAATCTGTTAAATAATATTTATATTTACCATTTAAGATTCTCTTTCCCCTAATATCATATCTATCAGCTTTTTCGATTAAATGTGCCTTACACATATATTCTAAATAATTATATAGTGTAGTTTTGCCAACCCCCCTATCATCATTGATTTCAAAATATTTTACAAGACTTTCAACAGAAAAAGTTTGAGATGGTGTGGTTACGATATACTCTGCAATTCTATTAAATAATTCTAAATCTGTTACTTTGAATCTATTTATTATATCTTTAACAACAATTGAATTATATACATCTGTTAAATACGTTCTAATTTCATATTCATCATTTAAGTTAAATCTTTGAGGTAATCCACCCCATTTAACGTAATTATTAAATTGTTCTTCTAATTTATACTTATCTAATTCATAATTTTTAAATTTACAAACTTCCATAAAAGAAAATGGTTTGACTTTAAAGCTTACATATCTACCTGAAAGAAGTGTTGCAAGTTCTCCAGAAAGCAAATCACTATTAGACCCGGTTAAGAAAATAGATATTTTATCTCCATATTTTGTCTTATAAGAATTAACAGTCCTTTCCCATTCCTTAACATACTGTATTTCATCAAGAAATAGATAATACTTATCAACATTAACTATCTTATCTTTGATATACTTGTCTAATTCTTTTGCAGTTTTAATATCTAAATAATCAGTCTCTTCAAAATTCATATAAATAATATTGCCGTCTTTAATACCTGACTCTTTTATCTCGTTTATTATTTGTCTTAAAATAACTGATTTACCACATCTTCTTATTCCAGTAATAACTTTAATCAAATCTTGATTATAAAAAGGTCTTATTTTTTCTAAATAATTTTCTCTTATTACCATAATCATTCCTCCTGTACTAATTATATATTGTTTATCTCAAAAAGTCAATTTTGTATTATACAAAAGACGAAATTGCATTTTACGACATTTTTTTCTTGTATCAATATTTGTTGTTACATAGAGTAAATATTTTTACAAATTATATAGTTTTTAACTTTCTTCTAATATCTAGTTCTTTCAAGCATTCTTTATTATTGGTTAGTTTTTTAAGATTATCTTTAGCTGATTTTTTTAATCCATATTCTCTATTATAATTACCTATTAATTTATATATTGGTAGTATTTCTCTTTTTGAAATACTAGTTATTTTTGATAGATACTTATTTATAAATAAACTATCGTTAGTATTTAATATCGATTCAATAATATCAAGTCTTTGTGGTAAATCATTAAATAATATCAATTTTTTACTATCTAGTTTACTCATATCTACATTGTTATATAAAAATAACTTCATTTTATCTCCAATTTTACATGTAAATTCTTTTTTTAATTCATATTCTTTTATATAGTTACTAGATAGGATTTTTAATTTATCATCTTCAATTTCATATACTTTTTCTCTAAGACATGTTGATATAATATAATAATCATAATAGCCATTTTCAAAAAATTTTTCACATATAACTTTAGAAAAAGCAAAAACTGTATGTTCTTTATAATTATCAAAAAATTTCATGCTATTATTATATATTTTTCCACATTTATTTAAATAATTTTTGTATTCTTCTATAGTTTCTTTTGACAAATTATCATTTAAACATTCTAAATAGTAGTTGTCGAATTTTTCACAATAGTAATTGATATATTTTAAGAAATGCATATAGTAACCTATTATATTTAAAGCAAGTTTAGATTTTGATATCTGATACAATTTTAAATATTCACTTTCTAGAAAACTATATTCATTTAATTTAATTAGGTAAAAAAATTTACTATAAGCTTCATTAGAAATTTTAGGATTATTAGCTAGTACTTCTAATAGTTTTATGATTGTTTTTTTATCGGCTTTTTGTTTTCTTAATATATTAGTATAGTCATCTAGACATCTACCATCTATTATATTAAAATCAGTAAGTTCCATTACTATTTTAATATCACCTATTTCATTAATCTCTTTACTACTAATCAAATAATTATCCTTAAAAAATAAATCTGAAATAACTACGGAATCTTTTTTTAATTCTTTAACTAATTCTTGCCTCAATATAAAAATCTCTTTTTTACCTAACTTTTTTAGTTGGGGCAAAAAATAATTAAGGTACTCGCTAATAATACTTTTATAAGTAGTTATATTCAACTTTTTTAATTTACTAATCAAATCATAAAACGTTTCAAAATTGGATAATAAATTAAACCTTTGAGTCATTGTCTTTTTAAATACTTCGTGTTCCTTATTATATTCAATAGTAATAAGTTTAGGATATTCAAATACTACCATCGGAATAAATTCTTGATTAACCCTTTTAGTTAGAATTTCAAATATCTTTTGATCTTTAAGTTTTTTTAAGGCATAATCTAAGTTTTCGCTATTTTCATCATAAAAGATGGCACTATATAATTCATATTCATAAATATTATATGGCTTTTTATTTTTAGGAAATTTATAGAAATAGTAATTATAATCCAAAGAGATAAATTTAGAAGCTAAACCAACTAGCAATACTTCTCTTTCTTCTTTACTAAATTCTTGTTCTTTGAATAGTTTTTTTCCTTTTACATAATCAAACAACATCGAATGAATTAAATTGTCATTAATTAGTTTGTCGTATAATTCGTTAAATTCATCTTCTAGATATGCTATAAACAAGCATTTATCAAAATCAGCTTTTATACCAGATTCTTTAACTGATAAATATAGTTCCATTGCAAGATTATATCTATGTTTTATATCTCTAATTTTTATATTTTTACCATAATATAGATATCTCCAATTTTTTAAATTTTTCTGACTAGGCAGTTGTATTTCGTCTTCTAGATATTCTCTTTTTGACTCTATTAGCGAATAGATAATAGAATCATAATCTTGTATGTTTATTTGATTTAAATTTAATATAAAATCGAATGTTTTTTCATATATATTTTTTATTCTATCTATTTCACTAGTTTTATCAACTTCATCAGTTTTATCAGTTGGTTGTTTTAACTTTCCTAATTGACTTGATGACTTCATCGAAACTATAAAAACAACTTTATATTTTTTATCTATTTCTTTATAAAATTTATAAAACTCTTTTAAATACTCTAATACTATATCAGCATTTTCATACCTATCTAATTCCTCTAAGCATATTATGAGTGTTTTATTTTTATTTTTTCTAGATGAATAGTAAGTTTCAATAATTTCTCTATATAAATCTTTAGTATCATTTTCATCTATTGTCCTATAACTATCTTCTATCTTTTTATAAGCTATAACAGGTTTATAAATTAATATGCATAGCACAGTAAGACTAGCTACTAATATATATATAAACGATTTTAAATCTTCTGAAAAAATATTAACAAATTCTAATTTATCTAATGCACATAAAATATAGAAAACAGATAGAAGATAAGCTGATTTAGTCCAACTACTTTTTACTTTAATATCAAAGATATTATAATTCTTATTTATTTTTTTCTTATAGTAATTTTTATCTTTTTTTATTATCTTATCAATCAATTGATGTAAAAAAATTCTATGAATGTCTATTTTATTTTCTTTTTCATCATTATAACAATTCCATAAATTAATAGTAACAAGTTTATTACCTTTATTCTCTTCTCTTGATTTTAGCATATCTATAAGTGTACTTTTACCAGTTCCATAATCTGATATTAAACCTATAAATTTAGCTTTATTTTCTATTGAACTTTCTAGTGAATACAGATAAGATTCAAAACCTATCCAATCATCTTTTGAAACGTCTTCTATAAAGAAATAATTATCACTATTTGAATTTTTTTCTTCCATTTGCTACCTCCAACTATATCCCTTATTAAATACTTATAATAACACTTTTTTAGTTAAAGTCAATAGCAAACACAACTTTCAATATATTCTAACTTTAAATCTTATATTAATATGTAATAGTATTATAAAATTAAAAGAACACTTCTTAGGTATTCAATCATAATGTTTTTATAATAAACTTATAATGATAATCCTGTATTTTCTGATATTAATTTTAAAGAAAGTCCTGCTTTTTTTAAATTATAGGCTATACTAATTTTTTCTTCTTACATGGATATTCTCCTCTTTTAATTCTATGTTTTCTTCGATTACTTTATTTGGTTTTATATTCAGTGTTTTTTCTATTATTTTAAATAGTATACATCTATTTTCTTCCTTTAACATTACTTCTTTAAATACTCTATCATCTTTACATGTATAAAACTTCATTTTTTCTTCTATAGTCATATTGTTAACCTCCTTTTTTAAAATAATTGTCTTCTACTATAACAGATAGATTACAAGAATTTTGTCGAAGTTTGAGACACATGAAAAAAAACTTCATTTTGAAGTTTAATTTACAATAACTATATTTTTGAATAATATTTTAATTTTTCTTTATCAATTTTATGAGCAAATGTTTTATCCTTTCTAGAATAGTCATATATTGGAATATCAATATTAAGCTCTTCTAATAAATCTATCAATTCTAATAACTGTTTTATATAAATTTCTTGTTTATCTTTTGTATAATATAAAGAATAACCATACAAATTATAAAGTATTCCTTTAATATAACTAGTTTCTATTAAATAATAATATTGATATTCTAAAGTAAGATTGCCCATCCTCCTTTTATCTTTCGTATAAATATACTTCTCATATTCAGCAATATTCTTACATTCAATTGGATTAATACCATCAATAATAAACGAAGGATTATTATTACTACAAGCGTAATGAATAAAACATAGATTATCTGGAATAGTAACCTTTGATAAACTTATATAAAATGGTCCATTATACTTACCAATATAAGATTTATTTAACAAATAGTTACATTTTATTCCTTCTTTTAAAATATTTTTATAATCATCTTTATTATAGTACGTGGAATGATAAAACCATCCTAAATTAATATCACTTTCTTCCTCTATTTTCTCTATAATGTTAAGGTCCATAATTAACACCTACTTTTATTGTTATTTTAAATACAATTGCCATTTACATCTAATATAGTTTAGTTATTTAATACTAGAATTTCAATTATTATAACATTAATTTATTAATTTACAAAGTTTAACAATAAAATTATTTAATTATGTTTAACTAATAATTAAATTTTTTCTAAAATTACATAGATATATACCTATTAAACTACCTAAACTATCGATTAATACATCTTTTAGTTCACCTGATCTACCTATTATAAATAGCTGATGAAATTCATCACTACATGCATAAATAATGCATATTAATAACGAAGACAAAAATAATCTATTATAACTTGGATTTAACACTTTAGCAGTTAAATATACAAGTATACCCAATATAAGATAAATTGTAAAATGAGCTAACTTACGAATAGGATATGACATTATATTTACTATTTTTTGTTCTTCTAAAGTAGTGGTACTATCATTAAATAATCTATAGACAGTAACAATTGTTTTTTTGATAAAGCCATTACTCATTTCTGTAGATTCTATCGCTTTTTTATTAGACATATAAAATATTAACCCCATCCATAGTAATGTTAATACTATTAAAATAATTTTCCTCAAAGTCATCACCTATCAAACAAAAAAGCCCTAAGAGGCTTAATGATATTTATTTGGTGACCAGTACGAGATTCGAACTCGTGAATGCTGCCGTGAAAGGGCAGTGTGTTAAGCCACTTCACCAACTGGCCATAATGGCGCCTAATGTAGGACTCGAACCTACGACCTATCGGTTAACAGCCGAGTGCTCTACCAACTGAGCTAATTAGGCACGTCTTTATAAGACTATTTAATTATAACCTATAAATTTTGTTTTGACAATACTTTTTTAGTATTTTTTTTAAAAAATTAGTCTAATATATATTATGCATTTTAAAGATAAAAGTTAGTATTAATTAAATAGAACCTAATTAAAGGTTCTAATATTACATCATACTTTCGAGCTTGTCGTTAGCTTTATGCATGGTTTTAGAAGCAAATTTATCAATTTTCTTCATAACCGGTTTATTATATTTTTGGTAAGCCAATACTGCCCCTGCACCTAAAGACATCATCAATATATCCCTAGTCATTTTCATAATATCACCCTCCTAGCCAAAAATATGAAGTCGTATGTATAAATACATACATTTTTATTTTTTACTTAATTTTTTACATTATACATTTTTTGTAATCTTTCTTTCAAATAAGTTTTACGATAATTCTCATAGTTATTACTAATAGCATATTTAAAAGCATTACTTTCACCGATTAATATTAACTTCTTCTTAGCACGTGTAATACCTGTATATAAAAGTTTTTTATATAACATTCTATAATAACTAGAACAAATTGGCATTATAACAATATCAAATTCACTACCTTGTGATTTATGTATTGAAATAACAAAACCATGTTTAATTTTGATAAAATCTTTTGGTAAATATTTAACAATTTCATTATCAAAATTAATATAGATTTCATTTTTTTTTGATTCACTTACATCAGCTAAAACTATCTTTTCTATAACACCTATATCACCATTATATACATTTAATTCTGGTATATTAACTAGTTGTAATATTTTATCATTTTCCCTATAAGTAATATCACCTACTTTTATTTCGGCCTTTTCTTTACTAGGTGGATTAAATATATTCTGAAGTACCTTATTTAAATTATCAATTCCATTAATACCTGCATACATAGGAGCCATTATTTGTACCTGTTTATAATTATAATTCTTTTCTACTAGTTTAATTGATAAATCTTTTATACTATTTAAAATACTACTACTTTGACATTCTAAAAAAACATAATCATCTTTTTTAGTTAGATAATTAGGAAGTATATTACTTCTTATTTCATATGCCAAAACAGGAATATATGAGTCATCACTTTGCCTATATAGAGTATTTAATTTTATTGTATCGATTTCTTCTGAATCTATTAAATCTTTTAAAATTTGCCCTATTCCTACACTAGGTAATTGATTATAATCTCCAACTAATACTATTTTAATATCACTCATTAACCCTTTAAATAAACTAGCTAATAAATCTAAATCTATCATACTAACTTCATCTATGATGATATATTTGCTTTCATCTTTATTATACTCATTGATTGCAAATTTATTAGTCTCCTTATTCCATTTTAAAAATCTATGAATGGTACTAGCTTTAAGTAGTGTTGCTTCACTCATTCTTTTGCTAGCTCTTCCTGTTGGTGCTAATAATGCTATATCGCTAATAGGATCTTTTGATTTATTAAAATTTATATCAATATATAAATCACATATAGCTTTTATAATGGTTGTTTTACCTACTCCAGGTCCTCCTGTAATTATTGTTATATTGTTTTCTAAAGCTTTTTTTATCGCTAATTTTTGGTCATCATTATATGTTATTTTATTTATAAATTCTAGTTTTTCTATATAATCATCTAATCTATTAATTTTAGTTGGTTTTTTATTTAGTAGATATCTAATTTTACTAATTATTTCATCTTCTGATTCCTTATTAGCTGTTATATAATATCTATCGCTATCCTGTTTGATTTTTTCTATTAGGATTAATTCCTCAACTAATTTACCTATAATTTCATCTTCAATGTAAAAATTTAAATATTTTCTTAATACTTCTTTTATTTCTTCTAAATATAGGTAAGTATCCCCCGTTTTAAACAATTGTTCTTTAAATGTATATATAATACAAGCTTTTAATCTGTTTTCATCATCTTCTTTAACACCTAGTTTTAACGATATATCATCTATTTTTTTGAAATTTATCTCTTCAATATCATCTACTAATTTATATATATTATTTTCTACTATATTTATAGTTTGTCCTTTATATGTATTATATACTATTAGAGCATCTTTTAAGGAAAATCCTAAATCGATTAAATATACGATAGTTTTATGACTTTCCTCATATTTGATTAAGGTATCATAAATTTTATCAGCTTTTTTTAAAGTCATAGTTGGAACTAATAATAAAGTTTCTTTTTCTTTTAATATTTTATCTATAGCATCAATACCTAGTGTATCTACTATTTTTTTAGCAAGTTTAGAACCTATTCCTTTAAATAAATTGCTACTTAAAAATTCTATTAATCCATCCTCATCTTCTGGTTTTATTATGTCGTATTCTAAGGTATTAAATTGTAAACCATATTTTGGATGTTCTACTAGTTCTCCTTTAAATATGTATGAATCATCTAGTTTTAATTCATGAAAATATCCTGTAAATGTCACCATCTTATTCACAAATGATTTTAGTTCTTCATCATCAGTTTTATTTACTTTAACTGATCCTATAATATAACCTTTATCTGATATGAAAATATTTCTTTTATATGTACCTTTAAACGTTAACATTTTATCACCTATAAAGTATTATATCAAAAATTTGTTCACTTTTTTAAAATTTTTGACAAAATGTTTAAAATAATATATAATTGTCATGTTGGATTTCTAAATTAAAGGAAAGGAGGAAAAATGAAATTTTTAGATAATGATACTACAAAAATATTCGCTTTAGGTGGACTAGGTGAAGTCGGAAAAAACATGTATGTTATTGAACATAAAGATGAGATAATTATTACTGATGCTGGTATGAGTATTCCAGATAATTTAATGGGTGTTGATTGTATAATTCCCGATGTCAGTTATTTAAAAAAGAATGAAAAGAAAATTAAAGCCTTGTTTATAACACATGGTCATGAAGATCATATCGGTGGAATTCCTTATATATTGAAAGATTTAAATATTCCTTTTATATATGCTCCTAATCAAGCTGTTGGTCTTATACGTAAAAAGTTGGAAGATAAAGGAATCACTTATAAAAATCTAATTATTTATGAAGAAAAAACTAAAGTAAAATTTAAAAATATCGAAGTTGAATTTTTTAGATCAACACACTCTA
>CAYTKH010000003.1:0-38095 GCA_964438315.1 uncultured Muribaculaceae bacterium | reverse complement strand
ATTTTCTTTTTTTAACATTATTTCTTTAAATACTCTATCATTTTTACATGTATAAAACTTTTCTTTTTCTTCTATCATATATTCACCTCCTAAATAGAATTATCTTCTACTATAGCAGATGTAACTTTAGAATTTTGTCGTATTTTAGTATGCACGAAAAAAACTTCATTTTTTGAAGTTTTTTAAAATTATTTTATGACAATATTGACCAACTTTTTAGGTATGATGACTATTTTTACGATTTCCTTACCTTCTATATACGTTTTTACATTTTCTATATTTTTAGCGATTCTCTCCATTTCTTCCTTTGATGTATCGCATGCAACAGTAATCTTACCCCTTACCTTTCCATTTACTTGAACAACCATTTCAAATGTTTCTTCAACTATTTTTGAACTATCATAAACTGGCCACGTCTCATTTGCAATTGTATCATTATGACCTAGAATATTCCATAATTCTTCTGTAATATAAGGTGCTACAGGATTTAATAATTTTAGAAAACCTAAAGCATATTCTAAAGGTAAAATTTCTTCTTTATAACATGAATTTACAAAAATCATCATTTGACTAATAGCTGTATTAAAACTCATTTTTTCATAATCTTCTGTAACTTTTTTAACTGTTTGATGATAAACTTTTTCTAAATTTATATTTTCTTTATCAACTATTTTACCCTCAGTAAATAATCTATAAACACGATCTAAGAATCTTCTTGCACCTTCTACACCACTATCACTCCAAGCTTTATCTGCATCAAGTGGTCCCATGAACATTTCATATAATCTTAAGGTATCAGCTCCATATTTTTTGACAATATCGTTTGGATTAACAGCATATTCAGGATATCTTTTTCCCATTTTGATGCCATTAGATCCAAGTATCATTCCTTGATGAACTAGTTTTTTAAATGGTTCCTTAACAGGTACGATTCCTTTATCATATAAAAAATGATTCCACATCCTAGAATATAGCAAATGTCCTACTGCATGTTCTGGTCCACCAACATATAAATCAACTGGCATCCAATGTTCTAGTAGCTTTCTATTTGCTATTTCATTATCATTATGAGGATCTATGTATCTTAAAAAATACCATGATGATCCTGCTGAACCGGGCATAGTCGATGTCTCCCTTTTTCCATTTTTAGAATCTATAGTTACATTTATCCATTCTGTAGCTTTTTCTAATGGTGATGCTCCCGTTTTAGATGGACTGTAATCTTCTAATTCTGGTAATACAAGTGGTAATTCACTATCTTCTAACGTAACATTACTACCATCTTCTAAATGAACTATTGGAATAGGTTCACCCCAATATCTCTGCCTTGCAAATATCCAATCCCTAATACGATAATTAATCTGTTTTTTACCAACTTTATTTTCTTCTAGCCATTTTACCATCCTATTTATAGCATCTTCTTTATTTAAGGTATCTAAGAAACTTGAATTGATATGGATTCCGTCTCCTACCATCGCTGTTTTATTGGTTACATATTCTAATGATTTTCTATGTAATTCATCTTTTATCTCATCCTCTACTACTTTTCTATCGACCCACTCAACTTTAAATTCTTCATCAGAATCTAAATTCTGTTCCTCTTTTTTATTACTTTTTAAATTAAATAAAAGTGGTGTACAATCTATATTAAAGTATTTATCCTTGTTATAAGCATAGTAATGATGATTTATTAAAAATCCCTCATATTTAAATTCTATATCTGTGTAACCTGTTTCTTCTTTTATCTCTCTAATAGCACAATCTAAAGCTGATTCACCATCACGTCTTGTACCACCTATAAATAATCTGCCACCTTTATCAAGCCAATTAATAGTTAAATATTTATCATTTTCTTCATCATATACAATAGCGACAATACTATCCTTATGTGATTCATTTTCACCTTTAGTGCCTGTTTCTTCTTCCAATACCTGAATAATAGGAATATCAAATTTTAATGCAAATTCGTAATCTCTTGTATCATGAGCTGGTACTGCCATAATAGCACCTGTACCATACGAAACTAGTACATAATCAGATATCCAAATTGGTATTTTATCATTATTTACAGGATTGATGGCATACGCACCTGTAAATACTCCTGTTTTTTCTTTATTTAATTCTGTTCTTTCAATATCTGATTTAGTTGAACATAAATTAATATAATCCTCAACTTCTTTTTTCTTATCTATTGTTGTTATCTTTTTTACTAATTCATGTTCTGGAGCTAAAACGCAGTAAGTGGCACCAAAAAGAGTATCGCATCTAGTTGTAAAAACAGTAAAACTTTCATCTAGATTATCAACTTTAAATGTAATGTGAGCCCCTATACTTTTACCAATCCAATTTCTTTGGATTTCTTTAGTTGATTCTGGCCAATCGATTTCATTTAGACCATCAAGTAATTTATCAGCATAAGCTGGTATATCGATGACCCATTGTTTCATATTTTTTCTAATAACAGGGTATCCCCCACGTTCACTTTTACCATCTATTACTTCATCGTTAGATAAAACCGTCCCTAATTCTTCACACCAATTGACTGGCATATCTTCATATTTAGCGTAACCAGCCTCATAGAGTCTTTTAAATATCCATTGTGTCCACTTATAGTAACTAGGATCACAAGTTGATACTTCTCTACTCCAATCGTAAGTTAAACCTAATGTTTTTAGTTGTTCCCTAAATACCTTTATGTTATTTTCTGTAAATCCAGCAGGATGATTTCCCGTTTTAATTGCATACTGTTCAGCTGGTAAACCAAATGAATCAAATCCCATTGGATGTAATACATTATATCCTTGCATTCTTTTCATTCTAGAGACGATATCGGTAGCAGTATATCCTTCTGGATGTCCTGCGTGTAATCCAACTCCTGATGGATATGGAAACATATCTAATGCATAAAATTTTGGTTTTGAAAAATCCCAAACATCAGTTTTAAATGTTTCATGTTCCTCCCAATATTTTCTCCATTTTTTTTCTATTTCCTCATGATTATACATAAAAACTCTCCTTATCTACTTTTTATCTTGTGGTAATTTTCTTCAATCACATCTTTATTTTTTGAATCATCAACATCATATTTAAATAAATATTTTGATTTTTTTAAATATTCTTCTATTTTTTTTCTTCTAAAAATACTATGATTTTTTTTATCAAAATATTTAATTAGTTCTATATTATCATCTATATCTAATCCGTTTTCAAAAAAAACTGGATAAACATCTAAAATGTTTTTCATATAAATATCATTATCAAATATTATCTTTGGTCTTATACTCCCACTTTTTTTAATTACAATGGTTCTATATGATAGTATTATCCCATTACAATCTAAATCTAACCAATCTGATTTATCTGGTTTCAAATAAAATTTTTTAATTGAATCTTTTTCTTTCATGATACCTCCTAAAATAAAAAGTTCCTAATTGTAGGAGCGAGCTTAACCGCGGTACCATCCTACTTTAATAGAAACTATCCTTTTTTCTTAACGCGAATAACACGATTTAAACTCCAAAGTAAGTTCATAATTACTCGTTAAAATGTTTTCACCTACCACATTTTCTCTAATTAACACATAATTATTACTACTCTTTTTCAACGTTTTAAAAAACTCTCTTTCTTAAGAATGCTGGTATATCCCCTTCATCATCATCATCTTCAGCTGATGCTGGACTACCAACTTCTACTTTTTCTTTCTTCTCTTCATCAAATCCTGTAGCGATAACAGTTACAATAATCTCATCCTCTAGGTTTTCATTTATAACTGCACCAAATATTGTATTTATATCTGTTTTAGCAGATGTTCTAATAACTTCTGCGGCTTCCTCAACTTCAAACAAAGTTAAATTAGAGCCTCCTGTAACATTGATAATTGCATTAGTGGCTCCACTTATACTAGCTTCTAAAAGTGGACTAGTAACAGCTTGTTTAGCAGCCTCTTTGGCTCTATCAGCACCTGTTCCCATACCAATACCTATTAATGCACTACCTTTATTTTTCATAACAGCTTTAACATCAGCGAAGTCTAAGTTAATTAATCCTGCTACAGCAATTAAATCTGATATAGACTGTACACCACGTCTTAAAACATTATCTACCTCTTTAAACGAATCAATAAGGGATGTCGATTTATCAATAATCTCTCTTAAACGGTCATTAGGTATAACAATTAAAGTATCTACGTGTTTTTTTAATTCCTCCAAACCTTCTAAAGCTTGTGCCATACGAGTACTACCCTCAAATGAGAATGGTTTAGTAACAATACCAACAGTAAGTGCACCTAATTCTTGTGCAATATCAGCGACAACTGGGGCTGCTCCTGTTCCAGTTCCTCCACCCATTCCACATGTAATAAAAATCATATCAGATCCTTCTAAAGCAGACTTAAGTTCTTCCTTACTTTCCAAAGCTGCCTCTTTACCTATTTTAGGATTAGCTCCTGCACCAAGTCCGTTTGTTAAATCCATACCAATTTGAATTTTAACATCGGCTTTGGATTTATCCAATACCTGGTAATCTGTATTAGCCGCTATGAATTCAACACCTTTAATACCAGCTTCAACCATACGATTTACAGCATTATTACCTGCACCACCAACTCCAATTACTTTTATCTTTGCCAATTGATCCATTTCTAAACCAAACATATTCATATTTTTTCCTCCTTAATCATTGAAGAAGTAACCAAAAACCTTCCCCAACATAGACTCATTTGATATATTTAAAATTCCTTTATGATTTGGCGACAATCCTTCATTATCCTCATCACTAATCATTGTATAATCTTGTCCCTTTAATTTTAACTTATTTATAAAGTATACAATATTTCCAATAGCAGACGAATACTTGTTATTTCTAACACCTAATATTTTAATATTTCCAACAGATGCAACTAGCCCTAGTACTTCTTCTACTGCTATATTAAATCCACTGATACTACTCGTACCACCAGTTATTATTATATAATCAACTTCACTTTTTGTCAAAGTATTTATCTCTTTTCTTGCCAAAACTAAAATTTCTTCTATTCTAGATGATACAACCTCTGTAACTTCTAACTGATTTATTTTTATATTTTCACCCATTTGATTTGTAACTTCATAATAATCATTAACATTAGCATGCTCTTTGCTTGCTAGTGCAAATTTTTCTTTAATTTTCACAGCTTCTTGATTATCGACCTTGTAAATATATGATATATCATTATCAATATTTTTACCGCCAACACCTAGGATTGAACTTTTATATATTATTCCCTTATTATATAAGGATACACTAGTTGTCTCGTAACCTATATTGATAATAGCACCTACTTTTAGTGAATTGTCTTTATTTTTAAAAGAATAATAATCACCAATACTGGCAAGTGAAATATCGACAACTTCTAGTCCTATACTATCAAGTAAATTAACTACTGAATAAATTGTTTTTTTTAGTGTTGATACTACTACTGTCCTAATTTTTAACTTTTCACCAGATAAGAGTTTTGGATCTTTAATCCCCCTTCTACCATCAAGTTCAAAATCAATTGGTACAACGGTAACTATTTCCTTATCTGATTGTACTTTGTTTTCCGTACTTAATCTTAATATTTTTATGATATCATCATTCGTTACACTTTCATCTATTTCTTTTTCAGCGGATTCAATGGAAAAATCCACATAATAGTTTGGAACTGATGTTATAACTTTTTTGATCTTTATACCCAGCATTTGTTCTATTTCAGCTAAACCCTTTTTTACTGACTTACTAGCTGCCTCTACATCAGTTATTAATCCCTTTTTTATCCCACTTGATTTAACAGATGAAGCAGCTAATAAATTTAGCTTATTATGAAATAATTCACATACAACAATTTTAATGGAGTCGGAACCAATATCTATACTTGTATATACATGTTTCATAATGTCATCTCCTATAATCTATAAATAATTATACTACATATTAATTAAAAAGAAAAGAATTTTATTCTATTTGATTAATAAAATTTAGTAAAAAAAAAGGATTTTTTAAATCCAAACAGCGAATAATACACCTGCCATAGCTAGCAGTAATCCAACAACCCAAAAGGTCTTTACAATATCCCTTTCATCCCAACCTATTTTTTCAAAACTATGATGTATTGGTGCCATAGGAAAAATGCGTTTATGATATAGTTGATATGATGCGATTTGTAGAATACATGATAATGTTTCTATAATGAAAACACCAGCTATAATTATAAAAGTAATTTCATGATTAGTTAATATTGCTACTGAAGCCATCGTAGCCCCTAAAGATAAAGATCCTGTATCCCCCATGAATATTCTTGCTGGATATGTGTTATAAAATAAAAATCCAAGTAAAGAACCTACTAATATAAAACAAAATATTGCTATTTCTTCACTACCATGTACCCATGTTGAATTCCATGCTACTAGTCCTAGTGCTAAAAATGCTATCAAAGATAAGCCACCAGCTAAGCCATCTAACCCATCTGTTATATTAACAGCATTTGAACTTGCTACTAAAATAAAAAGTAAAAACATTCCATAAAACCACCCCATATTGACTCTAAAGTTAAGGGTATGAATATAAAGTTCTGGTTTTAAGCCATTTTTTAGAAACAAAAAGAAAAATACTAGTGCTATAAATAATTGTGCTAACATCTTTTGCATAGGAGTTAGTCCTTTATTCGTATGTTTTTTTAAAATCAAATAATCATCTATAAAACCTATAAGTGCATAACCGACGAATACAAATAAAATTATAGCTAAATTGGTCGAATACTGTATTTTATTTGTAATTAATAATATAATTATCGTTAAAATAGTAGGTATTATAAAGATGAATCCTCCCATTGTTGGTGTACCTTCTTTTTTTGAGTGTTCTTTTTTGAGATATTCGCTTAATACCTGTTTATTTTTATGCTTTTTAAACAGTGGAATAAGAATTAATCCACTTATTATAGCTAAAATAAAACCTATCATAAGTGCCAACATAGCTTTAGCTAATATCAACATTAAAATCACTCTCCTACCTCTTAATTATAACATTATTAAATAATATTGTATAGTAGATATTTTATTTTTTACATTTTTTGACAATTTAAAAATATTAAAAAGAGTTTTACTCTTTTTCCATTTCTTCTAACATATCAGTTATTAAAATACCATACCCATTAGTAGGATTACTTATAACAACACTAGTTACTGCACCTACAATATAGTCATCTTGTATAATTGGAGAACCGCTCATTCCTTGGACGATACCTCCTGTTTTACTTAACAGTTCATCATCTGTAACTTCAAATAATATTTTTTTTATTTTGGAATCACTCTTATTATTGATTTTGATTATATTAATATCATAAGCTTTTACTGATGTACCATCTAAAACTGTCAAAATTTTAGCTTTACCTAGTTTAATATCATCAACTTTTGCAACTTTATACTCTTTATTATTATCAAATTCACTTATATATTTACCAAAAATACCACTTTCTGTATTTTTTAAAATATTACCATTTACATTTGATGAATTCAAAGTTGCATTTTTGCTGCCAGGATTACCAATTTTAGACTTGTCGATACTTGTTACATTTGAATCAAATATCTTACCATCTCTTATTTCTAGCATCGTACTTGTATTGGATTCAGATATTTCATGACCTAAGGCTCCATACATACCAGTTTTAGGGTCTATAAATGTTAAGGTACCTATACCCGTTATACTATCTTTCACATAAAGACCTGTTTTGTATACATTATCTTTTTTTACTAATTTTAGATTTGTATTCATCATCTTATCTTTACGATAGTAGCCTATTTTTACTTTTAAACTATCACTTTTGTTTATTTCTTTAACCATTTCATCGATTGATAGAACTGATTTATCATTGATAGTTTTAATTATATCGCCTTTTTTTAAACCAGCGTCTGTTGCTATTTTATCACCATCAACATCATATGTACCTACGATGATGATACCTTTTGATTCTACTGTTATACCAATGTTTTCACCACCTGCTATAACAGTTTTTGAATACGCTAAAATATTTACGGGAATAATAACTAATGTTAGAAATGTTAAGGTTAATGTTGTTTTTAATTTTTTAAAAAACATTTTAACATCTCCTTTTAAAACAGACTACATTATTATTATTTACATTATCATTTATAATATTATAAGTTTTATTTGGTAATTTCTAAAAAATTATTAGTTTTCTTCTATTTCAAAATTTTCTATTTCGCCATTTTCATTTACTATTTTGCTTATATGTTTTTCGTAATTAGATAACTCTTTATCACATTCTTTTATAAGTTTCATAGCAGTTGTATATCTATCAATTGAATCTTCTAATGATGTTTCATTGCTTTCTAATTCATTAATTATTTTTTCTAGATTAGTTATTTTATCTTCAAATTTAACTTTTTCCATTATTCTGCTCCTTGCTATTTACGGTAACATTAATATTACCGTCGTACATTTTTATTTTTAATTTATCATTAATTTTGATGTTTTTTATGTTCTTTATTACTTTATTATCTACATATATTAACGAATAACCTTTTTTTAATATGTTTAAAGGATTTACTAATATCAATTTTTCGGTTATTTTTTCTAATTTATCTTTTTTTTCTTTATATAAAAATTCTGGATTGTTGATTATATAATTACTTCTTATCTTATCTAATTTTAATTTTAAATCACGTATTTTATTAATTATAATATTATTACATTTTTCATTTATCATATCAAGATATTGCTTACGATTATCAAACATCAATCTAGGATTTTTAATTATAAATGAGTTTTTAAAAGTATCCATGTATAGTTTTAAATAGTTAATTTTTTTATAAATGGCTTCGTTTATCCTAATTTTTAATTGATTTATACTATCTTTTATATCACTTATATTGGGTACTGCTAGTACTGCTGCTGCCGTTGGTGTTAATGCTCTTAAATCTGCAACAAAGTCTGCAATGGTAAAATCTATTTCATGACCTACTGCACTTATAATTGGTATCTTTGATGCAAAAATTGCTCTTGCTACTCCTTCATCGTTAAAGGAGTTTAAATCTTCAAATGAGCCACCACCACGACCTACTATTAGAACATCTAAATCGTTTTTATTTGCTTGTTCTATTTTTGCTTTAATATCACTAGCTGCATTATCACCTTGAACTAAACATGGAAACAAATAGGTTTCACACATTGGGTATCTTTTTTCTATCGTAGATAGTATATCTCTTATAGCAGCTCCTGTTTTAGCAGTTACGATTCCTATTTTTTTTGGATATTTGGGTATTTCTTTTTTATATTTTGAATCAAATAAACCTTCCTTTTCTAATTTTGCTTTTAATTTTTGATATTCGATATATAAATTACCAATACCATCTTCTTGCATATCAGTTACATATATTTGATAATTACCAGTAGACTCATATACCGTTATGGAACCAGTAACCATTATTTTCATACCTTCTTTAGGTTCAAAATTTAACTTTGTTGCACTACTTTTAAACATTATAGCATTTATTTTACTTGTTTCATCTTTAATTGAAAAATAGATATGACCTGTTGTATGTATCTTACAGTTAGATATTTCCCCTTTTAAATAAACAGTTCTTAAATTATCATCAATATCAAATTTATTTTTTAAATATCTTGTAATTGCTGTAACTGTCAAATACTTATCTTGCATAATTTACTCCTTATCATGTAATATTTTATCCATGACAGCATTAATCATTTTTCTTACACTATCATCGCTATAGCTTTTAGCTAACTCGATAGCTTCATTAATACAGACGATATCAGGTGTATTTGTATATACTAGTTCATAAATTCCCATTTGTAATATAGCTTGATCTGCATACCCTAAGCGGTCAATAGTCCAATCTTCTAAGTTATCGTTAGCGTATTTTTCGATATCAGTTATATATGTTTGGACCCCATAGACGATGTCCTTGACAAATTCGTTATCGATTTTTAGTATCTCTTTTATTATGTCATCAACATTGTATGGCATTTTGTTTTTTTTATATACATTTATTTGATAGAGAATTGTCATTATGTCTTTTCTATATTCGCTTCTTGTTTTTTGTTCCATTAATAATCACCTTATATTTAATTATATCATATTAAAATATAAAAAAAAAGAATTAAACACTCATTAGTTCTGTTTCTTTTTCTTTAGTTTTATCATCGACAATTTTATTATATTTATTAATTAATTCTTGTACCTCTTCTACCGCTGATTTTACATCGTCTTCTGGTAATTCTAATTTTTTTATGTCGTTATTAGCATCTTGTCTTATATTTCTTAGTGATATTTTACATTCTTCTGCCATAGCTTTTGCTTGTTTCACATATTCTTTTCTTGTTTCTTCTGTTAAAACTGGTATATTTAATATGATTACTTCACCATTGTTATTTGGTGTAAGACCAATATTAGATTCGTATATAGCTTTTTCAACTGAAGTTAAACTACTTTTATCAAATGGTTTAATCATTAGTTGTCTAGCTTCTGGTATTGATATTGTAGCTAGTTGTTTTAACGGAGTATCTACCCCATAGTAATTAACCATTATTCCATCTAAGATAGCCGGATTGGCCCTACCTGCTCTAATATTTGCAAATCTTTTTTCCATATTTGCAATAGAACTTTGCATTTTTTCTTCTACTTCCAATAAAATTTCTTCCACTTTTGTTCCTCCTAATTAATTATATATTATTTTTTTTATTTTTTCAACAAACTTTTGAAAATTAAAAGGTTTCTAATTTTTATAAGAAATTTAGTACAATTTTAATATTTATTTACTATCAACTAAATTATCTTATTTTTAAAATTTTTACAAGAGATTCTTGTTCATTAGTAAGTAACTCGCTTACATTCATATCTTCAGTTGCTTCTTGTACCAATTTTTCAAATAAATAGCATAATTTTAAATTTTTATCAAATTCTTGTCTTATTTTTTTCAGTTTCCAATTCCAATCTTTGCTTTCTATATCTACTTCTACTGCCAAATTACACCTATATTCTTTATTTGCTCCTTCTGCAACTATTTTAGCTTCTTCATATGAATCAAATAAATCTTTTACCACCCAAACTGGACTAATATTACCAGAGGCATCATAGCAAGGTATATTCTTTTCACCAATATTTTGATTACTATTTTTGATGGAATCTTGAAATTTTGAAATATCCGCAAATGGGAATACTACCTTATGGGTTATTCTATTAAGTCTATATAATATATTACTTTCCATTACATAACACTTTGAAACTATAAATCCTTGGGTGATATCTTTATATCCAACTATAAGACCACCTTCTTTTTTTAATTCTAATACTGCATATTTTATCGGATAATCCATTGTCATTTTAAAACTCCTCCCATTTTAATTATACCATATATCTTTTACTTTTTATAAATCTTTTATTATTTTACCTAGATAAATTTTTAAAGTTACTTCCTTATTTCTATTATATAAATACTCTAATTACCATTATATGTTTTTACTATCTTAATAAAATTATCTTCCTTTTTTACAGGCTATATAATATTCTTAGTAGTTGGTTTTGGAATCTTTATTATCTGATTAATTAGAATTAAATTAGGATTGGAAATATTATTATATTCAGCGAGTTTTTGGTATGTAGTATTATATTTTTTAGCAATTCCACTCAAAGTATCCCCTTTTTTTACAATATAAATTATATCTTGTTTTTTATAATTACTTTGTACTTGGTTATAATCTTGAACTTTATTATTACCTTTAATTGTAATATTATTTAAACCTTTTTTTCTTATAATATCTGGATATGCTTTATAAATATAATCAAAATCTACATTTCCATTAATTCCATTTACTTTTCCTTTAGAAGTATACTGCCAAACTCCATATTTTCCTTTATAAGTTGGTTTATTTACATTATAGTGAGCAACCCAAATATCATATTTCTTTAAAACATTCATGTCTAATTTTGTATTTAACCAATATGTGCTAGCATATATTCCTACATAATATCCAGACTCTTCAATCGTTTTACAAAAAGCATTTACAACTTTAGTCAATTGTTTTTTTCCTAAACTATATTGATTTTGCTTTGCATTACCTATCTTAGTTGTATCATGGTTATCTTCGACATCTATGAAAATAGGTAATTCAATTTCTTTTTCTTTGATATATTCTAAAACTTTTTTAGCTTCTTCTTTGGCTTCTTTTTCTGTATAAGCACAAGAATACCAGTATACTCCAATAGGTATTCCTACATTCTTAAATCCTTTGTAATGTTTTTCAAACATTTTATCTTTTTGTTTCGTTTTCATTACACCATATCCAGTAAAACCAACTCTCAAAATAACCATTTCTATACCATCATTTTTAACCTTATTATAATCTACATTTGTTTGATAAGAGGAAATATCTATTGCTCTTCTTTTATTCATCTTTTGAGTCACTTCTTTCTTTATTAAAAAAATAAGTTGTAATCATTCCTAGTATCAACATAAAGTTATCAGTATCTAATTTTGAAGTCATAGATAGATTAAAAAATGCTATAAAAGATATAAGAGTAATAATTGATTTTACTTTTAATAATTCACAAATTTGTTTTATTAGTTTATTTTGCATGTTTTTCCTCCTTTGTATTTGGTAATTTATATATTTCATTAATCATAGCAGTAGCCATACCATTTCCTTTTAACTTGTGATAGCTTACATATATTTTACTAACGTTTTCTTTCATATAACTTGGGCAATATCCCAATTTTGAATATGTTTCATATATTCTTACAATTTCATTTCTAAGTATTGATTGAAGGCCATTTCTTAAGCCTGAATATTCCTTTGTTACATATATGATTCCCGAAGTTAAAGATGTAAACAAAATTTCTATCCAATATTTTAATATAAAATTTAACATTTTTACCTCCATTCCATTTCATTAAAAGATGATTTAGAAAATAAATTATACATTCAAATAATTAAGCTATTCTTTTCCAAATAGAAACTGCTAAATAAGGTGGCATATTGTTATGTGCTTGTCCACCACCAGTATAGGCATTTAAATAGTCATTTAATCCTCTAGTAGTACTATTACCAGTTCTATAGCTCTCCCACCCAGTACCAACTGCCGATGGACTATAAGTTGCCTTATGACCATGACTAGGCATTTCAGAAATAGTTAAAGTATGAGTTGCTTCTCCACCAATAGTACCGCTCGTATAAGTATCACCACAAGCAAGTAAAAATCTGTCTTTAATTTGTTCCCATGTTCCCCCAAATAAAGTAGATGGGTTTACATTATTTACTGATATATAAATACAACCAACAGGATATATTAAATTTACTATTTCTGTAATATTTGATAGTCCACCTGTTGTTGATAATGTTTTTACAATTAAATTACCCTCTTCATCCAAACTGAATTTGTTATTTTTGGAAATAATAGAGTCTATTATTACATCATTCACCTCTAAATTTAATTTATCTCCTGTTTTTGTAAATGCATCTTTAAAATAAATATCCTCCATCGAAAAATTTCCTGAATTAGTTCCATTCATATTTCCACGTCCTTTCCTTTTTATGAATTTAGTACTTATTGCATAAATATTTTCTAAATTTTTCTAATAGTTGAACAATTGATTATGAATCAATTCCATAGTTACATCTCTATTAAATAGCTAGCATTTTAGTAGAAGTATCAGCTACTTAATATTTATAATCAAATATTATTCGTAAACATACTTGTTAAAGTGCTTGTCTAACCGATATATTAAGAACGTATTCAACTATTCTTGTTCAACTGTCAAAGAACAAAATAAGGAATATATGAAGGAGAGTAATCCCCTTCACTATATTCCTCAGTTAAAATCATTTTTTGAAGTCAAAAGTTTGAATTTTTTTATTTTTTGATAATTTTTCAATTGCTATATCAATACTATATTTAATAGATCGAATGGAGCAACCCTCTATTTCAGCAATTTGCTTTAAATTCAAATCATCAAAAAAATACATTTTTAGTCTTCTCTTTTGAATATCAGGTAAAGATTCTATATTTTTTTTTAATTCTTGATATGTAATTTTCTTAATTACTTCATCTTCTATATCAATATGTTCTTTGATGGATTTTTGATAAAGATATGCCTCTGTTTGTTCTAAATGTTCAATATGCCTATCATATTCATTCATAAATGATAAATCATTTAATTCAAATTGATTAAATGCAAGATATAATTCATATGTAATATCGATTGTTTGTATATTTCTTAATGAATCGATAAATGTAACTGTATAACTGTTTGTATTTTCATTAAATCCCAATGTATAAGGATTATTTTTGTCTTTTCTTCTCTTTGGAAAATTTTTCATTTTTTACCTCCTATCAATTCCAAATTTTTTTGAATTGATAAAGGAGGTGAACGTGCTTTTTTTAAAGTTCTTTTAAGGCTTAAGAAAATATAAAATTTCTTCAGGTTTTGAAGAAATTTAGCACTACTTACCATTTTGTAATAATTATTAAACAAAATAATATTAATATAATATTTGATACAACATACAACTAAAAAAAAATTTATCATAAACAAGTACCAAACATCTACAATGGTTGTTATACAAAAATATTGTACTTAAATACTATTACTTAATTATTTAAAATCTAACACAATATATTTTTTAATCATTGCTTTATAAAATACATCCTTTCTTAGTTTAATAAGTTAAAAAAAAGTAATATATTTTAAATATACTACTTTTTAACATTTTTTATATGTTTTTCTTATGAATTAAAAAGATTCAAAGATATAAACTTCATTATTTTCAACATCTGCTATTAATATGAAATAAGCAGGTCGATACCAAAAATCGGCACTAAAAACATCCTCTGTAATACCATTTTTTGTATCCACTTTTACTGCATAATAATTAGATTCGTTAATTAACTTTTTATCAAAAATTTTATCAATCTCAATGTAATTTTTGAACCAACTTACATTTTCTACCAAAATTTCAAATATTTGATTAACCTTATCAACATCTATTTTTTTTACATCTTTATTTTTCATAAATTTTGCCATTTTTTTAGGACTATATGTCCATTTTTCAACAGTTGTTGCCCCCATTTTTTTATCATAATATATTGTTTCAATCTTATTAGGTTCTGGAAAAATCACTTTGAAATTCATATATAAACTTATTGATTTTTCATAACAACAAGATACTACTATTAAAATAATAAAAATTAATAAGATACTTATAATAACAAACCACTTATTAATAAGTTTATTATGTTTTTCTTTCATATTACCTCCATAAACTATTTATTCTTCATATACAAAACTATAATTAACATAAAATCTATAATTTCCTAAAAATCCTAACTCTTGATAAACATAAGCTATGTTATTTATTATACTCAACCAAAAGTTAAGTTCCTCTAAATTGGAATAGCCATTATAAATTTATAGAAGAACTTTTTAAAAAGATAGTCTCTATTTTTATTAAGTATCATATTCAAAATAATATAATAAAGCTGTCTTTATATCATAAATAGCTAAAGTAAAATCAAATGAATGATAGTCAAATAAGTCGTCATCTTGATATTTGCTTTTTGCACTGGAATGTCTATTTACAAATAAATAGTAACCATCCTCTATTCTTGGAAGAACTATGTCTTGTGCTAAATGATAATGATAATTATTTTCTTCATACATTATTAAATTTAAATTATTTGTAAATGGAAGTGATTTCCAACTATTACTAATTTGCTCTGAAATCTTCTCTTTACTTTTTTTACAATCTATAACTATATAATACATACCATCTCCAAAAAAACCTTTTGTTGATTTATCTGAAACAATCTTAGAATCATATAAATTTAAATTTAGATTGCTTACAACTGTCTCTATAGGTGAAGACATTGATAACATTATCAAGATAATCACAATCACTTCTATAGTAATTAAAATTAAGCCAGTAATCCATTTTCTATTTTTTTCAAATATTCCACTGGCAATTAAAAATATAGGAAAAAATATAGGTAGTAATACACCAGTATATAATAGAAAATAAAAGAAGAAATAATGAAATTTAAAATTACTTGATAGGGCTAAAATGAATACCAAAAGAAAATAGCCTTCTATTATCCATAACTTATATTTATTTTTCATATACCTCTATAACTTCCTCTCTTTACAACATAATTTCATATTTTAAAGTTTATATTAGTTCAATTATCAAAATTTTCATCAAAAACAACAGTTATATAGTAATTATTAATAATTCCCATTTTTTGAAACATCCCTGTTTCATTGTTTATCAAAGTGGCTACAAATTTCTTTAATCCTTTACAACTTAGATAATTCCAATATTCAAATTGAGGAAGTAACACTTTCAATATAAAAGCAAATCACATACAAGTTACGAACTTTATTCTCTTTATAAAATATTATATAGGAATTGTCATAAAAATTCAATGGGAGTATAGCGAATTTTTACCATATATAGTATTTTACCATATATAGTATAATTTAGACATAAGAAATCTTATGATTAAATTAAAGAATGGAGGCAATTAATGGACAATGAATTAATTAAAAATGGTAATGAAATCAATAATATATTTGATAATATTAAAGAATTAGTTATTAGTAGTAGAAATAAAGTATATAGTGCTGTAAATGCTGAAATGCTTAATCTTTATTGGAATATAGGAAAAGCAATTATGGAAATTCAACAAGGTGATGAAAGAGCAAGTTATGGTGATTCCGTTCTTGATCGATTATCAGAAAAATTAACAGATGAATTTGGGAAAGGTTTTTCCTCAAGAAATCTGCGAACTATGAGAAAATTCTATTTAATATATCCAATTTGGAAGACAGTGTCTTCCAAATTGAGTTGGTCGCATTATTTGGAATTAATAAAAATAGAAGAAAATAATAAAAGGAATTTTTACTTCAATGAATGTATAAATACTAGATGGAGTGTTAGAGAACTTCAAAGGCAAATAGGCTCTTTATTATATGAAAGATTAGCCTTATCTACTGATAAAGAAAAGATTTTAAAACTTGCTGAAAAAGGTCAAGTTTTAGAGTCAGGTGGAGATTTAGTAAAAGATCCATTTGTTTTAGAATTTCTTGATATTAAAGAAAATACAGACTATTTAGAAACTGATTTAGAAAAAAATATATTGGAACATTTAAAGGAATTTCTATTAGAATTAGGAAAAGGGTTTATGTTTGTAGGATCTCAGGTAAGATTAACTCTAGACGAAGAACACTTTTATCCAGATTTAGTTTTTTATAACAGACTTTTAAAATGTTTTGTTATAATTGATTTAAAAATTGGTAAAGTAAGTCACCAAGATATTGGTCAAATGCAAATGTATGTTAATTACTATGATAGAGAAATAAAAAACAGTGATGAAAACCCAACTGTTGGAATTTTATTATCAACATTGAAAAACAAAACTGTTGTAAAATATACTTTACCAGAAGATAATAAAACAATATTTTCTTCGGAATACAAATTGCATATGCCAACAGAACAAGAGTTGATTAGTGCCGTTGAAGAAGAAAAGAAAAACTTTGAGTTAAACGGGTAAATACAATTATGGCGAATTTGCCATAATTAAAAGATAAATGAAGGAAAGAAATGAAATTTTATATAGGATCAGGAATGAAAAATTGTAAATTAGTTAATTATTACTCAAAAATATTAATGGAAATGAAACAATTGAAGATTTAATAGAATATTCTAAATCAAAACAACAAGGTATTATTGATTCTGATGTTGTCATTATTTTACTACCAACAGGAAGAGAAACTCATATTGAATTAGGAATAGGAATAACATTAAACAAAAAAATATTCTTATGTTCTGAAACTAAAGAAGAATTTAGTATTGAAATACAGTTAATTTCTATAAGTTACCTAGTATTGTTAGATTAGTAGGTACTGATGATGAAAACTTAAAAGAAATAATTAAATTGTAAAGAAGAACTATAATGCAGAAAGTGGTAATTGTAAGCAATGCTAAATTACAAGATAATATAAACTATTGGAAACAAAAATTTTCTGATAATAATTATGAAGTATTAGATTATCCAAAAGCAATAGAAAAAGAAATTTTATGCAACTTTATCCCAGTGTACACAAGGAATTTTTTGAAAATATAACCAAAACTGATATATTATTTATTATGAATGAAGATAAGAATGGAAAAATTTGGATATATTGGAGCAGAATCTTTTGCAGAATTAACATTTGGATTAGCATAAAAAATTGTTTATAGAAAAGGTGTATTGTTATATTTTAGTCAAATTACTTCTCCTACTTCATCATACATATAGTATAACATATTTGAAGATATTAACTATAATTACTTAATTCATTCTACATAATTGTTAATAATTAGTAAAAATGTCTTTACTTTTAAAACTTAAAACAGTTTGTAGATAATTTTAAAGTAAAGACATAATTATCAATTTTACACCAATTTAAAGGCATTTTAAGAAAATTTGATTTGCTTTTAATATATTTGATAAAACTTTCTAAATCTTTTATCTCTAAGAAATTGGCTAGACTTCCAACATATATAATTTTATAATAATTAAAAACTAGGAAAATCTTAATTTGGATTATTTTTTGGGCATGCCATAATGATGGCTTAAATAATTATGAGCTTTAATCATCTTTTCTAATTCTTATATATATAATGTAAAATATCATCATACCAAAAGTACATAATATTAAATCATCTATATCTAATATTCCAATCTTAAACACATATTGTAGTAATTCTATTAATAAGATAATATTAAATGATAATATTAAACTATTTAAAAATCTTTTTACCTTAAATAATTCTATTAAGAAGTATTCTAATGGCATAAATATACACAAGTTTCCAAATATATTTATAATAATTGAGTATGTTGTTTCATTTTTAAATGTATCAATTATAGATTTAAATGGAATTAAATTATAACTATTAATATTGTTATATCTAGCAAATACAGTCATGTTAAATAATAAGATTACGTAATATATAAATACTATTACACGAGAAAGTTTTAATACTTTCTTTTTATCTTCTAGTTTTTCAACATAGTTATTACTATATATTTTATTACCAATAATTACAAATATAGAAGCAAGAACTATAATTAATAATCTAATAAAATAATTAACTTCTATATTGGGGTTATATTCAAATTTTAAATAAACCAAGAAAGACAATATAGACAATATATAAAAGAATATAGTTGATTTAAATTGAAAGTTATATTTGTTTGCTTTAATAATTTCGTTATATTCAATTAATCTTTCTACTTCATTTTTACTTTTCTTATTTTCCTCTCCATTTAATAATTCTGATACATCTATATTAAGTTCTTGGGATAATGGAAGAAGTAAAGATATATCTGGAGTCCCTCTTCCTGTTTCCCATCTTGAAATAGCTTTTTCAGTAACGAATAGCTTTTCAGCTAATTCATCTTGAGTAATTCCTAATTTCTTTCTTTTTTCTTTTATAAAATTGGATATTTTATTTAAATCCATTCATATCACCAACCAATTTGCATTTATGATTATTTAAATAATTATTATACTCTTCTTGAGATACTTCTCTTCGTTCATTATAAGATATATATATTATATCATCAATATCTAAAAATTCGTAATGTTTACCTATACTATAATGAAATTTATCTATAGCACCTAGTGAATAAGAATAAATTTCATAATTATTTTTACAATAGTAATGCGTATCTTCATAAATATCATTTCTACCTACTTCTTCACTCATGCTTGTACCAAAATGTAAAAGAAAAGCAAAGAATAATGGTGAAAAGAATATAAGTACAATAAGTGTAATTATAATTGCAAATTCTTTTAAAAACTTACTTTCTGTTAAACCAACAACAATTAATACAATTATGTTAGAAAAATTAAAAAGGCACTGAGGTATATTTTTAGAAAATAACCATGTAAAAAAATAAATAATACAAATTGATTCCTTATATTTAATATCTTTTTTTAAAATAATCAATATTACTGCATTTACAATAATTAAGATAATCATAATTATTTGATAAAGTAAGCCACCTATTTTTAAAGAATTTAATCCAATATTATAAAACAAATACAATACCAACATAATAATTGCATAATAATCTATTATACTTTTTTTCACAAAAATTCCTTCTTTCTAAAACTATAATATTACAGCTATTAAAAGAAGTCACTCTATGAATCGTAGGATTAAAAAAAAAGACTAGTTTTACCAATTTTCTGATTTAAATATTACCTCATTAGTCTTTTCATTAAATGCTGCAAACAAGAAATCCCCGTGATTGCAAGAATCTGGCTTATAACATTGACCTTCAACCAAATAAATTATATAATCATCTTCATTTTCATATTGAGAAGGGGTATTCGAAAAAGCGGCATCACCTAATAATCCGTTTTTCTCATTATATTCTTTAACATGACCAATCCATACAGCTTTTGATCTATATTTTTTATCAAACTTATCAATAGTCATATCTCTATCTATATAATATAAAGCGACATCATTTCCTCCTAATATACAAATAAATTTGACATTTTCAACATTATCTGGAATCTCCTTTGGAAAAACTTTTAAAAGTCTTCTATTTAAATTAGCTTTATAATACTTGACATCATTAACTGGATTTTTAAACTCTTCACAAATCAACATAGCAGCCGTAAATATATAATAAAATAATAACAAGGAAGTTAAAATAATAGAAATTATTGAAATTATATCTTTTGATTTTTCTGTATTACATTTAAAATAATAGACCAATAAAAGCACAAGAAATATAACAGCTGGCAAATAACCAAAAAACATTGATTTTAACTTTACACTAAATACATCACCTTTAGTTAAGTAAGTAAATCCACACCCAATTATAAATGTTATAATCGTCATTATAAAAAGGAAAATACATTTAAAATCTTTTTCTTTTTTTATTACATCTTTATCCAAAATAATCACATCCATCCTTTAAGTTAACCATAAAATCTTTCACATATAAATAATACCATATTTGAAGAATATTAGCTATAATCGATTTAACACTCATTACATTATTTACTATCTTACATGTTCTAATACCATCTACATTATACTTATATTCAATATTTAAATTTGAATCATTGTATTCTTTTAATTGTCTACCATTTATCCAATTTAATTGAATATTTCCAACAGTTAAAGGATTTCCTATTTCATCATAAGTATATTTTATAAAGCTATCATATAGAAAGTTATATTTTTTATTAATATGGTATTGTAAGCTGATTTAGTATAATATTATTTATTACGTAAAAAGTTTCAGAAAAATATTCTGAAACTTAATATTATACTATTTTTAAAGGAAATTTTTTATTTGATATTATTTTTAAATGTTGGGTATAATTGATGTAGACATTTATCAATTTTAACATAGACTATAAATAATTTAGTTACTATACATATGCAAACAAATACATTTTGTTGGTTTTAACATCTAATATTAAAATTAGAAAATGCATATACTTTGGATCATCATTTTCCTGTATATAAGCATAATAATTATTTTCAACTAAGATGTCATCCATATTTAGATTTTCTTCTAACAACTTATTTTGTTCTTCATTAACTCTTTCATAATATTTAAGCATTTTATCCTTTACATATTCTACATTCATTGGCTTAAAATGTTTATTTTTTATTATTTTATTAACTTTTTTTGAATTATAGTTCCATATTTCAAAATCTATCCCTTTTCTAAAATCATAATTATATATAACATCTATGCTTTTAGGTTTTGGTAAGAATATCTTCCAATTTATAAATAAAAATCCTCTTCTATTAAAAAATAATATAAAAGCCACTAATTCTATCATTACTATAAAAATTAATATTTTTGTTTCCTTTGATAATTTCATTATTTTTACTCCTCTTCTTTATATGTGAACGAATAACTCACATCCCATTTATAAGGTTCTAATAAAAACTCAATTATACCATCTGCATTTATAAATCTTCCCATAATAGAGCAATATTATCTATTTTTTCTCCATTCATATTTTTTCTTAAAAATATTTAGTTTAATTACATTTATCTCTACATTATCACATCTAACCATTTCATCTTCACAGTCTGTTCTGGATAATCAAAATATATATTTTTTGATTTTTTAGTGTTGTTATCCAAAGTTTCTACCCTAGATGATAACTCGTCTAATAATTTCCCTTTTGAAACATTATTGATATTATATGTATCATTATAAATAAAATATTCAATAACTAGAATTAATAATACTTCTAAAATCTTAAAGCGATATTTTTTAATTTCCACTATCATAAGCAATCGCTACCATTGTTATTGAATAATTGAATTATTTAGTAAAAGATTCTATTTTTTGTAAATTTAAATTTTTTATGTTTAGAGTTTCTACTAGTTCTTCATAGTCTTGTTTTTCTATATAAGGTCCATAGTTTATGGCATCCTTAGTATCAATTATCCAAAAATATACTTTTGAATAATCTGGAATTTCGTATGAATTATTTGGATTATTTGGAAACTTTTTCTTTAAACCAACTTGTTTTATAATTACATATCTATTATCGTAATCTAGTTCAACAACCTTAGCAGGTATTATAATTATGCTCTCCCTATTACATATACTAATATCATGAGCAGAAGATTCACATACATAGTAACCATTTGGTAATGCTTCATATTCAGTATTTTCTACAAATCCATGAAACAATGCACCTAGCACTGCAAAAAATATAAATAGAAAGAAAAACATCGCAATTATTAATATTCCAAATTTTATTTTCTTTAAATAACTATGATTAGCTTTGTAAGTTGATATAGTTCTTTTTTTATTTTTAGCGTACACTAGTTTTGTTCTATTAATCATACAACTCCTCCTACTTATTATTGACAATTAACACAATAATCAAAGTTTATGGTAATATAATATTGTTTTATAATGTCCATTTCTTGACATAAAAAGGCTCCGTTATTAATTAAATTAATGCCTAGCTTAAGTATATTACCATCTAATAATGGTTCCATAAGTGATTCCGATTTAAAATCATATTTATCTTTCATTTTAATAGATAAATTTCCACTTCCATTTGTTAATTGACCTGTAATATACATTCTAACTCCATGGATCCCCAACCATAAATCAATATCATCTTTTTCAAAAATTATTTTATATACCTCTTTTGCATCAAAAGTTTTATTTGGATTTTCTTTAGCAATTTTCTGCATTGTAGAAGTAAAGGTTTGAGAATTTTTTATTTTGTTTGCAATTTGTGATTGACTACTATATGTGACATTCCTAACATCGTTGCTTACTAATTTACTTGGTAAACTACCAGATGTATTTAAACCAATTTTTGTCGTAATTTTTACAAAACCATTAATGGTAGATTTAATAACATTTTTTATACAATTTTTTGCTGTTGTAACAGCTGATTTTATAACACCTTTTAATGACCATCTTACTTATATCCACTTTATTAATAGGATTATTACTTACATATGCATATAAGTTATAAGACAATATATCTTTATACTTATAACTTTATACCATATTTTTCTAACAATATTCTTTTATTTTCTTTTGTTTTTTCGATTAAAACATTAGGATTTTTTTCTAGGAGTATATCTGAAAAATCCTTAGGTTCATCATATCTATCAGATTCTATTATAAATCCATATTTTCTTCCCTTATTAGTTATTAAATATAATTCTTGATAAATACCATCATAACGAGAAATAGACAATTTTTTATACATCAAAACTACATCTTCATACTTCAAAGTTTCTTTTTTGGAATATTCTTTGATAATATAGTTTTCTGTAAGAATGTATTCATATTCCACATACCTTATTATATGTTTTAATTCCTCATGTAGCTCATCATCATTTTTTAGTTTTTTAATTTGAAATACTCTAATAGTTGATGATATACACACAAATATACGAAGAAAAAAGCAAAGTGTCACGACCGGTGAAAAGTGATTAATATATACTATAAATTCAAAGACAATCATTAAAACAAAAGCGATACATGTTATTATCAAATCCTTTTTTAAAGATTTTATCATCGTTTTTTCAATTTGATTAATATCCAATTGTATCACTATTCCTTCCATTACAATATCTTAGTCCCACCACCATATTTACTATCTTCCATGTTTAATCCTACACCAACTCCAACATCTAAAACAAAGAAATTTTTTATATAATTAACTGTATCAGTAACTGTCTTTGTTAATGCACTTAATACATTTTCCTTTCTAAGTTATGTTATTCTCTAGATAAGAACACAAACATTTTTATCCTTTTAGTTAAATTATAATAACTGTTTATTATAAGCAAATTTATATAAAAGATAGCATTAAGTATCTTTCTTTATTTCTTCATATATATAGTTATCATTTTTTACATATTGTTCAGAAATAAAATGTTCTTCAAAGAACTTGACACCAATCGATTTAAATTTTCTATATTCTGCTTCTGAATCACAATATAAATCGCATATGCCTTCATGAGCAATTGTACTTAATAAAATTTTTTTCTCATCATAAATTTCAAGATCTTCTAAAAAATTGGGATATTCCCAACAAAATGGATTAGGATTTGATAAAATTACACTTTTCATCTCTTCATCTAATACAAATACATAAATAATTGCATGAACTATTTGTTTATCTTTATATTTACCAAAATTATTTATCTCATTTAGTTTTTTAATTATTTTATCTTGATACATATCAATAAATTTTGAAACCCGATTATGATAAATATATTCTAAAATGATATCTTTAAAAAATTCCTTGCTATTATAGTTTATTTTATCATTTGTTTGGGTTTTCAATTCATCCAATTTTCCTATTTCTTCTTCCATGATTTTTTTTAGGTATCTTTTTGGGTTACTTTGAGAATCTTCCTTATCACTTAATAGTTTCATTTCACTCTTTATTCTATAAATCTTCCCTTTTATAAAAAATTTATATATTTGTTCATCATTTTTATATTTATCATAAATTTTATCGACTACAGCTTCTAAATTATTCGTGATAGTATCTACATTTATGTCTTCCTTAAACATGTCGTTTATTTTTTCATAATATTTTTCATATCGATTGTCATAGACATATTTAGTTAGAGAAAAGTAAGAACCCTTCTCTAACAAATAATTCATTAATCTTCTTGCAACCTGATTGTTCATTTTTTTGATTAACATATATATTCCTCCAAATTTTAATTATAATACCATATATGCCTATGAGAATTCCTATCTGGATGATAGTGATAATAATATGTATTACCAAATTTTTTATTTTTATCAATTTCAGGACCAATAAATCCTATAAAATTAATAGCTACTTCAAAAGCAGAAAATTCATCATCACACATTACACTTGAACCATTTTTTACAACTATAACTGTTGTTGGAATATCAATTTTAGGATTAAGACAAACAATATCGCCATTTTTAATAACAGAGTGAGAGAGAACATATTAGTATCTTTTTCTGTTATATATTTTAACTTTTTCTAAAATTATATTTTAAATCCATCAACTGTAATATCTACTTTTTCTTCATCTGAAATTGGTACATACTCATTTTCATAAAACTCAACACCAATTGATTTTAAATACCTATATTCTTGTTCTGATTCACAGTAAATATCACATAATTTTTCATGAGCTACTGATTTAAGCCAATATTGATTATCTTTTAGAAAAGAAATGTTTTCTAAACCATATGGGTATATCCAATCCCATATTTTCTTTTTACTTGATAAAATACTATTTTTTATATATTCATCAATTTTAAAATAATAAGTTATTCCCAACAAATCATTATTTATACCATAATAATGTTTTTGCTCATAAACTAATTCGCTCATATAATTATCTAAATTTTTTTGAGAATAATATTTGTAATATGCATCAATAAGTGCAACACGTACATATATCGCTACAAAGTCTTCAAATGAAATATTATCTCCTTGAAATTCTTTAAAATATGGCTGTATTAACTCTTGGATTCTATTTACATACTTATATTTTTTTTCAAATTTTTGAATATCTTCTAGTGCATAAGTATTAAAAAATGTTTCGTTATCCTTATTTTCTTCTTCTAAAATGATTTTAACTATATATTCGTCACATGGATTACATCGATTATATTGGACAAAAAATGAAATATAATTACTCTTATCTATCGAATATTTTATCAATTCTAAAAAAGCATTATCTGAAATTTTTTTTACAAGCATATTGTAATTCCCCCTTTAATCATAATACCATATATGTGGATGTTCTCCTTTTGAATTTGACCAACGATTTGGATGATAATGCTGATAATAATTTGACATATTTTTATGTTTCCCATCATAATATATACCTCCATAAATTTTACTTCCAACTCTCCATACATCAAATTCTGTATCACACATTACACTATTTCCACTCATAACAACACTTGCTGTTTTTTTAACAGTAAGTCTTTCCCCGTACCTTTCTACATCATTTCCTTCTATTTTTGCACGAGTACATGGCTTTGTTATATCCTTACTTGTTATATTTTCTTTAACATTTGAAACAGCTGATACTTTAGAAATAACTTTACTTTGAACCTTTGTATCATCCTTTGAATGTGTCTTGGTTAAATCTGGTACAGTAAGTTGTTTTTTAACTGGAAGCGTTAAGTCTATTTCAGATAATGCATTACTGATTACCTTACTTGCCACTACAGACATCACTGCCATAGCTACCGCTAGTATGCTGGTTGTGAATAGTGTTAAAGCCATTTCTCCATCAGAGTCAACTTTATTAATAGGATCATTACTTACATATGCATATAAGTTATAAGATAATATATCTTTATTCGCTCCAATTATACCATCTGCATTTATAAATCTTCCCCATAATGGATTATAATATCTACTATTTAAATAATATAACTTTGTTTCTACATCATAATAATAACTTCTATATCTAAATGGATTTATATTTGCAATATTATTTGGATTATTACTTATATCTACTCCATTTATATCTTTAATTGAAATAATATTTCCCCATGAATCATAGGTATATTTAGCTAGTACAAAATGATTATTATCTTCTATAGCAATAATATCATTTTGATTATTTTTTATATAGTAATAAGGTGTATTGTTATATTGTAATCCAATAATTTCTCCTGCTTCATCATACATATAGTATATCACATTATTACCACACTTTTCAAATATTATTTTTCTTCCCTCTAAATAATATTTTGTTTCAATATCATTTACTATCTTACATGTTCTAATACCATCTACATTATACTTATATTCAATATTTAAATTTGAATCATTATATTCTTTTAATTGTCTACCATTTATCCAATTTAATTGAATATTTCCAATAGTTAAAGGATTTCCTATTTCATCATAAGTAATTACTGTATTATTAAACTTTGTTAATTGATCTATCCAATTTGAATTATTATACTCATAAATGTTTTCATCAATTAATGTATTAGTATTTAAATTATAAATCTTCTTTGATAAGATATTTCCTAAATCATCATATTCATAAACAATCGTTTGATTTAAAACATAATCATTTTCCTTTATTAATTCATTGTAATCATCATAGTAATATCTGTGTTCTAATACCTCTCCATTATAGATATGTGTTATGCTATTTAAACGATTGTAAACATATGAGACGTTATTCATCTTCTTTACTAACATAGATGTTCTCTTACCATTTGTTACATAAGAATAGCTATCACTAATAATACCTGTTGTTTTCTTTAATCTTTGTAAACTATCATATTCATAGTTCATCTCTAATTCATCAAGGGCTATCTTAGTAACCATATCTTCATTATTTAATGTATAATTTACTACATGTTTTATATCATCTAACTCATATATTTTAGATACAACATTAAAATTAGCATCATAAGTATATTTAATTTTAAAATCATTAAGTCTATACTGACATAATCTTTTTGCCATATCATAAGTATATTTTATAATATCATTATTTGATAAAATCTTTACTAAAGCACCATTGTTATCATACATATATTTATAAGTATCATCACTTTTTGTCTTTAATTTCAATCTATTAAAATCATCATATTCAAAAGAAATTGTTTGATTATTACCATATGTACTAGATAATAAATTACCATTATTTTCTTCATAATTATTAGTTACTAAAGGAATGTTGTTTAATTTTATTTGTTTAACATTTAAAAATTTATCATAAATAAAACTATATTGTCTATTATTTTGAATAATTTTATCTAGTAATTGTTGATTATTATATGTATATTGAACAGTTTTATCCTTTGTTGATATAGAAGTTAATTGATCTTTATCATTATAACTATATGTAGTAATAACACCATTTGGATTTGTAATAGAATTTACTTGTCCACTTTCGCAATCTATGTCATAAAGAGTCTTATGTAATAAAGAATCAGTTATACTAGTCATAACTTTTCCATCAGATGTATATTCTGCATTACTTTCAATAAATTCTTCATTATCTATACTTTCTAGATAAAATTCAAAATTATCATGATTATCTTCTAGATTTGAAATAACTAATGATGAACCATCAACTTTTAAATAATTATTACTATTTCCTATTTCTAGCAAATATAGATGATTTTCTTGAAGATGAAAATTTATATAACAGTAACTTTGAGATACAAATATATCATTTAAATTAGCATTTAAATATAAATTTTCTGAAATACAGTGTCTTAATTTATATAGACCATTTTCTTTTAAAATATACCAATTATTATGTTTTGAATCATATTCTGTTAAAACAACACCTAATTTAGTACATCTAACATATTTATTTGTACCTTTTACTTTTATTCTATAATATCCATCGGGTATATCTTCATAAGAGGTTTGATTTTTAATAATTTTAGTTTGAATTGGATTATTATTAGAATCATATTTTATCTTATTAGATATACCAGATTCACTAATTCCATTTAAAACTTGATCAGTTATCTCTTTATTATATTCATAACTAAAATTAGTTCCTTTTGGATTCATCATATTAATTAGTTGATTATTTGTATCATATTTAAATGAAGTTGATTGATTTGTTAAATCGTTTATACTTGTAAGATTTCCTGATTCATCATATTCATAATGTACATCTCTAACATCTTTAAATAAACTAATATTTGTAATATATAAGTCATTTGCTTCACCATACTGTAGGAAACACAATTCCATCGAATCAAAATCTTTTATAGCTTCAAATTTAGCTGTAAAGTATTGCCATTCAAACTCGTTTGGATTAAATGGTTTAGATGGTAAAACACACTGTCCATTTTCATCATCTATATAATTGAAAGTAATAATTACACTGTTCATAACTTCAGATCCAACACCATCATATGCAGGGTATCCTTCATTTTTATACCAAAATGAAATATAATATGTATCTTTTGCTTTTCCATTAATATTAAATGTTTTGGATACAGTAGTTGAATTTTCAGGATCCATTTTGATTTTTAAAGCTGTTACATCATTATTTAAATCTACTTTTGAAAAAACATTTGATGAAGATATAGGTAAACCTGTTAAGTTATCTTGTACTGTAAGGCTCCAATCACTAATTCCTTTTGAAAAATCTGAATTATCTAATAAATTATAGTAATTAGCTACCTCACTTTGTTCTAATTGAACATCATCTATATAATAAGTACCTGCTTCATCTAAAACAATTTTAATTACTAAATTACTAGTTGCATCATTTGGATAATAGGTTGTAACATCATATCTTTCAAATGATTCACTAGATTTAATAAATTCTATTTTTTCTTGTTCTTGATTATTTGAATCAATATAACTTAATACGATTTTTAAAGGCGATGAATTTTTTATATATGTACTAAATGTATAATAATTATCCTTTGGTACAATAATACTTTGACTAATAACTTGATTAATAGATGTTGATATAGCTTTTAAACATTTAAAACCAGATACTGATATATCATTTGATATTGATAACGATACGTTACTTGTTTTAGTAAATAAAATATTATTTTCTTCAAAACTAGAATTTGATAAGTAATTTTTTACATATTTACATGGAATATCATAATTTAAAAGTTTATTTTTTATTGGAATGTAAACACTTCCATCACTATATCCTTCATTTCCATATTGCATATTTTTACCATAAGCATTTAAAATATCATCATGATTTTTTAAACTTGTAATAGTTTCTACATTTCCATAATTATTAAAAGTTAGGGTTTCTGCTTTATTTTTATTATCAATAATTGTTGTTGAATTAAAATTATAAGTTACATTGAAGTAATTTCCTACACTATTATCAGTTGCAAATTCTATCACTTTTTTTATACGATATGGAACATAGTCATAATATTCATAACATATTTTTAAATCATTTTCATCTGTAATACTCGTAATTAGAAAATTATCATTATAATTAAATGTAGTTACACCAGATTTTTTTGCTAAACTAGTAAGAATATTATTAATATAATTTAAAGTTACAGTTTGATTTGGACTTACTATTATAATTTTATTATCTTGATAAGTGATATTAATTTCTGATGATGAAGCATCTATTACCTTAGAAATTGTATGATTTGTATTATATGTAATTGTTGCCATATTTTCTTTTGTATCTTTAATTTTAGTTAGATAAAATATATTTCCATCTTTATTAAAGAACATTTTATTACCATCTTTATCTTTTAAGATACATTCAGAGTCTTGTTTTTCAATTGTCATATCAAGACCATCTTCATCTTTATAAATGTTATCAATTAATCTGAAATAATGGATTGTTTCATCATCATCTAGATATTCCAAATAATTTATAGAATCGATTGTAGTTTCTTTAATAGTTTGTCCAAGACTTAAATTATAACCTTTACCATAACCTAAATCATTATTTAAAATAACATCATTTGTATTATAAACAAGATTCAAATTAATTGGCATCTTTCCTGTTTTAGTAGATCCAACTTCAAAAATACTTGTTAAATTACCATTATAAGTATTCAAATATGTTTTTCCTTGACTAAAGGATTGTACCTTATAATCCATATAGGACTCTACACCATTTTGATTTTTGTAAACGATCGTTAGTAGTGGCTTTAATTCAACATTATCAATGCCATGATTTTTTGAAAAGAACATAGGTATTATACCATTTTTATAAACCTCTTTATTTGCTTTTAGCATAATACCATAATTAGGATCCGAAGTATACCATTTTTTCACCAAGTTTGTAATTTCACATTCATTGTGATACAAATGTTGTATAGTTCCTTCAATATCGGCAATACTTCTTATACCTATAAATGATGCTTCTATTCTAGATTGATATTTATCGTTCATATTATTCCAATTTGCACCTGATTCTAACCAATCAGAGGTAATTTGATGAACACAAATCACACTTTCATCAGATGAGCCTTCTACTATAGGATATCCTGTTAAATCCAAGCCTGCATATACAATTTGACTTCCCGTTCCTATTGTTGGTAAATCAAATTTTATTAAAGTTCTATTAATCACATTTGTTCCGTTTACATTTTCAACACCAACTTTTAAATATGGTAGATTACTGCGAGAAACATTTGTATCACCTTGATAAATATAAGTATCGTACATATTGTTACTCGTATAGTTGGTTATTGTTGGATCAATTGTAATCGGATATTCAAGTTCAATATTTTCAAATATTGACTTATCAATAATAAGTTCTAAAAGATATCCATCATTATTTTTTTTAAGTTTATAAGAAACTTCATTTATAACTTTACCATTTATATCGATTAAGTAAGGAGCATCTATTTTAAATATTATTTCTTCATTTGATAGAGCATATATACTTTTATCAACATTCAACTTTAACGTTAAATCTGTTTCAATATTAAAACTGATTTTTTCTACTAAAGATTCCTTATTTTTTATAATAATATTTTCTTTGACTTTTGTAGGCATTACATTGTACTTTATATCAATGCCATTTAAAATGTTCTCATATTTTATATTTTTGTATAGTTTAGAGTTGTTATTTTCTATCATAGCTTGTACATAATTACTATTTTTAAGTTGATAACAAATATAATGATTATCAAAATCTATTTTTGTTAAAAGTCCTGTTGTATTTTCATGAAAGTAAACTTTATATGAATTACTTTTATTATGATAATATTCACTATCTTTTAATAGGGTATTATCAATTTCATCGTAAAATTCTCCGTTTTTATAATGAATATCGTCATCAAAAAGTTGTGCTACAATAAGCCCATCTTTTCTCAAAAAATGTTTTTCTCTTGTTTTTCTTAAATCTTTTAATTCAATTTGTTCCATTTTTCTCCTCCATTCCGTTTTATTAAAAGATGATTTAGAAAATAAATTATATATTCAATAAATAATTAGGCTATTCGCTTCCAAATTGAAACTGCTAAATAAGGAGGCATAACTGAAACAGTATGTGTATGTGAATTTAGTGTATGTGTATGTGAATTTAGTGTATGTGTATGTCCTTGTCCTCCACCTGTTTCTAAGGTTGTTTCATAATGATGTCTTTTATAATTACCTGCCGCAAAGTTCATAGTAGCGACTGACCCAGCACCACTACCACCTTCGATGAAAGTAGAACCTCTTGAACGATGGTCATGACCTGGAATTTGATCGATAGTTAAAGTGGTACTTCCTGTATTTCCATTAGCAGCTCCTGTTTCATTGTTTGATGGTTCTCCACTTGTAACAGAATAAAATCCTCCCATCGTTCCAGTTTGATAATATTCATCTGCACCTAGTAAAAATCTACCTTGAATCCTCTCCCAACTTCCTCCAAACAAAGAAGATGGATTGCTATTATTTACGGTAAGATAGATTGATCCTACTGGGTAAACTAAATCACCAATCGGTATATTAAATCCCTGATTTGAAGAAATGCTATTTACACTTAGATTTCCTTCACTATCAATTCCAAATTTATTATTTTTGGAAATAATTGAATCTACTGTTACATCATTCACCTCTAAATTTAATTTATTTCCTGTTTTTGTAAATGCATCTTTAAAATAAATATCCTCCATAGAGAAATCCCCTACATTTGTTTCATTCATATTTCCACGTCCTTTCTTTTTTATGAATTTAATATTTAAAATTTTAGGTATGAATATATCTTTATTTTCTAAATGTTTTCTAATAGTTGAACAATTGATTATGAATCAATTCCATAGGTTACACCTCTATTAAATAGTTAGTATCTTAGTAGAAGTATCATTATACTTAATATTTTTAATCGCATTATTCACAAGCATACTTATTAATGAGCTTGTCTAACCGACATATTAAAAACGTATTCAACTATTCTTATTAAATTGTCAAAGAACATTATTCCAAAAAAATAAGGAATATATGAAGGAGAGTAATACTCCTTCACTATATTCCTCAGTTCGGATCATTTTTTGAAGTCAAAAGTTTAAATTTTTCATCATTTCGTATAATTTTTTTATTAATCTATTCTAATACTACTATTAATTATAAATCTATTAGAGAATATTATTTTTTTACGTAACTAAATTTTATACAAAAAAAAGCAATATATTTTGAATATATCACTTTTTAACATTTTTATCCATTTATCTGTTTTGCAACTTCATCGGCAAAGTTTTCATTTCTTTTTTCTAGTCCCTCACCAACTTCATATCTTACCATATTAACGATAGTACCACCGTTATTACTAACAAATGTCTTAACATTTATATCTGAATCTTTGACAAATGGTTGTTCTTCTAGACAAACTTCTTCATAGTATTTTCTAATTCTTCCTTCTACCATTTTCTCTGCTATATCAGCTGGTTTACCCTCGTTGATAGCTTGTTCTTTTAAAACTGCCCTTTCCTTTTCTAGTACATCAGTGGGAACATTTTCACGTTTTACATATATTGGTCTCATAGCTGCTGCATGCATTGCTACATCTTTAGCTACTTCGCTACTTGCACCATCAACGATAGTAAGCACTGATATCTTACCACCCATATGAATGTATGAACCAAATTCTTCGTTATCTGATTTCATTACTTTAACAAAACGACGAAAACTTAATTTTTCTCCAATTTTAGCTGTTTTAGCTACAATCAAATCTTCAATAGTACCTTCATCTGTTTCAAGTTTTAAAACACTTTCAACGGTATCATCTGTATTATTATCTACAATTGCATTTAATATTGTAGTAACTAAGCTCTTAAATTCATCATTTTTAGCTACAAAGTCTGTTTCAGAATTTACTTCAACAATAGCTGCAGTATTACCTTTAATTAAAATTTCTGTTAATCCTTCAGCTGCAATACGATCAGCTTTCTTAAGGGCTTTTGAAATTCCTTTTTCTCTTAACCAATCCATTGATGCATCGATATCACCATTGTTAGCTTCTAGAGCTTTTTTACAATCCAACATACCTGCACCAGATTTTTCTCTTAGTTCTTTTACTAAGCTTGCACTTATCATAACTAATCTCCTTTATTTTAGGGCATCAATAAGTTCTGTTTTCTTCATTGTTGAATATCCCTTAATTTCTCTATTTTTTGCTAAGTCTCTTAATTCAGAAACTGTCATTTTAGTTAAATCGATATCTTTGGCTTCTTCTTTTTTATCTTTTTTAACTACTTCTTCTTTAACCGCTTTTTCTTCTTTTTTTACTTCTTCTTTAACTACTTTTTCTTCTTTTCTGTCTTTTTTAAATTCTTCCTTTTTTGGACGATCGAAGTTTTTATTATTAGGAACATAATCTTCTTTCTTCTTTACTGTTTGTAAAGCTCTTTCCATAATGTTTTCATTTTTATCATCGTCTTTAACATAATCTACAATTTTACCACCATTAGCTGAAACAATAGCATTTGCCATAACACCAGTTATTAACTTAACTGCTCTAATTGCATCATCATTACCAGGTATTACATAATCAACCATATCTGGATCACAGTTTGTATCTACAATACCAAATACAGGAATATTTAGCTTTCTAGCTTCCTTAATAGCAATTTCTTCAGCTGATGGATCTACTATGTATAAAGCATCTGGAAGTTTATGCATATCACGAATTCCACATAATATTTTATTAAGTTTATTATATTCTTTCTTAATTTGAATAACTTCTTTTTTAGGTAGTAAATCAAATGTACCATCTTGTTCCATTCTTTCAATTTCTTCTAATCTCTTAACTCTTCTTCTAATCGTCTTAAAGTTTGTTAAAGTACCACCTAGCCATCTTTCAGCTACATAGTATGAATCACTACGTTTAGCCTCCTCAATGATTGCCTCACTAGCTTGTTTTCTAGTTCCAACAAATAGTACTTTTCCTCCTTCTACTGCTATCTTATTTAAAGCTTCATATGCTTCTTCTATCTTTTTAGCAGTTTTTTGCAAGTCTATGATATAAATATCATCTCTTGCTGTAAAGATATACTCTTTCATCTTAGGATTCCATCTTTTAGTCTGATGACCAAAGTGAACTCCTGTTTCTAGTAAATAACTCATTGACACTACTGTCATTTTCATTCCTCCTTTTGTTATTCCTCCATTATCTCAACTTCTAATTACCACCATAAGGCACTAGGCATTAGAATCAATAATGTGTGTATTTGAAAAAGCCAATTGCATTATATCATAATATTATATGATTATTCAATAGATTTATTTATTTTTATTTAATTTTATGGTATACTAACTAACACGAGGTGAGTTTATGGTCTTAAAGGAGTTAACAAACGAAGAATTTAAATGTTTTTGTGATAGTTTTTATATCAATTCTATTTATCAAACAGTCGAATATGCTTTCGTTATGAGCAATCAAGGATTTGATTGTATATTCTTAGGTTTGTATGATGATAAAAATATTGTTGCTGCTGGTTTGTTTTTAATAGAAAAGAATAAAAAGTACAAATTTGCATACTGTCCAAGGGGTTTTTTAATCGATTATAATAATACTTCTTTACTAGCTACTTATACAGACGAGATCAAAAAATATTTTAATAGAAATCAAATTGTTGGTATTAAAATTAGCCCCTATATTATAAAAAGTACCTATGATTTAAAGTATAATATAACTACTAAAAATAATTATTATGATAATATTCTTGCTAATTTAAATAGTTTAGGATATAAACATCTAGGATACAATAATTTTTTTGAATCTATTAAACCAAGATTTGAGGCTATTATAGATTTAAATCCACCTTACTATATTCTATTTAAAAACATTAATAAACAATTTAGAACTAAAATAAGGAGTGCCTCAAAAAATGGAATTAGTGTCTATAAAGGTAACATAGATGATTTAGATTATCTATATTTACATACTAAAAAGAAATATCCTAGGGATTTAAAATATTTTAAAGATACCTATAAGTATTTTGAAAGTTCAAATAATGTTGAATTTTTCTATACAAAGTTAGACACTAAATCTTTTGTTCAAAATTGTCAAAAAGAATTTCAGAAATACGATTATTTAGCTAGTAAAATAAATGTCGATATAAGAAACAATACAAAAAATAATAAGGTCTTAATAAATAAAAAAATTGAAATTGATAAACTAGTTAATGTTTATCAAAATCAACTTGTAAATGCAACTAATTTATTAACTAAATACCCAGATGGTATTGTTACTTCATCAGCGATGATTATTAAGAATAAAGATGAAGTAAATCTTTTAATAGATGGATATGATACTAGATTTAAGGTACTAAATTCTAAACATCTATTAATTTGGAAATTATGTGAAAGATATTCTAAATTGGGATTTAAGAAATTTAACTTAGGTGGAATTACTGCAACCAATATAAAAGATAATCCATATAAAGGTCTAAATGATTTTAAATTAAAATTTAATGCTTTAGCGATAGAATATATTGGCGATTTAGAACTTATAACTAACAATAAAATGTATTTTATGTACAAAAATTCAGGTATATTAAAAAGATAGTACCCTATCTTTTTTTAAAAATCCTTTAATAAATTTAAAGCATTTATAATATCCTCTTCAAATGCTGTTTTTCTAGCTAGTTCAATATAATATTCTTCCGTTTCTTTTATATATTTATTTTTGAATTTGAGGTCTGTATATATACATTCAACTATATTATGTAGACGATCTGCTAATTTAACATTAAGTGCTAAAGAATTTTTTTTAATTCTACTAATGTATTCTAAATTATTATAATTTTTTTCTTTAGTTAATAATAATACTGCATTTAATACATCGTTATTTGTAAGTTTTAATATCTCCTCTTTTGTACCATCAGTATCCTCTAAAATATCATGAAGCAATGCCACTAATTGATGATTTTCATCATACCCTTTTTGTTTTAAAATATCTCTTACACAAAATGGATGAATATAATATGGCGTACCATTTTTTCTTTTTTGATTCTTATGTTTTTCTTTTACATACTTTTCTACTTCTTCTATCATGTTATCTCCTCTGATAATATTTTACCATAAAGTCTAAAATTTGGAAACAAAAAGAGATGAAATTTCATCTCAATTTATTATTCAATAATTTCTGAAACGTTACCAGCACCAACTGTTCTACCACCTTCACGAATTGAGAACTTAGTTCCATTTTCAATAGCGATAGGAGCAATTAATTCAACTGTCATTTCAATATTATCTCCAGGCATTACCATTTCAACACCAGCTGGAAGTTCAATAACTCCTGTAACATCTGTTGTTCTGAAATAGAATTGTGGACGGTAATTTGAGAAGAATGGTGTATGACGTCCACCTTCTTCTTTGCTAAGTACATATACTTGAGCTTTGAATTTTTTATGTGGAGTAACACTTCCTGGTTTAGCGATTACTTGACCTCTTTCAACATCTTCTCTAGAAATACCTCTAAGTAAAATACCAGCGTTATCTCCAGCTTCTGCATAGTCTAATTGTTTACGGAACATTTCAATTCCTGTAACAACTGATTTTTGAGTATCTTTAAGACCAATAATTTCAACTTCATCATT
>CAYTKH010000002.1:0-41681 GCA_964438315.1 uncultured Muribaculaceae bacterium | reverse complement strand
TTTATTATAAAATTCAACTTTTTTATCTTTTTACCCCAAAACTCTTTACACTAACCTAAAATTATCAAGACAATTATGTAATACTTTGTAAATATTGACCATACAAAAGCTATACAAAAAAAGATAAAAAATCCTGTATAATCTACATCATAGTAGTAATTACGTTTTCTTCTCGCCATAACTTCACCTACTTAACATAACTATAATCTTCAGAAACATTTTCTTCGTTTTTAATTTCCATAAAAAACTTTAAACGTTTTAGAATTGGTATATTTGGTACTAAAATATAAACAAAACCTTTCGTTCTTGTTAAAGCAACATAAAAAAATCCATATAAAACAAAAAAGTCTGTACAAACATACAATAATATTGTAACATAAATGTCTATAAATTCAATGCAAATAATTAATTATTGACATTTTTTTACAAATAGAAATTACCATCATTAAATTAATATTTGCTAATCATTCCATTCGTCAACTTGAATAAATTCAAGTGTATCAACAACATTATCTTTTATATTATTAATTGATTCAAACAATTTAGATTTAGGCCTAGGCATAGAATCACTATTATGATCATTTATATCATAATAATTAAAATTATAGTATAAACATTCCAAAAAATATAATGCCGATAATGAGGTTAATACATTATATAAATTAGCCTTAACAAAATTATCATGATCCTGTCTATGATGCTTAATATCATTATAACTACCCCACCAATCTAAACCTTTATCTTTTTTTAATAATTTAAAAGGAGATAATTGTATTTCTTTATTTAGCTTTAATTGTGTCTTACTCTTTTGTATACATTTATACCTAATATCATTTGATAAAAATTCCTTATACCCATTCATATTTCCTTTTGAAGTTATTAAATGTAATATTACATCTATTTCCGAGCATATAACTTGAATTATTTTAATAAATTCTACCGAAAAGCAACGATAATTTCTTTTATCAAAAGTAATATATTTTTCTAAATTTATAACGTCATTTTCAATATTTAAATAATATCTCCAATATTTAGATAAAAATTCTTCTTTATTCATATAATACCTTCCTCCATTGACATCAATTTTCATTTAAAACTTTTTCAACTTCATTTATTAATTCCTCTTTATTAGGAATATAATAAGTATAAGTAGAGGCAAAAACATTGTTTGAAAGCCCTCCTAAAGCATAATCAATTGCAATATCTTTTTTACTTTTGCAAAGAATAATTCCTATTGGTTTATTATCGTCTTTATCATTTATTTCTTCATTATAGTAATTTAAATACATATTCATTTGACCTGCATATTCAGCTTTCATTTGACCAACTTTTAAATCAATTAAAACATAACATTTTAATATTTTATTATAAAAAACCATATCAACATAATAGTGAGTATTTCCTAAAGTAACTCTTTGTTGTGTTCCAACAAACATAAAACCTTTTCCTAATTCAAGTAAAAACTCTTCAATATGCTTTACTAACTTTTGCTCTAAATCTTTTTCTAAAATTGGTTTATTTTCTTTAACTCCTAAAAACTCAAACACATAAGGTTCTTTTAATACATCTTCGGGTGTATTAAGTGATTGTCCAACCTTTGATAATTCATAAACTTTTTCCTTATTCTTTTTTCCTTCAGAAAGTAATAATCTTTCGAATAAAGATGTTTCTAATTGCCTTTTTAGTTCCCTTACGCTCCAACTAGAATTTAAACATTCTTTTTCATAAAAATTTCGCTCATCAGCATTCTCAATACTCAATAATTCACAATAGTGCGACCAACTCAATTTTCCAGACACTGTCTGGAATTTTGGATAAGTAATATAAAGTTTACGCATATTAAATAAATTGCTGACAGAAAATCCTGCTCCTAAAATTTTTCTTAATTCCTTAGAGAGTTCTTTCATAATTTGTTTTCCATATTCTGCTTTAATATTACCATTTTGTTCATTTTCAACAATAATTCTTCCAACATTCCAATATGCATATAACATAGTATTATTTACTTCATAAGCCACTTTTTTTCTACTACTCAAAATAACTTCTTTAATTTCTTGAATCATCTCAGCATTATTTTTTTCTAACATTTTTTCTTCCTTTCATGATTGGTCAGTCGCGATTGACCTATTCAAAATATAGTTCTTTCATTAAATATTTTACCACAAATTAAACTCTTTTTTAATTACTTATCTGCAATAAAGTATATTTTTCTTTCTCCAACCTATCTTCTTTTTTGTTAGGAATTATTTGTAATACAGCATTATTTTGATTTAGTCCTTTTAAATTGATAGAATCAATATTTAAATTATTTTGTTTAATCTTATAAAATTCACTTAACGATTTTATATAACTATCTATATCTTCTTTTGATTTATAATTAGATAATAACAAACTTTCATCATTAGAATTAATTACTAAATCAAAACAATTTTCTCTGAATAAATAACCAATGTTATTAATCTCTTTTTTATTGATATTAATTTTCTTAATAGATACATTTTTCTTTTTATCGACTTCAATACTAATATTATCAATATATTTAAATACTAATTCTTGTTTTTTTTCTTTAGATAATTTATCCCATAAATGATTCTTTCTAACATAATATGATTTATTTTTTATTTGTTCTAATTGTTTTAAATTATAAATTAATCTCATTTCATTTTTATGATCTTCTGTGCTTTCTTTTATAGTTAAATCTTTGATTTTCTCTTCTGTTATTTTCTTTTGATTTTTAATAAAATCTAATTCATCCTTTAGTTCTATCTCTTCAACGATACCATCTTCAAATGCTTTCTTAATTCTTTTTTCTTTTGTATTTAATTCATCAATTATTTTATTACATTTCTTTAATTCTTTTTCAGTATCTTGATACAAATAAGTTTTATAACTATTATCAATTAATAAAAAGAAATCTAGCATATCATCTAAAAAATTAATCATTTGTTTTTCAAATTTCTTTTCACTAACTCTTGTTTTACAATTAGCACATTGATAATAACAATGTTTTTCTCCTGTATGACTTTTACTAGAACAACCTCCCATGATAGTACCACACTTAGGACATTTGATACTTTGCATAAAAATATAAGTTTGTTTTCTTTTGTAGTTTTTAAGATTCTTTTGTTTTGGTATTTGAGCAATATTAAAAACTTCTTCTTCAATAATTGCTGGAGCAACACCAATAAAAGTTTGTGATTCTTCTACACTAATAGTTTTTCTATGAACATAATTACCAATATAAATTTCATTAGATAATATTCTATCTACTAGAGTAGGTATCCATTTTCTATTTAATGCCTTTTCTTCATTTAATAATTTAGTAATTGCATTAGCTGCAGTACCTTTAATATATAAATCAAATATTCTTCTAATAACTTCACTTTCAATATCATTTATAACTAACTTTTTGTCTTGTTTATCATATCCAATAGGAGCACGTCCTACAAAATGACCTTTCTTTACTGCACCAATCATTCCAAATTTAGTTCTTTCACTTGTTCTTTCTATTTCTAGTTGAGCAAGAATGGTAAGCATTCTTATAAAAAAATTACCATTAGCAGTAGATATATTAATATCTTCACACATACTTTCTAAACTACAATTATTATCTTCTAAAAAGGTACATATCTCTTCTAAATCTTTGATAGATCGAGTAAGTCTATCTAACTTATAAACAAGTATTTTGTTTATCTTCCCATCTTTAATATCTTGAATCATTTCTTGAAAAGCAGGTCGATTCATATTTTCAGCACTTATTCCTGCATCCTCATACATCTTATACACTTCATAATTCTTGTAATCACATAGTTTCAACATTCTTTCTTTTTGTTCATCTAAGCTATGACCATTCCTAAATTGATCCTCTGTTGAAACTCTTGGGTAAAGTCCTACTACAAATTTTTTGTCATCCATTTTTCATCTCTCCTTTTCTATATTTTTTTAAACGACAAAAAAACAAGGAAGAATTTCCCTTGTATTAAGAACTGCAAAATAATTCAAATATACGATTATCTAGAATTTTCGTATATTGTCATAATACCACATTTTTTTAGGACATGCAACGGACACAATTTGAAAATTATACCTAAAAACAGTTGTTTAACCCTTATAAATAAAGAGTAAAATGAATTTAAAATTTTTTTAATTTTCTTTTAATAAGTATTCAATTATATTGCTTAATTCAGTTATAGTAATAGTATCTGATAAATCTTCATTGTATAGAATTGAATCATCATCATAACAAAGTAAAACTATTCTTTGAGTATTATTACTAATGACAATTTTATGCGGTTCATTTAATCCTAAATTAGAATGATTAAAGACAATATTCTTTCCTGCAATATATTCTATGTTTAGTTTGGTAATATTTTTAATTCTTAATATCTTATTTTTTATACACAAAGGAAATTCTAAAATCTCTATGGACACATTCATTTTATATACTCACCACCTTTGCAAAGAAAAAAGTCCATAATATCAAGTATTACGAACTTTTACTTTAACTTTCGCACAAAGGTGTGCGTAAAATTCAATATGGGGCGCGATAAGAGGATCGAACTCTTGCATAACGGAACCACAATCCGCCGTGTTAACCACTTCACCAATCACGCCATAACATTTACTAATATAATATATCAATTTTTTTTAAAATTATCAAGCATTTTTATCAAATTAATAAACTTTTTTATAAGTTTTTGCATGAATACACTAAAATAATTTTAGATAACTTATTTTTATATAGTTACATGCCTATACATATCTCATTAAATTGACTAATATAAAATGGAGGTATAACATGAATGAATATAAAAATGCTTTAGACTATTATAATTATATGAATAATAATTATAATAAACCAATATTTACAGAAAATGTAAATGCTAATGATATGTATGATCCTTATCAGGGATTTATACGGGGAAATATGTTTCCAAAACTATACAATGCCTATAAACTAGCCAATCCAATACCATTAGAAGATAACTTAAAAACACGTTTAGATGCACTATGTTTTGCAGCTCATGATATCAATCTTTATTTGGATATACATCCTGATGATAAGGATATGATTATGGCATTCTCAGCATATAGCAAGGAAGCTAAAAAACTAATGGATGAATACCAAAAACAATTTGGTCCAATTCAAGTAAACAACGAAGCAAATATGGTATATCCATGGGCGTGGGATAATGAACCTTGGCCTTGGGAAAGAGGAGGTAATTAAAATGTGGAAATATGAAAAAAAATTACAATATCCTGTTAATATAAAAAATAAAGATTTAAAAATGGCTAAATATTTATACGCACAATATGGTGGACCTGATTCTGAACTTGCTGCTGCTTTAAGATATTTAAATCAAAGATATACTATGCCAGATGATAAGGGTAAAGCCCTATTAACCGATATTGCCACAGAAGAATTAGCCCACTTAGAAATGATATCAGCGATGATATACCAACTAACAAAAGGTGCTACAATAGAAGAAATCAAACAAGCTGGAATGGGTGGTATGTTTACTATGCATGATGGAGGACTATTTTTAAATGATCCAAACGGTGTTCCTTTTACATCATCATATATTGAAACTACTGGTGATTTTATTGCAGATTTAGAAAGTGATATGGCTGCTGAGCAAAGAGCAAGAGCTACTTATGAGCATTTAATGGATTTAACTAATGACATTGATGTAATAGCACCATTATCATTTTTAAGACAAAGAGAAGTGGTTCATTATCAAAGATTCAAAGAACTACGTAATTACTATCTAGATACAAAGATTCAAAGAAAAGACTCATAAGGGTCTTTTATTTTTTTACCATTTTATTACCAATATATCTATCATTAATATCAAAATGCTCACTTAATCTTTCCATACATCTATCAGCATATTTCCTACATGGCTCTTTTTCTTCCCATTTTAACCAACCATTATAACAACCAAAAGCATTACGATAATCAAAATTATATTGGTCATAACCCATATTATCGAAGCAATATCTAACTATAAATGCTTCAGCTTCAACAGCTTTATATGGATCATTTAGTACTTGATTTTTAGTAATACCTATACTATCATAAATAAATTGTAAGTTACATTTATTAATTTGAGCAAGACCATAATCATTAGTCTTAGAAATTACCCCATTAGCATTCCAATAACCATTTGTTTCCTGATCTAAAATAATCATTAATACCTCAAATGGCACTTCATATTTTGAAGCAACAGACTTTATGTGATTTTGAAATTCAACATCGCACGGAAAACTATCATAGTAAACTGAAAATTCACAATTACGTTCTTCCCAACTTCTAGTTTGAGCTTCTAAATTTTCATCGTGATATATTTCACTAGATTTATCAGTTTTTTCTTTAGATATAGCTTCAACACAACTAGCTTCTTTACTTATTTTATAATTATTATCAATAGGATTTTCTTCTATATCACTACGTTCTTTATAGTTATTATTAGAAATAATACTTAATTCTTGATATTTATTATCTTCTTCTAAACTAGCTAAATAGTTTAGATAATTTTGAGGCTCCTTAGCAATACCAGCAAATAAATTTGAGACATTTAAATCTTTAAAATTACTATATACATTAGTATCTTCTACATATTTTGATATTCCACTAGCCTCTACAGTATAGGCATCACTTTTCTTAATCGATAAACCCGTCATTAACAAACTAAGGTATAAAGCCTTTTTAACCCTTTTATTCATACAAAACTCCCCTTTTCTTTTAAAACGTCGTTATAATATCACATTTCTTATTAAAATGCAAGTGTTTTTCAATATTAAAAAAATTTCAATATTGATTTGAAATTTATATTCCTAATACTATATATTAACACTCTTTTTTAATGCATTTTTAGCAGCTTCTTGTTCAGCTTCTTTTTTACTATGGGCTACTCCTTCACCATAAACAATATCATCAATTTTAACAATAGCAGTAAAAGTCTTGTCGTGGGCTGGTCCTTCTTCTTTAGTTATAACATATTCTAAACTCCTCTTATCAGTTTGAACTAATTCTTGAAGTTTTGATTTATAGTCATCAAAGAAGTCAATTGCATGATTTTCTAAACATTGAATGGCTGTTTCATAAATAAATTCCTTAGCTCTTTCAATACCTTGATCTAAGTATAAAGCTCCAATAAAAGCTTCATATATATCAGCTACGATAGCTTTTCTATACTTACCTCCACTCGTAATCTCACCATGACCTAATTTTAAGTACTCATTAAGTCCTTTCTTAAGTGAATATTCATTTAAAGCATTTTCACATACATAGTGTGCTCTCATCTTAGTCATTACACCCTCATTATAGTCAGTATTACTATATAGATACTCACTCATTATAAGTTCTAGTACAGCATCTCCTAAATATTCCAATCTTTCATAGCTGTCAACTTTATTTTCATTAGCATATGAGGTATGAGTAAATGCTGTTTCGTATAATTCAAAGTTATCTGTTTTTATATTTAGTTCATCTAATAATTTCATGCTATCATGTTCCTTTCATATTCAGAATAATAATCTTAGATTAATACTATATATTCATATCAATTATATCACTCGTTGATATTTACAAACAAGTATTTTTTTAGTATAATTATAGTTATGAAAAATATAGTAATTAAATTGATTACACTCTATCAAATTACCCCTATTAGTATCCACAACCATTGTAGATTCACACCAACCTGTTCAGAATATATGGCTACATCAATTGAGAGGTTTGGTCTTATAAAAGGGATATACCTAGGAATTAAACGAATAATAAGGTGTAATCCATTAGGAAAATATGGGTATGACCCTGTCCCAGAAAGGAAAGAACAATGAAAAAATTAATTTTATTGATAATTATATTATGTACACTAGCAACAGGTTGTTTCAAAAGAGATAATTTAGAAAACATAACAATATATGCAACATCTTATCCAATAGAATATATAGTAAACACTTTATATAAAGATCATAGTAAAATATATAGTATATATCCACCAGGTTCAAATATATCAAAATATGACTTAACAAAAAAACAAATAAAAGATTATAGTAAAATGGATTTATATGTATTTAACGGTCTTAGCAAAGAAAAAAACTATGTAAATTCAATGTTTAAGCACAATAAAAACCTCATGATTATAGATTCTACTCAAAGTATGGAAATCACCTATGACATGTCTGAACTTTGGATTGATCCTTCTAATTTTTTAATGATATCGTTAAATATTAAAAACGGTCTTTTAAGATATATAAACAATCACTATCTTACAGAAGAAATAAATAAAAAATACGATGAACTTAAAATAATTGTTTCTAATTTAGATGCAAAGCTTAAACTACTAAGTGAAAACAGCAGTAATCCAATAATAATATCCGATAATGATGCATTAAGGTTTTTAGAAAAATACGGTTTCAAAGTTATATCATTAGAAGAAAACGACAATTTAACGGAAAAGGTTGTAAGTGATGCTAAAAAATTACTAAATGGAGATTTAAACTATATATTTACCTTTGATAATGATAATTTAAATAATACTGTTAAAAAACTTGTAGAACAGACGAAAGCTAAAACTATTGAACTTAATAATTTATCTATATTAACAGAAGAACAGAAAAATGATAAAGCTGACTATATTACACTTATGAATGAAAATATTGAACATTTAAAAGAAGAACTATATAATTAGCTCTTTTTTATATTACAATTTATACATTCAATAAATTTTTTAATATATTTATTATTTATACTCTTCTTATTAAATGCTACTGCAATTTCTCTAGTAGGTATCTCATAATTTAATTTAATTTCAAATAATTCTTTACTGTTTAATTCACTTATTACATGTTTTTTATTTACAAATCCAATTCCAAGTCCAGCTTTAACAAATTCTAATACAAGATCATAACTTTCTAGTTCATAACAATCATTTAATACTATCTTATTTTTTTTGAATATATGATTTAGAAACTTGCGAGACGATGATACACTTGATTGAAGTACAAGAGGCAAATTAGATAGTTCACTAATATTTATTTTTTTATCTTTAAATTTCTTATACAAATTACTTTTAGCAACAAAAATATCTTGCACACTTTCAATAACTTTATAGTCAACATTTTCTGATAGTACAATAGGCATATTAAATAACACTAAATCAATAGTATTATTATTTAACTGTTCTAACAATTCAGATGTTATCCCTCTTACTATTTCTATTTTAACATCGGGATATTTTTCATTAAATACTTTAAAGCCCTCTAAAGCATTATGTTTAAGTAACGTAGTTCCTCCACCTATTTTTATTATTTTTACATCATTATTATTAAATTTATCTAACATACCCTTACAATTATTTAAACATTCAATACTTTTTTTAATATGTGAATAAAGTTCTTCACCATAATTGGTTAATTCAACACCTCTTGAAGTTCGATAGAACAATTTATAATCTAATTCATCTTCTAATTTTTTTATTGTCTGAGTTATAGCAGGTTGGGAAATAAGCAATATTTCTGATGCCCTTGTAATATTTTTAGTACTTGCTACATAATAAAATACTTTATAAAGTTCTAAATTAATATTTTTCATGACATAATCACTCCTTATATCTAATATCATTTTTTTGTATTTCAATCATATCATATAAGATGATATAATTCAATTACAGGGAGGTGATATTATGTTGATTACGATTTCAGGAAAATCAGGAAGTGGTAAAACTTTTATATCTGATTATCTATGTTCTTTAGATGACAATATAGTACATCTTAACATAGATATAGTAGGTCATAAAGTATTGGAATCAGAAAATATTATACAATGTCTTGTAGAAAAATTTAATTTAAAACTGGTAGATGGAAAAATTGACCGTGTAATACTAGGTGATATAGTATTTAATAATCGTGATAAAATGCAATCATTAAAAGAGATAACGTGGGGTGAAATGCAAAAAAATATTGATATTTTTATTTATAAAAACAATGGTAAGATTATTATACTAGATTATATCCTTATGCCTTTAACAAAATATTTTAAAATATCCGATATAAATATTTTAGTAAAATCAGATTTTGATATAAGAATGAAAAGAGCAACCAAAAGAGATGGTATCGATTCGTTAAAATTTAATGATAGAGAAAAAGCCACTATAGATTACAATGAAGATGATTTCAATTATATCATCTCTAATTATGACATAGTTAAAACAAAGAAAGAAGTTGAGAAAATTTATGAAAGTATTATATCCAGGCAGTTTTGACCCTATTACTAAGGGACATATGAATATTATAAAGCAAGCTACAAATATATTTGATGAAGTGGTAGTAGGAGTTTTACCAAATCCTATCAAAAAGAATTCCTATTTTACATTAGAAGAACGTACGGAAATGATTAAAGAATTATATCACAACAATTATAAGGTTAAAGTAATTTCGAGTGATAAATTAGCAGTTGATTTAGCTATTTTATACGAATGCAAAGCAATGATAAGGGGTTTAAGAAGTATAAAGGATTTTGAATATGAAAAAGAATTATCACAAATCAATAAAGATATCAGTGATAATAAAGTTAACACTATATGTCTTTTTGCAGATTCAAATTTACAATCTATATCATCAAGTTCTGTTAAAGAAATATTTAATTTAGATAAAGATATTTCTAAATACGTAGATATTAACATCTTAAAAAGAATGGTAAAAAAAAGGAGAAGTCAAATGAAGCTTAAAATATTAGGTAGTGTATCACCTTATCCTACTTTAGATTGCAATTGTATTGGATACTTAATTCATAATAGCGATAGTAAAATTTTATTAGACTGTGGTAGTGGTATAGCAAGACTTTTGAAATTCCCAGACGATTTAGAAAATTTAACTATCATAATAAGTCATTTGCATAAAGACCATTATAGTGATTTATCATCGATTGCATATGCCAGTTTTGTATATCATAATATAGGGTTATTAAAAAACAAAGTAAAAGTATATATACCAGATGATAGAAAGTTAGAGGATTACAACTATTTAATGAATTATGGAAATGAAAATTATATGGATTTTTATGTGTATAGTGATAATGATATTATAAATATTAAAGATATAAATATAAGTTTTTTTAAAACAACACATCAAATAAAGACATACGCTATCAATATAACTAAGGAAAATTATAAAATTTCATATTCTGCTGATACAGGTTACAATGAAAAAATTATAGAATTCTTTAAAGATTCTGATTTATTAATATGTGAATCAAGTTTCTTAAAGTATCAAAAAAGTGGTAATAACCATCTATCGGCTAGTGAGGCAGGATTATTAGCTAAAAAGAGTAATGTCCATAAATTAATATTATCACACCTTTGGCCTGAAATAGATAAAATAGATTATCTTAAAGAGGCTAAAGAAGTATTTTCAAATGTTGACGTCGCTATGGAAAATAAAGTATATATATTAAAAAAATAGAGTTTAATAATAATTTATAATATATTAAAACTTATTATACATTTTAAACCTATACTTAAAGAAAAAGTTATTACAACTAAAAGCAATAACTTTTTTATTTAAATTAAATACATTAATATTAAAATAATCAATAAATAGTAGAATCTACTAAATATAATTTATTCACCAAACACTTCCTTTTTAATTCTATATATAATTTTAGGATCTTTAAAATTAGGCAAATATAACTCTAACTTTCTTTTATTTAAGATTTTACTTATTTTTTTATAGGAATTAATTATCTGTTCATATAATTCAAAATTCATATTTTTTTTATTACGTATAATATCGATAAGTAATCTTTCTAAATCATAAACTTTTATATCAAATTTTTGATATTTTATATTATTTATACCTAATTCGTATAAATTATCTTTCATAAAAATTTGTCTTATTTTTTCATCTTTTATTTTACGGTCTTTTTGTTTAGTCGCTACAATATATGGTTCTATATTTTTATCTATTAATTTATATATATAACATGCTGTCTCTAAAGTAAATACACAATTAGGATGTTTTTTAGATATAACTTCTAAATAGTTTACATCTTGTTTAGTTGAATATATACCTTTATCTATAAAATATAAAGCTTTCTTTTTTACTAATCCGTGAATTTGGTAATTGCTAAATCCCTGTTTCAATAATTCTTTATGAAGTATAATCATATAAATCACCTACGAACATTTTATCATTTATTTAATTAAATTGCAACATATACCGACATTTAGTAATTATCGGATATAAATTTGTAAAATAAATGTATAATATCTAGACATGATTTACATTACTATTTTTAAGTAAATACTTTCTGAACATATCGAAAGGTACAACTGTGGATGCAAGTAGAATCATTATTTGAAGTTCTATAAAACTAAGTCCTGATGTTCTAAATACACTACCACCAAAATATATTAAACATATTTGAACTAAAACAATAAATGTAATAATTGCAATGAAAATCTTATTTTTAGTTATATTTTTTAATACATTTACTCTTTCTGTTCTAGCATTAATACAGTTAAAAATATCAATAAATATAAATAGTCCAAAAAATGCAGTTAAAAGAGAACTTTCACTTTCATATATTTTAGTTAAAATAGGTAATTTCAAAAACATAATACATAATATAGCTGAATATAAACCTGTAAAAAATATTTCATTTAACATATATTTATTGATAATTGGCTCATTATTTTTTTTAGGATACTCTTTCATATATTCATATAATGGTGGTTCAAATGCAAAGGCTACTCCTGCTAATGTATCCATAATCATATTAATCCATAACATCTGCACAACCGTAACCGGTGTATCAACTCCTATAAAAGGGCCTACAAGAGATAAACCCATAGCACATAGATTAATTGTCAACTGCAATATAATAAATTTTCTAATACTTTTAAAGATGGTTCTACCATATAATATAGCTTTTGATATAGATAAAATATTATCATCTAATATTACAATATCACTAGCTTCTTTGGCTACCTCTGTACCACTTCCCATGGCGAAACCTACATTAGCTTTTTTTAAAGCTGGAGCATCATTAACTCCGTCACCTGTCATACCTACAACGAGTCCCATCGATTGACTAACTTTTATTAACCTGCTTTTATCTTGTGGTAATGCCCTTGCTACGATTTTTAAATTAGGAATAATTCTCTTTAAATCATCATCACTTAAATTATTTAATTCATCGCTTGTAATTACAATATCGTATTCATTATCAAGTAAACCTATTTCTTTTCCTATTGATATAGCTGTATCTTTATTATCACCTGTTATCATTACAGTATCAATATGTGCGTTTTTAACAAGTTCTAAGCCTCTTATAGTTTCTTTCCTTATTTCGTCTTTAATCAAAATTAAACCTACTAAATTAAGACTTTTAAATGATTTATATTCTTTTTCGTTAATTGCCATTGCTAGTACCCTAATACCACATTTAGTATATTTTTTTATCGTATCATTTATTTTATCTTTATTTAATATTCTTCTTTCACCAAATTCATTATAGTAATAATTACAGTAATCTATTATTTTTTCTGGTGCACCTTTTATAAGCTTTATTTTACTTCCCACATCGATAGTTGTTGTCATTATTTTATCTTTACTATTAAAAGGGACTACTTCTATTTTTCTATAGCCTAGGTCATTACTATTTATAAAATTTAGTATGGCTCTATCTGTAATATTACCCCCTACTATTCCTTTATCTGTTTTGACAGCTGAATTATTTGCAACCATCGACATTTTAACTAAATCATAGTAACGTCTATTTTTTTCTAATTCTAATATACTATTATATTCTTTCAAGTTACCATTTACAATACCTATAACGTTTAATTTCCCATTTGTTAATGTACCAGTTTTATCTGTAAATAGAATATTTAAATTACCTGCTGTTTCAATACCTACCAACTTTCTAATTAATACATTATTTTTTAACATTCTTTTCATATTTGAAGATAGTACTAGTGTAATCATCATTGGCAATCCTTCTGGTACTGCTACTATAATAATGGTTACACATAATGTCATAGCATATAATATGTGCCCTGTTATAATGGGAAAATTAGTAATAGTCGATATTATACTATTAACATCAAAATTATTTTTAATTACAATAACAGCGAACAAATACGATATTGCTACTAAAAAAGCTCCTACGTAACCTATTTTACTTATAATTTTAGCTAATTCGGCAAGTCGCATTTTAAGTGGGCTAGTTGGTTCTTTTTCAAGCAATTCTAAGGCTATACGACCATATAGTGTATCCTTACCGACTTTTGTAACACACATAATGGCTTCTTTAGAATATACTACTGTTCCTCTATAAACTTCATTATTTTTAGTATCTTTATATACTTCTTTAGCTTCTCCATTAATCATTGATTCATCTAATGATACTTCTCCATTAACAATGATTCCATCAGCTGCAACTCTATCACCAGCTTCTAAATGTATAATATCTCCTACTACTACTTCATCGACATTTACCTCCTCTATAACTCCATCTCTTCTAACACGACATTTTATTTTAGATGCTTCTTCTTGAAGTTTAATGAATGCTTTTTCACTACCATATTCTGATATTGTAGATATTAATGATGCTGCGAGTATTGCAATTACTATACCTATAGTTTCATACCAATCAAAATCTTTGAATAAGAAGATTGTTCGTATGGCAAGAGCTATTAAGAGGATTCTAATTATGGGATCACCCAAGCTCTCTATTAATTTTTTGAAAAAACTATTGGTATTTTCGCTAGATAGTGTATTAGTACCATATTTATTACGACTATTTACTACTTCTTCTTTTGAAAGTCCTGTTTTAATATTTGTCATGGTCTGCCTCCTATATTAAAATATAGTAAGGTTGTACTATTTTTAGAATATTTTTCGTACTCTATTTTTCGACAAAAAAAAGATTTGTTAAATCTTTTTAATTCTATCGATATATTTATTTACTTTAATAGCCCATGTACTACTTTCAGCATATTTTTTATTCATTTTTTCTGGTGTATCTAAACCTTTTTTATAATAATTATTTGATAGATTATTTATAAAGCTTTTAATACCTTCGTCTAGAGTATTAAAGGCTCTATATGATGTGCCTTGACAACTAGGACTACCCTTCATACCACCAACATTATTACAGTTTCTTGTAAAATTACTACATTTAGCATTACATCCTGTTTCTAACATGGTAATTGCAACCGCTGTATATGGGTCTACACCTTTTTCTAATGAATAGCTTGCATATAATTCACCCTTGTTTTTTAAGTAAGAGTTACCAAACATTTTGTTTATTTTTGCTGTTAACTCTTGTAATGTTAAATTATCATAAACAATACGATTTTTTTCCTCTTGTGTAGCTTTCTCTAATGCTAACTTAATTGCTGTTTGCTGTCTGGCTGCTATTTCACTGGATGTACCTTCTATTATTTCACCTAATGCTCTTGAATTATAAGTTTTTGATTCGTCAATTTTAATATTGCTATCTATTAAATTCTGGAAACTATCAGCTAATTTATAGGAATCACCTTTTAATTCTGTGTTATTATAAATTAAACTTATACCGATTATACAAACAAATAGAATTAATAATATAGATGTATCAATTATTAATCTAATCGATCTTGGTTTCACTGTTTCACCTCTCATATGTCACAATAAAATTGTATCATATTATAACTATCAAGTCAAATTTAACTATATACATAGTATATGAAGCAAATATTAAAAAATAACTTATTTTAGATATTATCTTGTTTTTATGACCATTTATTCTATTTCTTATATATTTTATTATAGCAAATTTCATAGATATATATTAAATTTACATAGTATTTTTCGACTTTATACGTCAAAAAAAGAATATCTTTCGATATCCTTTAATAGTTATTTTGTAATAACATATTGAACACTATATTTACTGGTTTCTGTATTTTTTACTATATTTACATCTGTTGTTGTTTTACCAAAATAACTATCTAATTTACTAATAGCATCTTTTACTTCTTGTTCAGTTGTAGATTCAATATTGATAGTAACTTGATTAGTATCATTAACGAATGTTATGATATCATTTTCACCTACAGTAAGTGAAGTTAAATTGATACTATTTACAAGTGGATTATTAACTGGATCTGTTGTTACTTTAAACAACAAGTAATCGTTTCCATTTTTTTCTATAAAGTAATCTGTTATTTTAGTTGTATCACCAATACCACTTATTCTAGTTACAGAATCCATTATATCTGTTCTAGATCTTACTATAGTATTTAAATCTGCTGAATACAATTTTTTAAATCCTAAACTGAAGTTAGCTTTCATAGTTCTAGTATCATTAGATAAATCACCACTATTTAACTGAAGAACTAGTAAGTCGGATCCTTCTTTTGCTGAGGCGATACTTAGTACTCTACCTCTATATAATTGAAGATTACTATCATGTGTATCATTGTTATACGACTCCAATTTTAGAATTTGAGTAGCACCATCATTCATAGTACCGTTATCAATAACACTTTTAATACCACCATTATTTTTAATGTAGTCATAAACAGTTGTAACAGCTTTTTCATTATTAGGATATACATACATTTTTAAGTAATCTTTTAATGCTTTATCCATTTCAATAGAAGATTCACTAGAGAAATATAGTTTAATACCTTCATTAATATTTTTGAAAACAGTACTTTGATAATACATTCTTGCATAGCCTATGAAATTATCAAGTAATTCAAATTTATATTTTTGGGTTTCTTTGTTTTTTTCTACATTTAAACCTAATAATTCATTATTTTTTAAACATGATTCATCAGTACATTTATCATTTACATATTTATTTATTTCTTTTTCAAAATTTGTACTACCTGCTATAGCTGTTATCCATGTTTTAAATTCAGAATATAAATTATTCTCTTCTACATTATCTTTACTTTCATCAACTTTTGGTGCTACTAATGTTACATAATCACTATATTTTTTACTATATTGATAGTGAATATATCTAATTTTTGTAGATTCTGTACTTATTTTTAAATTTATTTTTACTTCTACATTTATATCTGTATTAGCAGTAACTTCACATGATATATCAATTTTATTAACAAAATTTCTATCTGTACTATTAGTATATTTTAAAGTATGCGTCTTAACATTTTGTTTAAATGCTGTAGGACTTGCTGTTGAAGTAATATTTTTGAAATTACATGTGGTAGGAAGTATTATTTCATATTCATCTGTCTCACCTTCATATAAAGCATCGGTTGGTTTAAAAGTAAAACTCAATTCAGCAGTTTTTTCAAATGCCTTTTCTAACTTCATATTATATTTATTATATAAATTATATAAGCCACCTGTATAAACTAAAGCATTTTTTTCATTCTTAGTAAAATATGCATAAGTTACACCTAAACTTGATATAACAATAGTACCAATGAATAATAATATAAATAATAATCTCGACACTACTTTTTTCAAAACAATCACCTCCTAATTTATTTGATCTATTTTATAACCTACATTTAAAATTCCATAATTTGTACCATTAAAGATATATTTTACACTTCCATCAGGATTAGTGACAATACCATTTATTATATTACCTTTTGAATCTTTATCTACTACTTTCTCATCATAAGATACTACAACTTTATATTTTGCATAATTTTCTATTCCAGCTTGTATACTATCTTTAAATTTTACCTCTTTACTAGATGTACCTATGTCTAATTTTGTGCCATCTTTATAAACTTCTTTTACTTTAAAATGCCTATCCACTGAAATAGTATATTCTATATTTGCATTAACTTCTATGTCTCTAGCATCTGCTAAAAAGTAAAATTCCATATCCTTTGTTGGTCTATATTTTCTATTAATAGGTGACTTATTGTCACATTTTTCACTATTTTCACAATATATAAGATTAAACTTAAATTTAGATACTCTAGCTGTATCACTACTATCTATTAAATTAGAAACATATTTTGAGTAGGTTACTACAGTTGTAAAAAACATCATACAAACTACGTACATAATAACCCATTTACCTATTTTTTTTCTAAAATGTTTACTTTGTAATAACCCCATAACTCACCTTCTTTTTTCTTTATATTTTTTAAATTCAGCATATTCTTTCTCTTCTTCAGATAATTTAATATCTCCTTTTCTATCAATACTAACGAATACACTATATAATATTCCATCAATTATAATCAAGATAATAACTATTGGATTTTTAAATGCTGATATAATTTTTTGACCTTTTTGTATTCTAAAAGCATATTTACCAACTATCTTATCAGTGCTACTTTCTCTATCTTCTATATTGTTATTATCCCCTTTAGTAATCATTAAATTACCTTTTAGGGATATAATCCTATGTGTAACCAACGAACCTTCTTTATCATAGAACGTTACTATATCATTTTCACTATATTTTTTAATTTTAGTATCAATAATAATGATATCACCAATTTGAATAGTTGGTTCCATCGAACCTGTATTAACATCCAACATAGCATAACCATTTATAGTAGCAATATTTTTCTTTAATACGTTGACACATATAAACTTATATATATTATATAATAATAGTATTAATATGACCGCTGATATTATACAGCCTAATATTTTACCTAGTATTTTCACTTAATTTACCTATATTAATCACAATTTAGGTTTGTATCATAATTTAAACCTATTGATATTCCATACATATCGTTGATACTACTATCAGTTGCTTTTTTGGCTACATGATTTCCTATCAATGTATCTAGATTATCATCTATTTCTACCCATTTCCAGAATAGTGATATTACCACTACTTCATTAGGTTTCATATCAATTTTTTTATCATTGAAATCAATAATAGCTTTAAATTTATCTGTTGCTTCTTTAATTGTCTTATTATGGCTGTTTAATACCCAATATTGATCATTTTTATCACCATAATAATACGTCCAATCGTTTTCATCGGTTTTAGAATGTTTAATAATATATCCCATATTTAGGCACCCTTTATTTTCAATACATATATTATTTTCTTTCAATGTCAAACCTGTAAGTGTAATATTATTTGAAGTTTTGTTTGTAAAATTCATAATATATACACCTTTAGCTCCTGGATAAATTACTTTTGCTTCGCCATATTTCTCATAGTATTCTTTATTGAAGAATATCGATGCTTCACTTAACCATAATGTTTTACTTTGCTTAGTAATTGGTATCACAGTCGTATCATATATCGCATACAACGTCAAATTACTTGTTAAGTCTCTAATAATCTTATTGCTTACTAAATCGTATTCAATACTACCATTACTACTTCTACTGTATCCTTTAAATTTATAAGCTGAGCAACTATTATCGATTTTTTTATATGGTTCATCATATTCACTTAAATCTATTTGTTCATCGTGACCTATAAGAAATTCATACTCATCTTCCATATCGTTAAATACTCCACCATTAGCTAACAACTTAACGATATATTTTTCGATTACATTTACTGATATATCAAACTCACCTATCGTATCACCAAATACTTTACCAACTACATGAATAGTTGATTTTCCTTTATTTAATGCTACTATTTTAAATGGTAATGAAGTTTTAGGTTCATCGTTTCCGATATATTCTAACTTGATATTATCCCCATTTACTGTAAGCTCAAGTATGAACTTTTTATCCTTTGAACTTATTTTTATTATTTTATTATTATTTAATACTTCTCTATCAATTTTTGCATCTTTAAACATGTTTGTATTTATTATAAAATCTTTTTCACCATGATAATTATTGAATGCTACATCGTATACCTCGTTATATGAGTTTATATAATATTTTAGTATTTTTAAATTTGTAATAGCATTCTTATTGTTGTAAGATAAATTTAATGCTAAGGTCTTAAATGCCATTTCATCCGTTGGCTTGATAATAATGTTATCTTTTTCTATTTTTAATACTTTTTCATAACCTTCTAATGTAGCTTTGACATCATCCAAATTATAATCATCGATTATTTTACCATCTTCTTCAATGTTGTATTTGATATTATATGTTTCTTTAATATATAAATTATATAATGCCTCTTCAAAGCTTATCAAACGAATTGGTCTTCTGATATTAACTACATATGTATTCTCTTCACCTATACTAGGCTTAACAATTATCTCTAATTTATTATCGCCCTCAACTAACCTTAGAGTCACTTCTGTAGTATTTAATATAGTGATAGTTCTACCATTTAATTTATATGAAACAGTACTATTTTTTGAACCTAATTCGGTTCTTATTGATAAACTCTCTTCATTATAGGACGTTGTCATTGAATAAATATTATTCTTTTTATTAAATTCTTGATCTAACTTATATTTTGGATTTAGTATCGTAATACTATTTAAATAATTATTATTATTTTCATTTAAACCTGGGTTATCCTCTCCTGGATTATTTTCCCCCGGATTATTTTCTCCTGGATTGTTTCCACCTGGGTTATTTTCTCCTGGCGAATTATTATTTTGTGTTTTTTTTGTATCTATTACAGTTACAGTGTATGAATCCTTGTATTCTTTACCATTATAAATTATAGAGATGTTTATTGTTGCAGTTCCTTTTTTATGGGCTGTTACAACTAATTTATTATTAATAATTTCTGCTGTTGCAACCGCATTACTAGTTGATTTTACATTAACATCACCCTTAATACCTGTTAAAGTATAAGAAATCTGCTTTGTCCTTGCACCATTTAAATCTATAATACCACCGTTTGATGCTAAGTTAATAGATTTAGGAACTTTTTTTATATTTATAGTAGTAGTAGCCTCATATACCTTACCATTTACTGTTGTCTGTAAAGAAACCTTAACTGTACCACTATTTTTAGGAACTACTATGACATGACCATCGCTGACATAACATGTTGCAATACTAGCATCACTAGTAGAACAAGTAAAATTTTTAGGATTTATTTTACCATAGTTGAAACTCAATTTTATATTTTCATCATCTAAATCCAATTCCACATCTTCTATATTATCAAATTTTAAATCTTTGTTAGTAATTACTTCTTTATTATCTTTATCGTCGTCTTTTATATCAATGTCATCTTCCCTTTTGAATAATCTATCTATACTATCTGATAAAGAACCACCAAGTTCACCCAAAAAACCAGACGTACAGCTGCAACTTGTCACTAAAGAAAGAAGTACAACAAGTATTATAATTAAAATGACTATTTTCTTACTATAATCTTTTTCGGTAGAGTTTTTATTTGCCATACTACCATTTCCTTTCTTAATTTTCATTTAATTTCCAAATAAATCTATGACTTTTCATAGACTTATTTGGAAACTAAATTAGTTTCCTTTTTAACTAACACTATGGTGTTACTGGTGCTTGTGTTTGTTCAGCAGTTACTCTAATACTTAATGTTACATTATGATTAGCTGAATTTTCACCTAATTTTGTATCATTTGCACTTACAGCATCATCTGCATCGTTGAAATCCCATTTCCAGAAAATAGTGTATTCAGTATTATCCACTGCTCCTGGTGCATATACTTTATTAGCAGTTCCAGAATATAAATCTTGAAGTTCTGTTAATAAAGTTGCGAAATCATACCAACCAGTAATTGTGCTTGCATCAGTGTTATTTGCTGCAACATAGAATTTAAGTGGGTTATATCCATTGTCAAGTACAACATTGTTGATACTATCAGCTGTTGTAATTTTAATTGTATGATTTGTTTCAACATTTCCAGTTAATTTGAAAGAATATTGACCTTGTGTACCTGGTGCTACTACATCTGTACTAGCACTAACAACTGTACCATTAGAACCGTATTCATAACTACTCTTAAATAAATCTATAGATTGACCACTAGTAATTGTACCATTCTTGTCAACTCCACTAATTTCCCATTTTGCAACTCTTGCTTCATCTGCTATATCAATTTTTGAAATATATTTTGCGTAAGTTCCACTAACAGAATAACTAGTTACTACGATAGCCATTAATAATGCTCCTAGGAATGTTATTTTCTTTGTCATAAACTCACCTCCTTTTTATTATTAATTTCATATTATTGGCAGAAAGATTACTTTCTGAATCTATGTAAAACTCTAAACAGAGATTTTACCATTATTTACTAGAATTTGAAATAATCATCAAATTCATCTTTTTTTTCTTCAGGTCTTTCTCTATATCTTCTTAGTTCTTGAATCTCATCAGGTGTTTCTCTAAACCTTCTTGGTTCATTTAGCTCTTGCTCTTTTCTTTGTTTTTCTTCTAATTCTTTCATCATTTTGTATTGCATAAATTCAAGTTTTTCTTTTTTGCTGTCTTTTTTCATTGAAATCATGAATGCCATGATGAAGATTACTGTTATTACAAAAGCTAGAGCCATGATAATCATCGGATCTGAAAGCGATTTCATTACGGAACCAAACCCACCAATCCTCATGATATAGATTCCCTCAACATCCTCAAGATTTACTAAGTTTCTATCTTGAGTTGAGTTATTATCACCTTTAGTTATAAATTGTTTTTTACCATTATTTTCAATAACATCAATAATTCTATGTGTTGTGATGGTATTTTCAGCATCCCTAAAAGCTATAATATCATCCTTTTTTAATTTATTTGAATCAACTATCTTAGTAATTATCAAATCACCCTTATGGATTTTTCCTTCCATTGAACCTGACAGTACAATGAAAGGTTTATAACCAAATACACTAGGTACTTTATCTTTATTTGCTTTTGATTGAAAAATAATGTATAAGTTAGATATTAGTACAGGGACTAATATAACTGAGACTATTATCACTAGCCAATTACTGAATGATTTATACCATTTTTTACCCTTTTTTTTCAATTTGATCACTCTCATTCATACTATTTTTTACTGAATACTTTTCTATCGTCTTCGCGTAAGCAATCTTTGACGCATGTATAATCAACTACACCCAATAGCATATACTTCAATCCTAGTAGTGCATCTTTTGTAGTGGTTATAGGAACCCATTTAGTAGCTCCACACTTAGAACATTCCTGTTGTTTTTCACCTTCGTCTTCAAAACCATTGTCAGCAAAACTATGAGGAATAGGTGTTGTTACTTTATACTCACAACTTTTACAACTGGTGATGCTATTATAGCATATATTTGGATTGTTTGCAACAGATTCTTCACTATACTGTAAATCATGTGTATGGCGGACATCTTGATGCCCACAATCAGGACAATCTGCAACTACAGTCAACCCATCTGAAAGTGTATATTCATTACCATATTTACAACTTGATGTTTCATCATAAGAATTTGTATAATCACATGTTGTACATTCTTCATTTACAGTTCTTTTATGAATATCTTCACTAACATAAACCCAAGCAGTACGTTCTATATTTAAAGAATGATTTCTTGTCTTTTCGTCTTTACATTTTGGACATGTACATCTTTCACCAGTTGCTCCATTCGATACCCAAGCACCATAACTACAATCTTCTTCTTTTTCAGTTGAATTTGTATAATCACAATTTAAACACGATTCGGTAGTTATTATTTTATGCTTTCCGTTACCTAAACTTGTATATGATGTACTAGTATTAAGTTTATGTTTTCTTGTCTTTTCACCTTTACATACTGGACATATACATTTTTCTCCATCTATTCCATTTGATACCCAGGCTCCAAAGTTACAATTTGCTGTTTTAGTTTCTGTTTTAGTTCCTTCACATATTGTACATCCATATTTGGTAGTAGTTGTATGTGTACCATCTCCATTATATATTGTTTTAGTACTTATTACTTTATCAAACTTATGATCATGATCTTTATTTATATCCTTTTCATGTTTACAACCAGAACATTTATTATCTACATAATTACAGTTTTCTTCTTTTTCAGTCGAATTTGTATAATCACATGTCGCACATGATTCAGTAGTTTTAGTATTATGTTTATCATTACCTATATATGTAGAAGTGACAGTTTTATTAAGTTTGTGCTTTCTTGTCTTTTCACCTTTACATACCAGACATGTACATTTTTCTCCTACTGCTCCATTTGATATCCAAGCTCCAAAGTTACAATTTGCTGTTTTAGTTTCTGTTTTAGTTTTTCCACAAGCACATCCATATTGGGTAGTAGTTGTATGTGTACCATCTCCATTATATGTTGTTTTAGTACTTATTACTTTATCAAACTTATGATTATGATCTTGACTTATTTCTTTTACATGACCACAATCAGAACATTTATCATCTACATAATTGCAACTTTCACGGTAACTAGATGACTTTTCATAATCACATGTTGAACACCACTCTCTTACTTTTTTAATATGCATATCAGCTTTATCATATGTTGATAGTTCTTCTTTATTTAAGCTGTGCTTTCTTGTTACCTCATACTCACAATATTTACACTCACCTTTTTCTAAAGAATCACTTATACTAATCCATTTATCATATTTACAATCAAATATTGTACTTTCAATCTTTGTTTTACCACAAGAACATTCATAAATCCTTTTTTCAATATGTTTACCGTTGTTAGTTGATTCATATTCCACATCAGTTAAAACAAAATTACATTCTTCATGATCATTAGTTGAGCCACCGTGATTTCCACCACCAATATTTTTACTATTACATTTTGTGCATTTATCATCTTTATAACTACATTTTTCTTCCTTTGTTTGTTCATCATGATTATGGCATTTTCTACAATCTTCACTAGTTAAAACTGTATGAGTTCCATCCCCATTACTTTTATATTCATCTTTGATGATTTTGTCACATTCAGACTCACTCAATATAGAATATATTTTACCATTTTTAAGTTTAACTTTAATAGTTCTTGTATGAGTTCCATCATCATTATATTGATAACTGTTTTCTATTATCTGAAAGTTATTCTTTTCCTTTAATTCAACTTCTTTATCATTGTCTTTAATGCTATCACAATATTCACAATGTTCATATTCATCATATTTACAAACACCAGTTTTTCTAAATATTTTTGGGGTATAACCACAATCATCACATTCCCTATAAAATTCAATATCATGTGTACCATCTAGATTATCTGTAAACTCTATATTTGGTATCAATGAACATTTTTCTTTTATATTAACTGTATAGGTTTTACCATTTTTAAGTTTAACTTTAATTTTTCTATTATGATTACTCTTACCAATAGATTCACATTTGTTTGTTAATATTGTAAATTCATTTTTAAGTTTCTTTTTTTGATTTTCATCTTTTTTATCGTAGTAATCACGAATTGAATCATCATCATAATCACCAACAACAATTTTCTTATAAACTTTTAATTTATAGTTGCATTTTGTACATCCTCTATAGAACTTTATTGTATATTTTCCATTATTGTTATCTATAAATTCTATTTGTGGTACTATATTACATTTTTCTTTTTTAGTACTTGTAGTAATTTCGTTACCATCATCTTTTGTAACAGTAGTCTTTACAGTTTTAATATGAGTTCCATTCTTATCTGATTTATAAACTACCTTTTTAGTAGTTGGGTTATTACTTGCACCTTTAAGAGATAATGTTTCCAATAATTCGTCTTCTAAATGGTCATGATCACAGTCGCCACATTCTGCATGATCATGATGTAAGCAATCACTTTCTATATCTTTTTCTATTGAGTCTTTTGCCATAGTATATAATGTAGCATTAGGACTTGCAACTGTTGCTGAAACTGCTAATAAGATTCCTGTTAAACTTTTTTTTATCAATTTATATTTTTCCACATTCACACCCCCAAGTAAACTTAATTTTGGCATATAATAACACCTTACTTCCTAAATGTCAACACTTTTTCACGATTTTGCGACATTTTTTCGCAATTTAATATTTTTTTGATTTATTCATAACTTCTACAATTTTTAATCTACTACCTAATCTACATAATAGTTCATTAGTAATAGTATTTATCTTATCAGCTAATACTTCGGCTTTAATTTCATCATCATTACCTATTAATGTCACTATATCACCTATACATACATCTTTTAATCCTGTTATATCGATAACAAGTTGGTCCATACATATTCTTCCTATCACTTTTTTATATTCGTCTTTAACTTTAACAACCATATCTTTATTTGAAAGTGACCTAGGAATACCATCAGCATATCCTATACCAATCGATGCTAAATTCATTTTATTATCTGCTATAAATGTTCTTCCATAGCTGATTGCCTCACCTTTATCTATCCTTTTTATACTCGTTATTCTAGCTTTAATAGATAACACCGGTTTAATATTTAAATGTCTTGATTGGTATGAACTAGTAGAAGAATTTACTCCATACATAAGAATTCCAATTCTTACAAAATCATAGTTCAAGTTTGAATAATTTAAAGTTCCATAACTACTTTGAATATGAACTTTACCAGGATTATAACCATTTATTTTTAATTTTTTTATACATTCATCAAATCTTTCTATCTGTTTATTAGTAAATAATATATCTTCTTCCTTATTTGAATCTGCTACACATAAATGACTATATGTTCCCAATATATCAAGTTTGTCATTTTCATATATTTTAAACAATTTATCCAAATCGTTGTATGCTTCACCAATACGATTCATACCTGTATTAATTTTGATGTGACATTTTATCTTATCTAAAGGTAATTCTTTTATTTTCAAAGAATAGTTATAATCAACTATCGTTTGAATCAGATCATATTTAACAACATACTCTAAATTACTGAAATCTGTATATCCTAATATTAAAATATCACCTTTGATATTATTTTTTCTTAAGTCAATACCTTCTTCTAAAGTTGCAACAGCAAAATTATATATTCCAATACTGTTTAATTTCTTTGCTATTTTAATCATACCATGCCCATAAGCATTCGCTTTTACTACTGCCATAATATCCGTTCTATCACTAATTATCTTCTTAATTTCATTGATATTATGTTCTAAATTATCTAAATTTATCTCAATCCACGACCTATCAAGTATATTCACTTTTCCACTACTCCTTTTACCTTACATACAATAACACTAAAGATTACTGACATTAAACATACCGTAATATATAGTATTAGATTGTTCAAAACAAATACTTTATCAAGATTTAAAATGCCTGATAAAAATCTAACTACCACTATAAATAATGGATGAATTATATATACAACTTGTGACATTAATCTAAATTTTTTATTCTGTAAATTACTTGTCATCAAATATCTAAATATGAAATACATAAAAGGAATTAAAAATATATACATAGAGTCATGTTTTTGATATGAAAAGCTATTTAAAATAAAACCTTCTATAGTCATACAGATAAATAGTAACACACTTAGATATATATCATATTTCTTACTTTTACTACCTTTAACTATATACCCTAAATATAAGAATATAGGTGCTAAGAAAAGTCCGTTTCTAGTGTAATTAAAAATTTTAAATATATAGTCATAAATAATATTAAGTAGGTTAAATGATTTAGTAACTCCGTAATAGCTGTCACCTAGTAACCCCATAGCATATAAAATAACAACTATGTAAAGTGTTTTATTACCAAGTTTTTTAATTAAAAAGTAAGTAATCCACAATCCTGATATTAAAGCTGGAAAATACCATAGATGATAGAGTGTCCCTTCGATAAATATATCCTTTAATAGTATTATTATATCAATATTAGAAAATTTACCCATATAAATATTTATAGGTATGTATAAAATTATACAAAGTAAATACAGTTTGATAACTTTCATCGTATATTTTTTTAGATATTTTATATCCTTCAATGCCTTTTCTATTATGTAGTAACCTGTTATCATTAAAAATAGTGGTACCGCTATCCTACCTAGTATCCTCGTAAAGAAGAAGTCAAAATTACTGTTAATTTTTTCGAAAGGTGAAATATGAATTGCGACGACAAGAAATGCTACTATAAATCTTATAATATCAATATTTAATTTTTTCATATATTAATCCTCTATAGTTAGTATGAATCCATCTATATTGTTACCAGATACTGTATAATCTTTATCTAGTTTTATAGATTCTTTAAATGGTAGATAGTAAATATTATAATCTTCGTATTTTAAAGGATTATTTGGGTATGTAAATTTTTTTAGGTAATCGATATATTCTTCTAGACAAAAATCTTTTTCATTAATTATTTTAGAGTGGGGATATCCTACATAACGAAAATGCCACTCTTCTTTAGATATTTTAGTAATATGTTTTTTTTTGTCTTTGTATCTTTCAATAAAACCATATTTAAATGCCACTGTTCTAAATTGTTCACATATACCACTATATGGAAAACTAGGACATATAAAGTCTATATCTCCATCGTTAAGAGCTAAATCTATAGCAAGCCCTGTTTGGTGTTCTGAGGCATTTGGTAATGCTACAAACTTCTTAGTAAATTCTTCACCATTTTCTTTTAGTGAAGATTCATAGATATCTATTTGATCTTTTAATGTACGATATCCACTTACTGGTACAATTTTATTTTCTGATTTTATTTCATCTAATGCTAGGTGTAATTTTAAATTCGCCTCTTCTTCTAGTTTAATATTTTTAAATTTACTATTATAACTAACGATATTAACGTTTTCACTTTTAAGTAAGTTATCTGGATTTATAAGGACCAAATATCCTTTATGTATGTCCTCTTTTTTTAGTTCTATCATCTTTTTTCTCCTAAGTTAATTAATCTATCTATTACTTCTTCAAAAGATATACCAATTTCTTTTAACATACTAGGATATCTTGAATGTGATGTACACCCTGGTATAGTATTTACTTCATTAAAGACTATTTTTTTATCTTTTGTATAAAACATATCTACTCTAGCAAAACCAGAACAACCTAATATTTTATATATTTTTAAAGCTGTATTTTTAATTTTCTCTCTTTCTTCTATGCTGATTCTAGCAGGTAAGTGAATTTTACTAGTTTTTAGGTTGTATTTTTCAAAATAATCAAAAAATCCATCACTTAATTCTATCTCATCTACTTCTCCTACAATCAGCTCTTTATTACCTAATATAGCACAGCCAACTTCAAATCCACAAATATTTTCTTCTATAATTATTTGACTATCGTAGCTAAATGCTTCATCAATTGCACTTTTTAAATCATCTTTAGATAACACTTTTGTAACACCGAATGATGAACCTGCTTTTAATGGTTTTACAAATATTGGATAATTTAAATGGGATATTTTTCTATCTATTTCCTCGTAACTATCATTTTTATCAAATAGATAAGATTCTGGTACTTTTATACCCCCCGAAGATACTAATGTATGAGCTAAGAATTTATCCATACATATGGCTGATGAAATCATATTACAACCCACATAATTTATATCTGCAAGTTCAAGTAATCCTTGTAATCTACCATCTTCACCATTTTTTCCATGTAATACAGGAAATACAATATCTAATTTTATTACCTCATTTGTATCTAATATAATAATGCCATGGTCACTTCTATTTGTACTTATGGTTATCTTTTTACATGACTTACTATCAAACCATTTATCTTTTTCTATATTGTCTATATCGCCATCATATAAATAAAAATCTCCTTTTTTTGTTATTCCTATCATGATTACATTATATTTTTCTCTATTTATGTTTCTTATTACTGAAGTAGCTGAAACAAGGGATACTTCATATTCACTTGAACAACCGCCAAATATAATTGCTACTGTCTTTTTCATAAACACATCTCCTCTATCTATAGCAAGTTTATATAAAACTAATTATAGTTTATCACGAAAATAAATAGAATGCTATATGATTTTTGTATTTATGTGTTGCAAAAGAATTTTTTTAATAAAAGAATACTATTAATATTCTTAATTCACTAAAATTCTATTTACAATTTCTCTATCTGTTATATAGATAATCCTGTACTAGAAACAATTATATCTATTGGTAATCCAAAGTTTCTAAAGTTACTTACTATATTTATTTTTTAAAAATCCATATTTGCATAGTGTTGCTAATCAGTATTAGTTTCACTTTTTTCAAATAAATCTCTATATTTTAGAGTAACTTTCGTTTTAAGTGCTAAATTTAATAGGACATCTACTTTTTTCAATTTATTAAAAGGCTTATTAACTATAAAACAAAATAGATTAAGATAATTTTGTAAATCTTCCTATTAAATCCACTGTGAGAATATAAGAATTTTTTTAACAAATCACATTTTCTATTAATTGGATTCAGTGGATTATCTTTATCATAATTAGCAACACTATGCAAATATGGATTTATTTTTTATAGTCCCTTTTTACTTTCAACATTATCTAGTAGTAGTGATTTAAAGATTATATCCTTTGTTTCTAATAATAGTTTTGTTTTTATTATATTTCACCTTCTCATTTTTTGGTTAGGGGTAAATACTTTATCACTTAAAACATACGATAAAATTTTTTATTTTACTTTTTTATTTATTTTATACATTAATTTTACAAAAAAGTTCATGAAAATATTTGATTTTTTTTAATATGTATTGACAATTACATCTTTTTTTACTACAATTAAATTGCAATATATAACATAATAACTTTTAAATGGCAGTGTAAGTTACTGATTTACGATATTTATTAAGTTATTATGAGGTGTTGACTTATCCGCCTATATATTGAATAGTTACTAAAGAAGAGAAATATACTCTAATGGCAGATACTAGTTAGTTCATAAAAAAATTTATGATTATGCAGAGCATAGGCTAGTTCCGCAAATTCTAGGCAAAACGATTTTGCAAGATTGGTTTGTCTACAGAAAAAGAAATTATCTTAGTAGATTTTCTTATATCGATTCTATAGTTTATTATATAGAATAAGTAATATATTTTAATCTTAGATAGTTTTAGTTTTTTAGAAGAAAAAATAAATTTCTTCTTTTTTGATGTTGACTATCACATAAAAAAGGTATATAATTAAATTACAGTTTTTGACAGTAATCTGATTACGTATAAAGATTACGTATGAAGTGGTTGCACATAGTGCTTAAAATAAGTCTGTCACAGTCAAAAACCCAGTAACTATTTAGTCTTGAGAATAAACTCAAAGATAAGTATATATAGAGATTATCTCTATATATTAAAAATTAGCTTACCATTTCTATGGTAAGTTTTTGTTTGTTTTTTTAACTAAGAATATTTAAATAAGTCTTTTTATCTTGTATCTTGAATATAAATATGATAGAATTGTTATGAGAATGGAAGGTGTCTATGAGAGTAATACCTAAAAAAAATTATTTTATTTTAGTAGTAATAATTGTAGCAACACTTTTTTCAGTATTTTTTATTAGAGAAAAATACTTAAAACAGATTAGTTATGATAGGGTAACTAATAAAAGAATAGATTTTATATTCGAAATTAAAGAAAAAGAATTAGACAGCTATTTAATGGAAAATAGAGAAGTCGTAATATATATGGCATCAAGTGCTGATAATTCATTAGAAAATTTTGAAACAGAACTTAAAAAATACGTTTTAAAAGAACAATTAGGAAAAGAATTAATTTATATAAATCTGAATGATATATCTAAAAACTTTCTTAACAAATTAAAAACAAAATATTTTAGTGAGGAATTAAAAAATAATAAGATAGAACTTATAAATGACCCTAATATGATGATTGTTGAAAACGGTAAAATAGTATCTATAATGTACAATAAAGAAAAAACAATAAACATGGAAGATGTTAAAAAATATTTAACAAAATATGTAGAGGATACACTATAATGTTAAATGTTGTACTATATGAACCAGAAATACCTGGAAATACTGGCAATATAATGCGTACATGTGCTGGTACTAATGTCAAACTACATTTAATTGAACCACTGGGATTTAAACTAGATGAAGCTAGCATAAAAAGAAGTGGGGTTAACTACATAGAATATTGCGAATATAAGGTATATAAAAATTTTGAAGAATTTAAGAAATTAAACAAAGGTACATACTATTTTTTAACGAGATATGGAAATAAGCCACATACTTCGTTTGACTATAGTAAAAAAAATGAAAATATTTACTTTATATTTGGAAAAGAAAGTACTGGTATTCCAAAAGAAATATTAAAAGAAAATTTAAATTACTGTATGAGAATGCCCATGAATGGTAACATTAGAGCACTTAATCTATCAAATACGGTCGCAATTATGATATATGAAGCATTAAGACAAAGAAATTATGATGGATTATCTAAAGTTGAAACATTTAAAGGTGAAGATTACTTGATAAAATGATAAAAATTTGGTATGCTTATATAGTAGTTAAAGAATAAGGAGGAAATAAGATGGATGGGATATTTGAATTTATCAACAATAATGCAGTATTAATTATTGCAATATCAGTTATAATCGCTATGGCGATAATAGGCTATGTTGCTGAAAAAAGTGGTTTTACTTCTAAAAATAAAAGCGATATAACAATTGAAAATAGCATTATCGACGATATAGGTCATGAAAAAATAATCGAAAATAATAATGAAATTGAAGATACTTATAAAGAACCAGAAATAGACAAGAATAATGACAAAATAGATATCAATGAAAGTAATGAAGAGATAGAAAAAGTTAATGACACTATAGAAAAACCAAAAAAGGAAAACTTAAATATCGATAAAGACTTTGGTGAACTTTTAGATGATGAAGAAATATTAGTTGGCGATACGGATGAAGCAACACTAAACGATATTGATGACGATTTATGGAAGTTTTAATGAATATTAAAGCTTTTTTTCTTACATAATGATATAATAGAAAGAGAGTGATATAATATGATTGTGGTTATTAATGATATTATAGGTTTATTAAAAGAGACAATGTATTCATATCCAATATTTATAAGTATGTCACTTGGTGTATTACTAGTATTTATAGAATCTATTATACCTGCACTACCACTATGTGCCTTTGTAGCAATAAATGTTATTTTATTCGGCAATATAACAGGTATATTAATTTCTTATATAGGAACATTAGTAGGTTGTATAACAAGCTATACTTTCTTTAAGACAGTATTGGGCGACTATTTCTATAATAAATTCAAGGATAATAAAAAAGCACGAAATCTTATATATAAAGTAAATAACCTTAAATTTTCTACCTTAGTTATGTTATTAACTTTTCCATTTACACCAGCTTTTTCAATAAATATTGCATGTGGAATTTCCAAAATGGACTATAAAAAATTCATATTGGCTTGTTTAATAGCAAAACTACCGATGATCTACTTTTGGGGGTATGTAGGAACAACACTACTAGAGAGCATAACCAATCCATACTCGTTAATAAATATAACTGCAATACTGATTATATCTTACTTAGCATCCAAAATATTCATGAACAAATTTAAGATATGTTAAAATAGGAGGAATTATGGAATATGTATTACTTAGTATCTTGATAGCAATTTTAATAATAGTTATCATAATTTTATTTAAAGGAAAAAGCGAAGCTGATACAGCTTTAAAAATAAGTGAAATTGAGACAAATATGATTAAAGAATTAAGTGAATTTAAATCTAGTTTAATTAGAACATTAAATGAGGATTTCACTTCTTTAAATGATAAAATTGAGTATCGATTAAACCTGATTAATGAAAAAGTCAATGAAAGACTAGATCAAAACTTTGAAAAGACAAATAAAACCTTTACAAACGTACTTGAAAGGTTATCAAAAATCGATGAAGCACAAAAGAAAATAGATAATTTATCTACCGATATTGTATCATTACAAAGTATTTTAATCGATAAAAAATCTAGAGGAACTTTTGGGGAGATAAACTTATACCATATTATGAATAACATATTTGGGGATAACGAACAAATATATAAAATGCAATATGAACTACCTAATAAAACAAAAGTAGATTGCATTTTATTTGGACCAAATAATCTAGGAATGATAGGTATAGATTCCAAATTCCCGCTTGAGAATTATAGAATAATGATTGATAAAAACGGGACTAAAGAGGCTAGAATAAGTGCAGAAAAAAGATTTGTAAACGATATGAAAAAACACATCGATGATATATCAAATAAATATATTATTCCTGGTATTACAGCTAATCAAGCAATACTATTTTTACCAGCAGAAGCTATATTTGCTGAAGTAGTTGCATATCATACTAATATAATAGATTATGCTTACGAAAAAAAAGTTATGATTACAAGTCCAACTACCCTAATTAGCACATTAACGACACTGCAACTTATGATTAAAGATGTTGAAAGAAATAAATATGCAAGTATAATTCAAAGTGAATTAAAACTTTTGGGGGAGGAATTTAGAAGATATAAAGATCGCTGGAATAAACTTGCTAAAAATATTGATACAGTAAGCGAAGAGGTTAAATTACTACACACAACTGGTGAAAAAATAACAAAGCGTTTTAATAGTATAAATCAAGTTGAAATGGAGGATAAAGATGAAATTACTGAGTAGGCTTATTATAATTATATCAATCATAGGTTCTCTATACTATAGTATCCCATTATTACAGGATAAGAATATATATGGAGTATTAATTAAATTTACAATCGTATTAACAATGTTAATACCTAATATAATAGAAAAAATATCTAAAACTAAACTACCTGATAGTTTAAAGTTAATATATATTATATTCATTTTTATGGCACATTTTTTAGGTTCAGTAGTCGACTTATATCACAAAATATACTGGTGGGATACATTTATTCATTTTTTAAGTGGCATATTAGTTGCAATAATTGCAAATTATTTAATAATTAAAACAAAAATATATAACAATAAAAATCATATCATATGTTTCCTATTTATAATAGCATGTTCTAGTTTAGTAGCAGTTTCATGGGAAATATTTGAATTTACAAGTGATAAAATATTTAATGCCGATGCTCAAAATGTTCTTACAACAGGTGTTGATGATACAATGAAAGATATGATTGTAGCACTACTAGGTTCAATTTTATATGGAATTACCTTTTTACATGAGAAAGTGAATAGTATAAATGGTATTATTAGTAAATATATAAATAATATTTAAAAAATTAAAATAAATTTTTGATTATTAAAAAGTAGCAAATAATTCCGCTACTTTTATCATTTTAAAATCCTATTTTTTTACTTTTATTGGTTCCTTAAAACTTGAATCTAAATCTTCATGAATAATTGATAAATTTAAAACTTTTTCATAAATTCATCCATTACTGATTTCGAACCAGAAATAGAAGATATACTTTCTAGTTTTGGTCTTTCAATTTCATATTCCGTAGAACCATTTAATTTTTTTATTACTTGTTCATCAACTTCTATACTCATAATTACCTACTTACCCTATTTACTATAATACCATGTTTATCCATAAAAAGTATCAACTATTATATCAAATAACATGTTGATAAATAAACTATCATAAAATTATAATATAATTGAAAAATCAATATTATTTTTTTGTATTAAAAGCTTTTTTTATACACTCAATGATTATTTTTAATTTACTATCATATTTAATCTTACTATCAGATAAATCATCTTCCTTAGAATAACCATTAATATTTAACTTATAAGGAGCAACTGTCCCTTTTTGATTATCAGTATCTTCTATAACTACCTTTTTGTTACGGTAATTTCTAATTTCCTCTTTACCATCTTTATTCCTATATAATGTGCCATTTAAATATACAGTATCACCCTTACTATACTTTAAATTTACCGTATCATCTAAATGATTTAATCCATTTTTACGAATTATTTCAGGGTAATTATAAAAAGCCTTATCCCCATCAACCCTAGTTTTTATACCTGGTATTACCTCATTATCAGTATATTGCCACATACCACTTTCACCTTTATAATTAAAATCTTTGCCCCATTCAGCTACCCATTTATCATACCTATCTAAGATTGAAGAGTCCAAAATAGTATTCAAAGTGTTTAAACTTGCATAGATACCAACATAATATCCAGCTTCCTCTATCTTTTCACAATAATATTTAACAATATTAACTAATTCATCTTTAGGTAACCTAAGTTGACTTCTATCTTCAATATCTATAAAAATAGGATATTCTAATTTCTTATCTTTAATCAAACGTAGCGTATGTCTTACTTCGCTTTCTATCATACTTAAATTAGTAGCATAACTATATAAATAAACACCATAAGGAATATTTAGTCTTTCACATTCCCTACTATTTTCTTCATAACGTGAATCATCTTGACTAATTACATTATTACCATATCCCAAACGAATAATAGCAAAATCAATATACCTTTTAACATCCTCCCAGTCTATTTTACCTTGATAGCTTGATACATCTATACCTTTAAACATGTAATCACCTCCTATTAATATCTATGTATAATAAATAATTATGTAAATTATTAATGCACATATTTATGAAAATTTATAAATGTGCTATAATTCTACTGGAGGATAGTATGATTAAAGAATTTAAAGAGTTTATCTCAAGAGGAAATGTTGTCGATTTAGCAGTAGGTGTTATTATAGGGGGAGCTTTTAGTAGCATCGTATCATCATTAGTTAACGATATATTAATGCCAATTATAGGTACTATACTTGGAGGAATTGATTTTAGTAGTCTTTCACTTAAGATAGGTGATGCTAAAATATGTTATGGAATGTTTATTCAAAATGTTATTGACTTTTTAATTGTTGCATTCTGTGTATTCATTTTTGTAAAATGTATCAATAAACTATCTAAATTAGGTCATAAAAAGGATGAAGTTAAAGAAGTAGTGGTAGAAACTGAAATATCTATTTTAAAAGAAATTCGTGATGAGATGAAAAAGAAAAACCCTAAAACAACATCTAAAAAGAGTAGTTCTAAAAAATAGAACTATTTTTTGATGAGGTATTTATATACCATTTCGATTATGGTACAATATATCCATAGATTATATTCTAAAGAGGTGAATTATGTCATTTACAAGTAATGTAAAAAATGAAATAAGTAAACTAGAAATCACAGATATTGATGTTATAGCTGAATTATCAGCTTTATTAAAAACCACTAGCACAATAAGTGATAAGATAAAAGTATCAACAGAAAATGCGAGTGTCGCAAGAAGAATATTCAATCTAGTAAAAAGGAAATATCAAGTAACACCCAAAATAACAATAAGAAGAGGCTTTAATTTTAATAAAAGCTATATCTATATATTAGAAATAAAAAATAAAATTGATTACATAATAGAAGATTTGAATATTAAAAAAAGTATTCCTGATTTATACATTATTGATGATGAAGAAAGCAAAAGAGCATATATAAGAGGATTATTTATGGGATCAGGTAGTATCAATGATCCATCAAAATCTAGATATCATCTTGAATTCTTTGTAAACGACAAATACTATGCTAACTTTGTATCAACACTATTAAATAATTTTAGATTGAATAGTAAAATCATAAAAAAAGATAACAAATATATGGTATATGTTAAAGAAGCTGAAAAAATTGGTGACTTTTTAAGAATAATAAATGCCACTGAATCGCTTTTTTACTTTGAAGATATAAGAATATATAGAGATCATAAAAATATGACAAATAGATTAAATAATTGTGAACAAGCCAACATAAATAAAATTATCGAAACAGCTAATAATCAAGTTAAAGATATTGAATTAATTAAGAGTATAGGCGGACTAGATCTATTGGATGAAAAAACCAAAGAAGCCGCCATATATAGACTAAAATACCCAGAAGAATCACTACTAGATTTAAGTTTAATTATCAGCTTAGAAACAGGAAATGAGATTACAAAATCAGGGTTACATCATAGATTTGATAAAATTAAAAAACTTGCAAATAACATCAGAAATAAAAATAATTGATAAAAATTTTTATAACTTTATCAAATAAATCGATAATGTGCTATAATACAAATTAGAAGAAGGTGAAATAATGAAAGTAATATTTTTAACAGATGTAAAAAAACAAGGAAAAAGAAATGAAATCAAAGAAGTAAGTGATGGTTATGCAATAAACTTCTTAATTAAAAAAGGATATGCAATGAAAGCTGATGAAAAAAACATAAAAAATTTGAATAATAAATTAGAAACAGATAGATTAGAAGAATCACTCCTAATAAAAGAAATGGAGGATTTAAAAAAGAAATTAGAAAACGATAAATTTATATTTAAAGCAAAAACAGGAGAACATGATAAAGTATTTGGACAAATATCTATTAAACAAATTAAACAGGAATTATCTAATAAAGGATATAATATCGATAAAAACAAAATAAAATTAAATAACCCTATCTCATCGTTAGGATTCCATAATGTAAATATAGAATTACATAAGCAGGTTACCGCATGTATAAGAATAGAAGTAAGGAAGTGAGTTATGAATAGCAAAAATATGCCACATGATATAGGAGCTGAACAATCAGTTTTAGGAGCTATGTTCATGTCTAGAAAAGCTTTAACAAAGTGTACAGAATCATTAACAAAAGAAAGTTTCTATCTAGATAGTCATAGCAAAATATTTGAAGTAATTAAAGAGTTAGCAGAACAAAATAAGCCAATTGATATGACAATAGTTACATCAGAACTTGAAAAAAGAAAGATATTAAATCAAGTTGGTGGTGTTGAATATATAACAGAATTAACATCTATTGTACCTAGTGCTGCAAATGTTGAAGAATATATTAGAATTGTAAATGAAAATTCCATTAAAAGAAGATTAATTGAAACTGCTATTGCTATTGAAACAGATGGGTACAATTGGGTTAATTCATTAGATGAACTTCTAGATAAAGCTGAAAAAGTTGTTATGGATATAGGTAAGACAAGAAATGCATCAGAATTTCAAAGCATACAAGACGTTTTAATAAAAACTCAATCGAGTTTAGAAAAGTTATCACAATCTAAAGGAAAAATTACTGGTTTACCAACTGGATTTAATCATCTTGATAATGTTACATCAGGATTACACCCAAATGAATTAATCATAATAGCAGCTAGACCTTCAATGGGTAAAACGGCTTTTGCACTTAATATTGCCACTAATATAGCGATGGATACTGATAAAAAAGTAGCTATATTCAATCTTGAAATGCCTGCTGAACAACTTGCTATGCGTATGCTTTCATCAGTAGGACAAATAGATGGTAGAAAATTAGCTAGTGGTAAGTTAGAGAATAATGATTGGAAAAGGGTAAATGAAGCTATGAGTAGATTAGCTGAAACAAAGATATTTATAGATGATACTCCTGGTATTTCTATAGGAGAAATAAGAGCTAAAGCTAGAAGATTGTATGCCGAAGGAAATTTAGGTGTAATAATAATTGACTACTTACAATTAATCAGTGTTAATTCTAGATATTCAGGTAATCGTCAACAAGAAATAGCCGAAATTTCTAGATCGCTTAAAACTTTAGCTATGGAGTTGGAAATTCCTATTATAGCACTTGCTCAACTTTCTCGTGGTGTCGATTCACGTGATGATAAAAGACCTATTTTAAGTGACTTGAGAGAATCTGGTTCTATTGAGCAAGATGCTGATATAGTAGCATTTTTATATAGGGAAGATTATTATGATCCAACAAAAGCTATCGATGAGAATACCAGTAAAAGTGAATTTATTATTAGAAAACATCGTAATGGTCCTACGACAACTGTTAATTTAGTATTTAAACGTGATAAATCAACATTTATAAATTTTGATAACGATGAGAAAGTGGAAAATGAATAATTTACAGGTTTGTGTTTTAGCAAGTGGTTCAAAAGGTAATTCTACTTTTATTGCAGGACCTAAGACTAAAATTTTAATCGATTTAGGCATTACTACTACCTATGCAACAAGCATGTTACAGGAATTAATGGTTAATCCCAATGATATAAAAGCCATAATAATCACTCATACTCATTCTGACCATATAGCTGGTTTAAAAGTATTCTTAAAGAGATATAATCCTACTTTATATCTAACAAAAAAAATGTATGATATTTTATCTAATGATTTTAATATTGATAATTATGTTTTAATTGATGGTGATTTTTATATTGATGAATTAGAAATCAAAGTAATTAAAACTTCACATGATGCCCCTGATTCTAATGGTTATATAGTAAAATATATGGATAAATCAGTAGTTTATATGACTGATACTGGGTATATAAAAAATCAAAATTTTGAAAAACTTACCAATCATAATGTTTATATAATGGAAAGCAATCACGATGTGGATAAACTTATGAATGGAAGTTACCCATATAATTTAAAACAAAGAATTTTAAGTGATAGTGGTCACTTATCTAATAAAGATTCATCTTATTATCTATCAAAATTTATAGGTGATAAAACAAAAGTCATATTTTTAGCCCATTTAAGTGAAGAAAATAATGACCCTGATTTAGCTATGTCCATTTTAAAAGAAACACTAAAAAATCATAATATTAAATTTGATAATATAAAAATTGCAAATCAGTATCAAAAATCGGAGCTTATCACTTTATGATTAAGATTATATGTTTAGGTAAGATTAAAGAAAAATATTTTTCTCTTGCTATAGACGAGTATCTAAAAAGAATACAAAAATATACTAAATTGGAAATAATAGAGTTGAAAGACCAAAATTTTTCTAATATTAATGATATTTTGGAAAAAGAAAGAGATTTGATATTAAAAAGAATAAATAATGATGATTATATAATTACTTTAGAAATTGATGGTACACAGTATAGTTCTTTAGATTTATCTAAAAAATTAGAGGATATTCAAATTCACAATGCTAATATGGTTTTTATTGTAGGTAGTTCTTATGGATTACACGATGACATTAAAAAACTAAGTAATTTTAAACTATCCTTTTCTAAACTAACATTACCTCATCAACTATTTAGAATAGTCTTATTAGAACAAATATATAGGTGCTACAAAATAATAAATAATGAAACATATCACAAATAAAATAGTACATAAAATGTATTATTTTTTTATTATGAGAGCTTTATAATAATAAAAAGAACATCATTATGATATTCTTTTATCTACAGTTTGAAGTTGAACCTGTTATTACCTCATTGTATTCAATTGACGAAACACTGCTATCTTTTCCAATAGAAACTTTATCTTGTCCTATTGAAGATGAAGACCATCTTTGATAAATAATTGATACAGTATTTGTACATCCATTTATAGGGTCGAAACAACCTGTACTTGGAACAGCTACTGAACCAAAGTATTGATTAATACTCTGAAAATATACCATTAAATTCGTTGACGATACATGATACCCCGTATTATATTCAAATAGAAAACCAGACTCATCTGCGGTCACTGTCACAGCCCTATCCCCATAACTGGACTTATAACTAACCCCAACACCACAATATACATCTCTTTGAGGAATATTTATACCCAAAATCAAACAAGTCATAGTATCAGGAAGTATATAGGATCTAGATAACCAACCACCACTTACAGTAACATCTACCGATTTACTATAAGGAGCAAATCCCTCAAATTTTTTTGAATATAAAATATCTGTACTATATAAATCCCATACACTCCAGTGAGAAGTTGTATCTGTTCTTTTATAATAGGTAGTCTCCCATGTACATGTCTTAACCGCATTTGTTATACTACTATCTACATAATTTCCTACA
>CAYTKH010000001.1:0-42687 GCA_964438315.1 uncultured Muribaculaceae bacterium | reverse complement strand
TAAATAATTTATTAATGGGATATGTTGCTTATAAAAATAATTTATTTGGTATCTTTTTCTTTTATATATTTATTTTTTCTCCACTTCAAGTTAATGGGTTTATTACTTGGAATAAAAATTTGAATGATGATAAGAATGTTAAGGCACGAGAATTTACTAAAAAAAATTCTATTATAATAACTTTATCTTGTATAATAGGTAGTATTATTTTTAACATTAATACCTAATCAAAGATTAGCGTTTATGGATGCTACTTCAAATTGTATAAATCTTTGTGGTGTAATCTTAATGATATTAAGATTTAAAGAATCGTGGTGGTTATGGTTAATAAATAATATTATAGATTTAATAATTTGGATTATAACTGTAATAAATGGTGGAAATGGATCAATAATGATGTTACTTGTATCTATTGGTTATTTATTAATAAATATTTATGGTGTCATAAAATGGAATATCGAAGCCAAGAAAAATAATAAAATTGGTATTTGATTAAATGCAAATTAAAAAATAGTAATCATTTTGGAGGGAAAAGGATGGAAAAACAGATAAATGAATTAATTGAAAAATATAAATTATCTCAAGAAGAACATAATAAAGTTTTAGAATTGCTAAAAAAAGATTTATTTGTAGGTAAGATTGCTGAAAAATATCCATCAATTATGTTTGTTGTTGGTCAACCTGGTTGTGGGAAAACAACATTTATAGAGGGGTCAGGTTTGTCGAAGTATATAGTCATAAACTCCGATGATTATCGTAGATTTAGTAAGTATTCTAATGAAATATTAGAAAAATATCCAACGGACTATGTGAAACTTACAAATTTTGATGCACATTTATGGGGTGATGAACTTTTTGCTTATGCAATCCAAAATGGTTATTCTGTTTTAAGAGAAAAGGCACCAATTGACTATAGTTTATTGGAACTGATAAAAACGATTCCCCATAATTGTGATGTTGTTATAAATGTTGTTGTAGTCGGTAATTTATCAAGTTTACTTGCAACAAGAGAACGATACGAAAAAGAAATATCAGGAAGTATTAATGCTAAATTATCAAACATTGAAGCTCACAATAAATGTTATGCATTATTACCAAATTTCATCTCAAAATGTTTATCAATTGGTGTAAAAGTAAATTATGTTGTACCAATTGGTAATAAATTTAAAGTTATTCCCGTTTGTGATGATTATTTGAATTTATTACAAGAATTCAGAAATAAAAGTAATGAATATGCTTGTCTTACTTATGGTTCAAGAATAGATATTATTAAGAAAAGTATGATGAATAGAAATGCATCCCAGGAACAGTTTGAAAAATTAAGTGAAATAGAAAGTATCTATTCTGAATTATGTTGAAATTACATATATATCATCGTTGATAAAAGTATTTTCCTTAATGATAAAATTTTTAGAATGTTAAGAAAAGATTAAACTTTAAGAAGAATAAAAAATAATATAGAAATTTTTTTATATTTTGCTGTGTATTGGTTTTAAAGTGGTAATCAGATAAATTATAAACTCTTATAGTATCAGAATTTTCTTTATTTTTATTATTACCCTTTATTTGACTAGTAATGACAATAAAAAAGACTACTTATCTAGCCTTTTTTCTATATAGAAAACAATATAATACATAACAGCTGAAATGACACATAATAGAATAATTCCTGTTATAACTAAATTTAGATTAAATACTTGCGAACCATACATAATTAGATATCCAATACCTTCTTTAGATACTAGAAATTCTCCCATAATAACTCCAATTAAAGACATAGCAGTATTGATTTTAAGTGTTGATATTATCGTCTTAAAACTACTTGGCATAATGAGTTTTGAAAATATTTGAAATTTATTGGCTTTAAAAGATAACATTAATTTAATTTTATTATTATCAACTTCTTTAAAACCATTTGTAATATTGATAATAGTAATGATTAGTGATATTAGTAGTGACATGATGATTATAGCCTTAATATTAGCACCAAACCAAATAATAATAATTGGTCCTAGAGCTACTTTAGGAAGACTATTTAATATTGTTAAATATGGGTCAACGACTCTTTCTATAAAACGATTCCACCATAATACAGTTGCAATCAGAAAACCTAGTATAGTAGCAATACTAAAACTTATAATTGTCTCATATATCGTTACATATATGTGTTTAAATATATCATTACTTTTATATAAATCTATTATAGTATTTATAACATTTTTAGGACTTGAAAAAATAAAGGTATTAATTATTTCTCTATCAGCAAGAAATTGCCAAATTAAAATGAAAACTACAACTATGAATATTTGAAAGAATTTAACTAATCTATTTTGCTTTTTTATCTTCTTTAGATACTTTATATGTTCTAAACTTGTCATTAAAATCTATATCCTTCCATATTAAATCATGATATTCAGTAAATTCTTTTGTCTTTCGACTTTCGGTAGGTGTAGTTCTATTAGGTATTTCGATTTTATATATATTTTTAATTTTTCCAGGTCTTTTAGATAACACAATAACTCTATCTGACATAGATATTGCCTCTGATAAATTATGTGTTACCATAATAGCACTTTTTTTTTCATTTTTTATTATATTGTAAACATCATCAGCTACCGCTAATCTAGTCTGGTAATCCAAAGCTGAAAATGGTTCATCGTGTTAGTAAAACCCTTAATTTTTAAAGTAAATCTTGTATTCATTATCCCCTATTTTTTCTATAAAGTCAATGTATTTTGCCCAAAACATTCTTTTAGATTTATTATTTAACTTATTATATAGGTCCAATAAATTAGAATCAATGAATTCTTTGTATATATTTAAATCTCGTTTTTCTTGTTTAACTTTTACACTAGTATCATTTAGTTGACTGTTTAATTTTTCAAATTCTAAATCATATTTTTCACGTAGTATTTTACCATCGATATATAAATCAGTAAGTCGATTTAATTTTGCTTTTATTTTATCCTTATCAATAACAACATTTTCCTTATCAGTTGTATCTCCAATCTTTTCTAAATTAATAATGTATTTTTTCATTTCTTCTTGAATATTATTTATTAAATATTTCTCTAATGTATTTTCTACGATACTTTTTTTATTTGTACATTTTTTTGCATTAAATGCATAATTACAACGGTAGCTAGGATAAATAAAATTTACCTTTTTTCCATGTGAACGTGTATTTTTAGAGCGAAATCCAGCCATGTTTCGGTGACAAATTGGACACTTAATTAAACCACTAAAAATGTAGTCATGTACCTTATTCATTTTTACATTACATTTAATTAATGATTGTATTTCATCAAATTCTTGTTTTGTTATGTATGAATCACAATAATTTTCATTTCCACGATAACAACCATAATATTTGGTATTTCTTAAATAATGTCGCATACTATCATAACATATGTTTAAATTATATTTTTCATTTATATGAAATAGTGTTTCACGAATGCTACCGCATTTTCTTATATAATCCAACATATCAATTGCTATTTGTTCTGTTTCAGGATTTTTTACTACTTTTTTATTTCTTTCTTCACCCGCAACCATAAATCCTAAAGGAACAGCATGTGACCCTGTTATAGCTTTACCGTTTTTAACCATATTATCAAAATTAAATCTAATTCTATCTCCTGTTTGATCCGATTCATTTTGTGCGATAGATAATTTTATATTAAGATGTAGTCTCCCATTTGAGGTTGTTGTATTATACTCTTCATCACTACATTCCCAATCAATCTTATTATTTTCCAATATTTCTTGAACTTTATAATAATCAGCAATATTTCTAAACCATCTATCTAATTTCCAAAAAACAATCCTATCAAATTTTTTCTCTTTAGCATCTTCTATAAGTCTTAATAATTCTGTACGATTCTTTATTTTAGAACGTGCAGTCTTTCCCTCATCCACATATATATCAATAACTTGATATCCTTTTTCTTTACAGTATTCTAATAATCTATTTTTTTGTGAATCTAATGAATATCCATGTCTTACTTGTTCTTCAGTGGATACTCTTATATAAAGTACAGCCTTTATTATATTTTCTTTTGTTTTATTCATTTTATAGCACTTCCTTTTTTTTTGTTTTTGTGCTATAATTATATGCGAAAGCTCCATACAATTATAGCTTGTCTATTTTTGTTTCATAGGTTGGTGGCCTTATGTTTGAGTTTTCATTAGACCTTGTATTTGCTGTGCGAGGTCTTTTTTCAATATGATATATTTGTATGATCTTAAGTATTCCGTGTGGACTTAAGACTTTTTTTATTTGTTTTAATATAGTTTTATTTGTTTTTGTGTTATTTTATTTGCTGTCATTTTCTCTCATTTTCATATTTTATTGAATTTTGTATATAATAATATTGACTAAATAGTAATTTTTATGATATTATTTAGTCATAAAAGCAGGTGCTTTTATCAACTGTGTTCTTTATGAACGTATCGGCGAAAGTCGAGTGACTGTGACCGTTTGGTCGTATGGCTATTACTTATTGTAATAGTCATTTTTATTTCGTTAAGAATTCTATTATCTCTTTATTAATAATATTCATTGTATCTTTATTACAATAAGCCCTAATAGCATCTTTAAAAATTTTATTTTTACTAATTGTGGTTATTTGAGTTATTAAACCATAACTTTTTTTATTATATTTTTTGTCATATTTAAATTGTTTGAGTAAATCACCTAAATATAATCTTTTATATCCGCCTTTGGATGTTAACGGTAATACAGTTATGTTATCAACACTGTTATTATCATCACTATTTAATACAATGGCAAAATGTGTGTTCGATAGTTCTGACCCCATATTAATTCCAAAGTCAACTTTTATAATCTCACCTCTTTTGAAATTTGGCTTGCTATTGCTATTTTTATTGGCTTCGTTTTTGAATACAGTTGACTGCTTTTCTAACCAATTGCCTAACCAGTTAAATTTTAAACAATTAGAATTATAAGCATATTTATAATTTGTATTACTGTAATCTATTTTTTCAATTTGTGTTTTTTCTTTAATCGTTGATTGCATTTTGTTACTACCTCCTACCTAACATATATTAAAATACCTGTACTAGCATGTTTTAATTCTAAAATTCCATTTCACAAATAGTAGCTAACATTGTTATTAGCGCAATAATTAATACAAAAGATAATATTGCTATTCCAATTATTAGTATGTATTTACTATTTTCGACATTTTCGTCATCTCTTTTTGAATTGTTTTCTTTTATTTTAATTGACTTTTTATCATTCTTTGAACTCTTAAAAATAGAAATATTAATGCAATACCAAAAGAAAGCTGGTGTAAAATTTGGGGTATAGTTTTTACCTATACTAACCCCTATTATCATAAAAACTATTGCCATTACTATACTATTTATAATGCAAATTTTGCTAATTTCTTCTTTTGTAAAAGTTTTATTGTTATTTAATATTTTAAATTTAAATATTGGGTAAGCCATATAGGCTAACATTGTAATTAATAAATTAATAATAAACGGCATACATCTCACTTCTTTCTAATCTATTTCATTTAATATAAATTTTAAATTATAATCTAGTTCTTTTTTCTCTAGCAATACCTATTATTCTGATTGGTAAATTTGCTATTTGTTCTTTATCATAATATGTAGTCTCAAAGCCATCGGTATTATCTAAATTGTATGGTATCAATGTAATACCGTTTTGGTTTAATTTAACTTTTTTAAATGTAGCATCGAATCCGTTAACATATATAGCACAGTCTTTATTATCAGCTAAATACATGTCCTCATTTTTTTCAAATATAACAATATCATTTTCAAGGTATTTTGGATACATACTGTCTCCACTTATTTTTAGACCATAATACATTTTATCACCTTTTAACCAAGATTTAGGTATATCAACATATTCTAATATATCTTGTTGTGCTTCTAGTGGCACACCAGCTTTTATAGTTCCTAAAATTGGTATATATGCTATATTGTCATCATTAGTATCATGATTTAAAAATTCTGCATTGTCAAAGTTTAAATCCTCAATTTTTACATCTCCAGATTGAATAAGTAAGTCATTAATTGTCATTCCCATTGTTTTGGCAATTTTTTTTAGAGTGTCCACAGTTACTCTTACTGGTTTGCCAGTTCTAGGATCAATTCCCTTTTCTATACTATCTAAGTGAGTATGACTTATATCACATTTTTCTGCAAATTCTCTTAGAGACATATCACCACGGTATTTTTTTATGAAATTACCTATATAATTCATAGTACATCAACCTCTACCTGCTTGAACTGTATCAAATGGAAGTAAAATTAATAGCAACGCGAATAAAAAATATATATTTTATTTTTCTTCATTGATATTACAACTTCTCTTCAATACTTTCTAAAATAATTTTAATATATCTATCTGCTTCATCTTCGTACTTATCAATTTTAAAAGCAAATAAATCATTATCTTTCTGTTGCAAGTGACTTAACTCTATATGAGCTAATTCATGTAGTATAGCTTTTTTTCTTTTATAATATGATAAATTTTTGTTAATGATAATATTATGAATATTTCTATAACTAAATACAAAAGCATTTATTCCCTTTGGCAATTCAATTATTGTGATATTGGCATTATAATAATTAAGCAATTCTTGCTGTGTTATTTCATTTTTTAATAAGTTATAAATTTCCACACTTAATACACCTCTTTACTTCATATATTAAGTATCTATACTAGCATACTTATTTTTAATCTTCTTCTTCACCAATTTCCTTATCAATAGCTTTTTTTCTTTCTTCAATAATAGTTTTTATTATGTTTTTGTCACTTTCTGATAAGATGTTTTTATGTTTAGAAAAGAGAATATCTAATTCATCATATTTATTATCATTATCAATATTTGTTAAATCTTTAGAAATAAAGTCATCGTAGACATTTAAATATTTCGAAATTTTAGCAATCATATCTAAGTCTGGTGTCCTTAATCCATTTTCCCAACAACTTAGAGTTGATTGGGCAACACCTAAATCCTCTGCCATAACGTTTTGGTCTATATTTTTTCTTTTTCGCAAATATTTAATATTTTTGGCAAAATAATTTTTCATTTTAAATAACTCCTTTCTTGTTTGATTATAACATCTGAAAACATAAAATGCAATGTTTTTTTTACAATTTGCAAAAAAGCATTGACATATTGCAAAATGCAATGTATAATTTGTGACAGATAGGAGGTAAAGTATGAATGCAGATGAAATTTTTAAATTAAGTGAAGAATTAAAAATTCAAAGATTTAAACAAAAGAAAAGTCAAGAAGATTGTGCCAATTTGTTACATATATCCATTCCTACATATAGGGAATTAGAATATAATCCTAACAAAATGAATTTGGAACAAGCATTTAAATTAAGCGAATATCTTGATTGGAATTTATTTGAATTTTTTTTGAAACATATATTGCAAAACGCAATAAAAGAAGAATAGGAGAAGTAAAATGAGTAATGATACGTTTTTATTAATTTTAATTATATCAGCAATAATAAGTTTTATATACTTTTTAATAAGTGGCGGTTTATATCCTGCTATAATTTACGGAATATACGCTTCAATTGTAATAGCTTTGTGGGCTGAATCTGCCGGGATAATTTAAAAATTAGCTTGTTAGCTTCGATTAATAATGAATTAAAATCGGTAGTTTGATTTAAAGCATCAATATCATTTTTAGATAATGAAAAATATATGATTAATTTAGATAGAGCATTGTTATATGCAAATTCATCTTTTTTATGACCAGAAGTTGAATATGTGCTAACTGCAATTGAAAATTCCTCTAATGCTCCACGTTTAGCTAAATCATAATTTTCAATCCGCTTAGTTTTAAAAATATAATAATTATTTATTAGAGTTATAGCACTGGGCGATATAACAGCACTCAAAGCAATTATTTCTGTTGTATTCAAAATTTTCACCTCACTTTCTATAAAAAAAATTATAGCAGTAAGAGGTAAAAACTTCAAATAAAAAATAGGAGGAAAATATGATATCCAATTATTTAAAAGAATACTTTAATGAAAATAAAATATCGCAATACGAGATTGCAACTAGAACTAAAATAGCACGAAGTAAAATTAATTTATCTTTAAACGGTAAAAGAAAATTTACGGCTGATGAGCTAATAAATATAGCAATATTATTTGATATTAATTTAGAAAAAATAAAAAAAGAAATCAAGTCTAGCCTGATAAATTAAACTTGAAATCTTTAGCGAGAACTATTTACCTTTTCTAGAACATTGAGATAATGCACTGCCAGCAACTTGAGATAAAGCCGAACCGGCTGCGGTCTTTGAATCTTTAGATGTGCGACCATCTCTTAGAACTTTAGAAGTGGCAGTGGCAGCCTTACTACTAGTTTTTCGCTGACTAGCCAAAATCATACACCTCATTTCTAATGTATACTGCATGGGGTAATTATAACACAAAAGCAAAACAAAATATAACATATTCGAGCACTTAGCGAAGAGTAGATATTAATTATTCAATCCTTTTTATTCTATTAAATTACTAATTAAAAACTTTTAGTTGTTTCAATATCTACTTTTCATTAAGTGTTCGAGTAAAAGAAATTAAATATAATGTACAAGTATAAAAACATAAAATTTTATAAGAGGTGAAAAAATGGAAAACAAAAAAGAGGCTACCAACCTAAAAAAATTTTTTAAAGAAAATTCAGATAATATTATAAAAACTTTGATTGAATTATATGAATTTCAGGAAAAAATTAAAATAACTTATTCCGTAAAAAAGGAAGTTTAAAGAACTTCTTATAATAGAAGGACAAGCTTAAAATATAAAAATATTTGAGTACTTAAAGAAGTCTAGTCAAAAAAATCTCTATATTATGCTTTTACAACCAAAATTGACTTTTAACGGTATTATATACATAAAAATAAAACATTTCCTTTCTAAATTAAGACTAGGCTTCTTTAAGTACTCAAATAAAAATAAAAGGAGTAATACTATGAAAAAAATAAAAAAATATAGCTTATTAATTATATTTATATTGGGGGTTCTATTAATTAATTTATTAAATGCATTAGCATTAAAAAATGATATAGAAAAAGGACTTGTTAAAAAACAAGTCTCACAAGTTGTAATTAAATAATAATTACATACTGATTATATCAATAATAAATTAAAAAGTCAATAATTAGGAGGAACAATGTCAAAAAAAGAAAAAGATCCTGCTTTTCTTCTTTATTCAAATGATTTTCTAAGTGAGTGTTCTGATTTAACTTTTGAAGAAAGAGGCCAATACATAACAATGTGGTGTTTGCAACAACAAACAGGTCATTTAAGCGAAAAAATAATTAAGTTAAATATACCTAATATTAGTAAAGATGTTTTATCAAAATTTTCTAAAGATAAAAACGGATTTTTTTACGATAAAACTTTAGAAAAAATAATTGAAAATCGAAAAGAATATAGTAAAAAGCAAAGTGAGAGAGCAAAAAAACGTTGGAAAAATAAGCCAAAACAAGAACAGCCAAATACATGCCAAAGTAATGCCGTGGCATTGCCCGTGCAAGTACCGAATAAATGCATTTTAGAAAATGTAATTGTAATTATAAATAATAATATAAATTATAATAAAAAATATAAATTATATAAGACTAATCTAAATACTAATATATTCGAATTTATAGAAAAAAATTATCAAAGAAATTTAACAGCTATTGAAATAAAAAAAATTCAAAATTGGGTTGAATCACTAGAAGATATCAGATTGTTGTATAAAGCAATTGAAATATCAATTATGAGTGATGCTAAAAATTTTAATTATGTAGAAGGTATTTTAAATAACTGGATAGGTTCGAATATAAAAACAATTGAGCAAGTTCCAAAAAACTATATGCGGAATAAAAGAAAGGAAACTAAACCTAAATGGTTTGATAAAGAAATAGAAACAAGAGAAGCTACTTTAGAAGAATTAAAAGAAATGGAAGAATTATTAGCAAAGTATAATTAAAAAGGAGAAAATATGCAAGAAGAAAACAAAAAAATATATTTAGAATTATTAAAAACAGTAGATAGAGAGGGAATTGATGAACTAATAGATTATCTACTTAACACTGATTTTTTTGAAGCTCCAGCAAGTTCAAAATATCATTGTTGTTATGTCGGAGGTTTAGTCCAACATAGTTTAAATGTTTATAAATTATTATTAAAAGAAGTAACCATGGGAGAAGTAATAACAAAAACAAAAAGTGATACTTTGAAAATAGTAGCACTGTTACATGATGTATGTAAAATTAATTTTTATAAAGAATCAACAAAAAATGTTAAGAATGAAAAAGATGAGTGGATTCAAGTACCATTTTATACATATGATGAAAAACTTCCACTTGGACATGGTGAAAAATCAGTTATATTAATACAAAAATATATCAATTTAACAGATGAAGAAATATTAGCTATTCGTTGGCACATGGGTGCTTATGTCCCTAAAGAAGAATATCAATCATTAGGACAAGCTTATAAAAAATGTAATTTAGCTTTAGCATTACATATTGCCGATTTAAAAGCCACTTATATTTTGGAAAATGATTAATTATAAATTATTGTGAATGAATAAAAGAGGTAAGGAGAAAATATGAAATTATTAAAATTAGTAACAGAAAATATATCATTAAAAAAGAAATTAAATACATTAAATTTAAAATGTATAGCATTAAATGAAGAATTACTAACACTTTATCGAAAGAAGAGTAATTTAATCGATGAAAGAGATTTGTATAAAGAATTAGCAACAAAATATAAAAATGACTTAAAAGAAATAAAAAAAAGTAACTTAGAATCAAATATATCTAAAATCAATAAAAAAAGGAAAGAGGTATAAAATGGCAAAACATTATAATAGCACGTGGTTTGCAGAAAAATTAAAAGTTAATTTTAATTTAAAACAATGGCGACAAGATTTAGCATTTTTTATCAGAGAAAAGAAATTTTGGGATTATGATACAAGAGTTACTAGAGCTAGGGCTATAAGTAACTATAAAAACGATAGAGGAATTAAATCATTTGAGGTATATAACACCTATGGTGGAAGTGTAAAAGTAACTTATCAAGATAACAATAAAATTATTAATTCCACCGATGAAGAATTAATTAAAAAATATTTAGAAGAAAGAGCATTTTAGAGCTTTAGAAAAATTACCGAATGAAACTATTTGAAGTAAAAGATGAGATAGCAATAACAAAAATAGATTTTGATTTTATAAAAAAATACAATAAAAGGCCATATAAAAGAATGAACTATGACGAGTACAACGATTATATCATTGAAAAAGTAAAAAATGGAAATGTCGATGCATTCGTGCAATGTATAAAAATAATTAAAGATATTTTAGTGACAGCTGGTTGTTCAGATTATGCAAGTTTTAAGAGGAAGGTGAATAAATAAAACAATATGTATGAAGAAGATAAAAAAACAAATAGTGATCATGTTGCAACGCCAAGATTTGTAGTTGAAGATATTTATAAACTAATTGATATACAATCATTTAAAAATATATGGTTCCCGTTTAATAATTACGATTCAGAATTTAAACTTAAAGCGGATGAATTAAATTTGAAATATAAAGCAACTCATATATTTGATGATTTGGGTAATGACTTCTTTACTACGCAACCACCTAAAAACTGTGATTTATTGATTAGTAATCCGCCTTTTTCTCAACAAAATGACATTATAAGAAGAACATTTCAATTAGTAGAAGACGGACTTATAAAATCGTTTTGTTTGTTATTACCTTTATCAACATTAGAAACACCGACTAGAGCTGGGATGTATGAAAGGTATATAGATAAATTAAGTATTTTGATATTCAAAAAGAGGATTAAATTTTTAGGTAAAGCTACAAGTTTCAATAAAGGTTGTTGTTGGATATGTTATAACGTTGATTCGCTAAAGCAAAAGATTATATGGATTTAGAAAAGGAAAAACAAGTATGAACAAAGAGAAATTTATAGATAAAATAAAAGACATAAAAATAAATGTTGACGATGAGTATTTCTTTTTAGAATACAACAAAGCAGTTTACGATATTTTAGAAGAAAAAGAACAATTGCAAAAAAGATATGACAAAGCATTGGAATTACTGCAAGTGAAATATTTAAATCTTAGTAAAGAAAATTTAAATGAATACATAGAGCAAGAATTAGAAAAGGAGAAAACAAAATGAAAAAAATAATAACAAATTTAATAATAATTATAGTATTTATATTAATTATACTAAGTTATGCAACAGGTTGTGCATTCAATAGTGATGCACAAATAGCTTCACATAACGTTAGCAAAGAAGCAGATCAGTTTAGAGTTAAACGAAGAATCGTATTTGTCAATTTAAGACATGATAGTTATTTATTTTCAATAACAGGTAACTGTTCAATAGAAACTGACAGCAGTGATAATCAATTAGAAGTTATTTGTAAAGTTGGTGATGATAAATATCAAAAACACTTCTTGTATTTATCAAACGAAACAACTTATACAGTTGAACAATTAGATTATAGTGAAGTATCAAAATATGATTATGAGATAGTATTTAAACCTGAAAGCATAGTACCCATCAAAATTGAAACTCAAGTAGGAGGTAAATAATCATGACTGAACAATTAAAGCATTTAAAAAAATATTACAAAGAAATAAAAAAAGATAAAGTTTTAAAATTAAAAGTTGGACAAGTTTATTATGTGTATAATCCTCTAACTGATTCAGCTAGGGAAGAAACCGCAAGTCCAATCGATACAGTACATAACAAGCATTGTTATGATAAATTAAAATTTTTTATAAAAAGCGAGGTGTAAAAATATGAAAAAGTATAAAGTTGTAGAAATCTTAGGTATGTTTGGAATATTTATTGATGATGAAGTAGAAGCAGAAAATATATGGGAAGCGAGAGAACAAATCTTTAATGAAATATACGATAATCTTGGAAATTATATTGATATCAAATTAGAAGAAGTAGAGGTGTAAAAATATGAAAATATTTATAACAATAATGAAATATATAAGTTTAACCGCATTAATAGTTAATACGTTCTTCTTAGCATTGTGTATTTATAGTGATGGAAGAATACTACTTATTATATCAAGTATTTGTAATGAGATAACATTTGCATTTTACACAGCCATTTGGGATATGTGGTTAGAGGATTTAAAATATGAGTAATTTATTAAAACTAGTAAAGGATAATCCAAATTTGCCAATTTATGCTTGGGTAAATGGGGAAGTTGTTCAAGATGACAGTCATTATTGGGGTGGAAGATTCACTCATGCAAGTATAAGAGAATATGTAGAACTAGATTATTCATATACACACACATTTGACTCTGAATGGTTATTTAAAGATGATACAGAAGATTGGGAAGAATATATGCTTGAAAACTACCTTGAAGATGATATATCCGAAGAGGAAGCTGAACATAAACTACAAGATGAATTAAAAAATATGAAATGGAAAAAAGCAATATTTGTGTATATTAGTGAATTGTAAAAGAATAGAGGTGAAATCATGACAACGGATAAAATAATTGTTCAAAAAGTTAATTTACAACAAAATGAAGTTGATAGATTAAATGATACTATTGAAATGAAAGACAATACAATTAAATATCAACAAGATAAATACTTGCAATTATTAAAAAAATTGGATAATAAAGATCCATTTGGTTTAAATAATTTATTATTTACTTATGATGAAATACTTGAAATATTAAAAAGACAATATCATCCTTTAAAAGATTATCTTGAGAGATGGTTTGGAACTTACAATGACTTCTTAGAAAACGAAGGACTATATTTTAGTGAAGATGGTATCGAGGTTCATGAGCAATGCTATTGGCTCGTAAATACAAAAACTGATTATGCATGTGTTTTAGCTAGCAAAGATAAGCTTAACAGAAAAATATATGAGTTAGAAAAGAGTGAAGAAGATGAATAGTGAAGAATGCGAAACTCAATTAAACAGTCTAATAGAACATTTCAATTATGGTAGTACAGATATTAATGCAACAGATATTGAAGCAATAAAACATTTATTATCAGAAAATCAAATGCAACATAATGAAATAATTAATTTTATAAAAAGACAAGAGAATTTCATAAAGTATTTAGAAGATAAGATAAAATTCATAGAACAACCACGAGAATACAAAGACAGTTTTGGTTATGGTGCTTATACCGCTTATATAGACATTTTAGAAAGGATAAAAAATAATAATTATGAATAGGAAAATTGAATTAGTAAGAATACCTCCAAATTTTCTTATAAAAAATGTAATTGTAAATGAAGACATTTATAAAGAGGAATTTATAGAAATAGATGAATGTTTAGTAGATGAAATAAAAAGATTGTGGTGGCTTGGAATACATACGAAAGGCTGTTGTTGTGGCCATAATGAAAATGTTGGCTTTATACAAGTCGAGAGAACAGATTTACAAAAAATGCTAAATCTTGGTTATGAGTGGTATCATGGATATTCTGATGAACTTGGTGGAAGTAGTAGATACGATGCTTTTATTCCTAAAAGTATATGTCATTGTAAGAAAGGTTAAAAAGTGAGAAGTATGAGTGAAGCAGAATATTTACAATTAGCAAGACATATCACAGAAAAATTAGACAATACAGCAGAATATGAAGACTGGTTAATGATACAAGATTATGTAGATGAATTGCAAGGCAATCTAACAAAAGAACAATTGGCTTATATAAATTTAAAGAAAACGTTTGATGAACAACATAATGAAAATCAACAACTAAAATCACAAAACGAAGAATTAAAACAAAAATTAAATTGGATTGCATTTGGTGATGATCCTGAACTTGCTTTAAGGTATTTGAGAAAAATAGGCTATGTAGATTTCGATGAAGAAAGAAAAGTATATATTAATAGACATAATAACGAACTATTTTTACTTGATGACGAAGAGGAAAAAGATTTTTATATACCTGACGAAGAATTAAACGAGTATACTGAACAGCTTGAATATCAACTTAAACAAAGAGATGACATTATCAACAAAGTAAAAGAATTTATTGCAAAAGATATTCAAGAATGTACATATAAACAAGTTGAAAAATACCAGGAATTATTAGAAACTTTAGAAGAGGAGAACAAATGCTAACATTACCAATAAAAAAGAAATGGTTTGAAATGATAAAGTCAGGCGAAAAGAAAGAAGAATATAGGGAAATTAAACCTTATTGGACTAAAAGATTTTTAAAAACTGATATCGAGTTTAAGCAAGAAGCAATAATTAATAGTATGAAACAAGGACGTTGTAGTTTTACTAAAACAGTTATATTTAAAAATGGATATGGTAAAAATAGTCCAAAAATACAGTGCATGGTTGATATAACAATAGGTACAGGTTTTAAAATTTGGGGAGCAGAGCCTAACAAAGAATACTATATTTTGAAAATATTAAATGTAGAGGAAGTGAAACAATGATTGAAAATGATTCAATAGTAATTACAATTATGATTTTAATAGGTATTATGTTAATAATTTTAATTGTAGATTCAGTATACATAACAGAAATAAACGATAAATTAAAAGTTGTAACTAATAATTGTATAACAATCGAAGATAAAGTTTATTGTGAGGCAACTAACAATGACTAACGAAGAAAAGAAAACAATACTAATAAATCTGAGGTGAAATAATGTTAAAAGAAAAAACAAATGGTAAAGATAAAATTTTAAAATTAGTACTTCAAGAATATACAAATTTAAAAACTAATGTATATTCATATAAAAATGATATGAGTCTGATAGAAGTAGAAATAAATAAAAATATTGAAATAGAGGGTGCTGATGTACATTGCTTTATCTACGATATAAAAACTACAAATATCGATAAAATTAACAAAATATATGATAAAGCAATAGAAAGTATTAATGATATTAAAAATAAGCATATAGAAATAATAAAAGAATTAACTTGATATTTTAGTTAATTCTTCTTCCAAAATTTTTCGTATATATTTTTTGCAAACAATAATAGGTGTTGAAAAATGTTTGTTGGTAGCAAAAAGCATAGTAACGATTCTATTGGTTGTATCATTAATAAAAATATTAATTAGTTCATTAGTTAGTTTCATAAACACCTCGCTATCTAGAGAAATTATCATAAAGGAGTGATAAAATGAAAACAAAAAGAAGTAAAGCTACAGATATAAATACAGCAGTTAAAAATAAGGTTTTTGAAAGAGATTGTCATATGTGTGTAGTATGTGGCAATACATATAATGTTATGCCTAATGCACATTATATACCACGATCTAAAGGTGGTTTAGGAATAGAAGAGAATGTTGTTACAATGTGTACAGAATTAACAGAAAATAAATGTCATAGAAAGTATGATTTTGGAACCCAAAAAGAACGTAAAGAAATAGGAAATAAAATTAAACATTACCTAAAAAGCAAATATAAAAACTGGAATGAAAAAGACTTAGTATATAAAAAATATAGCTATTAAAAAGAAGGTGAAATAATGACAAAAGAAGAAATCAAAAAGAAATTAGATGAATGGATAATACAACAGAGATTAGATGAATATTCAAAAAAAACAATTATTGAATATCGACATGGAGTAAATTTGTTCATAGAATGGATAAAGGATTCTTCTTTTAATATTGATAAAAATCTTATGATAGATTATAAAGATTATTTAAAAGAAAATTATGCACTAAATTCAAGAAATAAATATATTGTTATAATAAATAAATTTTTAAAATATTATGGATTTAATGAGTGTATTTTGAAAAAATTTAAAACACAAAGAAAAACATCTATCGATGATCCTATATGGGAACAAGAGCATAAAAGGATGCTTAGATGGGCTAAAAAATTAGATATGGAAGATATGTACTTTATATTAGAAATATTTGCTTATACTGGCTGTAGAGTAGATGAATTAAGGTTTTTTACAGTAGAAAATTTAGATAGTAATTATATAAGAAAAGTATTCAATAAGGGTAAAGAAAGAACTATTATTTTAAGAAATGATTTAAAAAGAGACTTAAAAGACTATTGTAAAAGAAAAAAAATAGAAACTGGATATATATTTATTAGTAATTCACCAAAGGCTAAAAAAGGTGCTATGTGGGATAATAGTACAATTTGGAGAAAACTTAAAAAAATCGCTAAATCAGCAAAAATTAATCCAGATAAAATACATCCACATGCATGGAGACATTTATTTGCAAAAAAAGCAAAAGAGATAGGAATAGATTTAGATGAGTTACAGGATATTTTAGGACATGCAGATATAAAAACAACAGCAATATACACACAAACATCAAGTCGAGAAAAGAAAGAAAAAATAGAAAAAATAAAGTATTAGGAGGTAATTAATGACAAAAGAAGAATACGGAAATTTATTAAAATATTTAGGAATTTTAAGATATAGTATTAATAAGTTACGATCACAAGAGCGAGAATTTGAATTAAAAAAAGAAGTACTTAAAGCGATAAATTTAATATTGAATGAAGTACCTATATTGGAAGAATATATTAAGAATTAGACTTTAAATACTCTAAAATTAATTGATAAACTTTAGTTTTATAAATATTATAAGTTGCTTCATTAATACTTTTCTTCATAAGCAAACCTAAAATTTTATCAGTTAAATCAGATGACATTTGTTCAATATTTTTATTCAAAATACCACCTCTCTTTAGGAGGTAATTATAGCATAAAAAAGTTGTAAAAAAAACATAAAAAGTATCATGAGTAAAAAAATAGTGTTTTAGCATTTATTTATAAGGCAAAAAAAGAAAAAAAGTCGTGCAATATAATATAAAGGTTATCTTGCATAAAAAAATTAAAAAAAGAGGTGTTAGAAGTGGACGTATTAAAGACTATTGATGGTGAATATTTTAAATTGAAAATTCAAAAAATAAAAGAATATAAAAATTTCAGTTTATATCAGGTTTATAAAGTGATAAATGGAAAAGAAGAAAAATTATATAAAGAAACATTTGATAAATATCAACTTCAAGAACTTAGAAACAAAAAATATACTATTTCGGAAGAAATTTTTGAATAAGAAAGGGTGAATGAGATGAATTTATTTGAATTAAATGAAGAAAAAAATGATACAATTGCCGATATTAAATATTACACAAAAGAAAGAAAAAGATTAGAATCTAAAGTAGGATTAAAAGCTTCAGTTATCGATGATATGAAAGTCAGTGGATGTTCTTCATCAAATACAAAACAAGCAGCATTAAATGAATATACGCAGACGGGCATTTATTTAGATGAGGCAATAAATAAATTAAAAAATCTTAATTCACTCACTAAAGAAAAATATAATAATTATAAAAGGCACAACGATTATGATAAAAAAATATATGTGGAAAAAAAGTTATTTCATTGGAGTAATGCTAAGATATCAGCTAGACATGGTGGAATTAGTAGATGGTCAATAAAAAGGATTATAGATAAAATAGAAAGTAAAAAATAATATGTTTGCACCACTATGCACCATTTAATGATGTATTATGGTATTGTGAAAAACTCGCAAATGAGTTAATTATAAAGAACTTTAAGGTTCTTTTTTGTATGAAAGGTGGTGAAAATCATGTCAAAAGAAAATTTAATACCATTAAATGAACGAACAGAGGCTGAACGAAAAGTTTTAGCCCAAAAAGCAGGTAAAGCAAGTGGAGAAGCTCGAAGAAGAAAAAGAGATCTAAAAAACACATTAGATATCTTGTTATCTAAACCATTTAATATTAAAGGAAAATCATATAAATCACTAGTAACTAAAATTAAAAATTTAGGAATAGAAGAAAATGAAATAGATAATCAAACAGCTATGGCTTTTGCTCTATTTTTAGCTTCATTAAATGGTGGTAAAAACGCAGTGAGTGCATTTAATACAATACGTGATACTTTAGGTGAAAAACCAAAAGAAAATGTCGAAATAACTGGCCAACTAGCTTATGAAGAAGCTATAAAAAAAGTAAGTGATAAGGATGAGTATTAATACAAAAAAATACATTGAAAAGTACATCAAAATAAGAAATAAAGCAGGAGACGTAGTAAATTTTGTTTTAAATGAACCACAATTAAAATTGTATAATATTATTAAAAACTTAAAGCAAGAAAACAAGCCTATAAGAATTATAATATTAAAAGCAAGACAAATGGGTTTTAGTACATTAACAGAATCAATATTTTTTAAAGAAACAGCTACAAAATTTAATGTCAATACAGGTATAATAACCCATAAAGATGAGGCAACAAATAATTTGTTCAATATAAGTAAAAGAATGTATGACTTTTTACCACTAGAGATGAAACCATCACTTAAAAATAGTAATGCTAAAGAATTGGTGTTTGATAATGAAAAAGGCACAGGACTAAAAAGTAAAATAAAGTGTATGACAGCAGGTAGTAAAGGCACAGGACGTTCTGATACACTTAATAATTTGCATATATCTGAGTTTGCTTTTTGGCCTGGCGATAAAAAAGCCACATTAAATGGTTTACTTCAAGCAGTACCAAATTTACCAAATACAATGGTTATAATAGAATCAACAGCAAACGGATATGAATATTTTAAAGAGATATGGGATAAGGCAGTAAAGAAAGAAAATGATTTTATCCCATTATTTGTAGGTTGGAATGAACTAGATGAATATAAAATGCCATATACGGACTTTGAACTTACAGAAGAAGAGCAAGAAATCAAAAATAAATATAATTTGTCATTAGAACAAATAACATGGCGAAGATGGTGTCTTAAAAATAACTGTGGTGGTGATGTTGATTTATTTAAACAAGAATATCCAATTAATCCTTTTGAAGCATTTTTAAGTACAGGTGCTAGTGTTTTTAACAAGGAAATCATCGCTAATAGAATAGCAGAATTACAAGACAAGAAACCAATAAAAAAAGGTTCCTTTTTATATACATATCAGGATGAAACAATTAGCAATATCGAATGGTTAGATGATAGTAATGGTTATATAACAATTTATGAAGAACCGAAAAAAGGCTATCCATATGTTATAGGAGGGGATACAGCAGGTGAAGGTAGTGATATGTACATAGGACAGGTTATAGATAATACAAACGATAATCAAGTAGCAATATTAGAGCAAGAACTTGCAGAAGACATATATACATTTCAAATGTATTGCTTAGGTATGTATTACAATAAAGCCTTAATGGGTATCGAAACTAATTTTAGTACTTATCCAGTTATGAAATTAGGTGAACTAAACTATCCAAATCAATACATAAGAAAAGAAGCACCAGATAGGTATACAGGTAATTTAACAAAGTCGTATGGTTTCTTAACAACAAAGAAAACAAGACCAAATTTATTTGCGATACTAGTTAAAATGGTAAGAGATAATATAGATAAAATAAATGATATTAATACATTAACTGAAATGATAACAATTATAAAAAATGAAAAAGGCAAACCAGAGGCACAAAAAGGCTATCATGATGACCATACTATGGCATTGGGTATTGCTTATAGCATATCAGATGAGCAAAATACTGAACCAACAGAGGAATATACAGATAAGAATATTAAGTGGACTAAAGATATGCTTGAAGATTACTACAAGGCTGATAAAAAACTAAAAAAGAAGATGGAGGAATTATATGGAAAACCAAAGCAATAAATCAAAATTACAGTATTGGCAAGAAAAGTTTCATAAATCAAAAGCTTCTTATGAAAATGAAATTAAGGAAATTGTTGACAATGAAAATTCTTATGAGGGAACAAGAGAATTAAAAAACATAAATACTGATGAAATATCTAAAAAGCAAGGTAAGATAATTAGAAAAGTATGTTTTGAATTAACAGAATCACAGGTAGATAGTAATATACCTTTGCCTAAAGTAACAAGTAGAAAAGCAAACAAAGATGAATTATCACAAAAAATAGAAGATGTTTTAAAAAGCGAAATAGATAGACTTGATACCGAAGAAATTAATGATATTCAGGAGAGAATAACTCCGGTATCAGGTGGTGCTATATTTTATTTAGAATGGGATAATAGCATTAAAACAAGTTCTTCGATAGGTGATATTACACTTCAAGTATTAGATTCTAAACAGGTAATACCACAAGATGGGGTATATAAACTTGAGGATATGGATTATATATTTTTAACATTTGAACAGTCAAAACAAAAAATAAAACAAAAGTATGGTATAGATGTAGAAGATGATGACGGAAATGAATCTGATACAGAAAAGACTAATGATGAAGTAAGAACACATGTGTTTGCACTTTATCGTAATGAAAATGGAGGAATAGGATTATTTTCATGGGTAGGAGATACAATTGTTCAAGACTATGACAATTACTTTGAAAGAAAGCAGGAAGTATGTTCAAAATGTGGTGAAATTAGAAAAAATGGTATAGATAAGTGTCACCGTTGTAGCTCAAAGCAATTTAAGCTGGTAAAAAGAAAAACTGAAGTTGTAAAATTTCCACAAATGACAACTAAAACGATACTAGACCCTAATACAGGAATGCCAACAACTGTACAAAGTGAAGAAATAGTAGAACTAGAAATACCTTACTACGAATTAAACCAATATCCATTAATAGTAAGAAAAAATGTATCAAAGCTAAACAAATTTTTGGGTAGTAGTGATGTTACTTATATAAAGGATTTGCAGAATGAAATTGCTATATATAACACTAAAATAAAAGAAAAAACATTAAAAGGTGGTTCTATTGTTGTAAAACCTAAAGACTTAAATTTTAAAAGTACAGATGAAGAATTAAAAATATTGGATATAGATAATCCTCAAGATTTATCAAAAATCAAAGTTATGAATATACAGGCAGATAGTTCCCAAGATGTAGTGATGCAAGAAAATGAATACCAGTATTCAAGGCAAACAATTGGCATAACTGATAGTTTTCAAGGAAGACAGGATCCTACAGCAACATCAGGAAAAGCCAAAGAGTTTGCAGCTGCACAAACAGCAGGTAGACTAAATAGTAAAAAGACTATGAAAGACTTTGCATTTAGTAAGTTATATCAATTAATGTTTAAATTTTTATTAGCATTTGCAGATGAACCGAGAACATATATAACCCAAACAGAAGATGGCGATGATGTATATAGAACTTTTAGTCGATATGATTTTTTAGAACAAGATAGTTCAGGCAATTATTATTACAATGATGAATTTATATTTTCAACAGATGTAAGTGCGACATTAAGCCAAAACAGGGAGAGTATGTGGCAAGAAACAAGATTGAACTTTACTAGTGGTGCATATGGCCCAACTAGCGATATAAGTACATTAATAATGTTTTGGACTATCATGGATAAGTTACATTATCCAGGTGCAAAAATGGCTTTAAAACAACTTACTAATAGGCAACATGAAATAAATGTGAAACAACAATTAATGGCTAGCATGGGAGGTGATATTAATGGGTAAAGTAAAGGCATCTAAAGAAGATGAAAAATGGCAATTAATGGATGATGTAAGAACTCTAGAAAACTATTCAGAATTGTTATCAAATAGTGAAAGGCTAAAAAAAGCTAGAGAAGAATTAAAAAGGAGAAATAAAAATATCAATAAAGTATTAAATATTAAATAAAATTGGCATTGTAAAACATGTAAGTCCATGAGAAAGGAGGTAGCAATATGAGTAAATATGAAGGCAAGATAACAAATCAAGGGGCTCAAAAAATAGATGCACCATTTAAAATGCCTAAATCTAAAGCTGGTAAAGTAAAAACTGGTAAAGATTTGAGAACAAAAAGTAAATAATTAACATGGCTGAAAAACGGAAGCTCACCGAAATTCGCCTAAAAATAGAGCAAGGAGGAAAATATGAAAAAAAACGAATTAATGAAATTAAATATTCAATTATTCGCTGACCCAGCTGATAATGATTCTACTAATAATGAAGTAGATGCCGAGGTCGCTGACGGAGAAGATGGTATTGTTGATTTTACTGATAACAGTGAAGTAGAAGTAATTGATGAAAACAATAATACTAATGATGATGGTACTGCAGAACCTGAATCAAATGAAAAGAGTAATGATGAAGATATTACTCAAACTAAAGCATTTTCAAGAAGGCTTAAAGAAGAGAAAAACAAAATGCAACAGGAACATCAAGCAAAATTAGATAATTTCGCAAAATCACGAGGATTTTTTGATTGGAATGAATTAGAAAAAGCAAATGAGCAAGAACAATTGGAAAATATGGGTATAGTAGACCAAGAAGCATTCAATAAGTTTTTGGAAGAAAAAATAAATAATAATCCTACAGTGTTAGAAGCTAAAAAGGTTTTAGAAACTCAAAAGAATATTGAGATAGAAAAGGCTTTAAATAGTGAAATTGAAATAATTTCTAAAATGGACCCTGCTATAAAGACAATTGATGATTTAGCATTAATTCCAGAATATGATGAATTAATGGATAAAGCAGTCAACAGAGGATATTCATTATCTGATGCTTTTAAAATTGTTGCATTTAATAGAATACAGGCTAAAACAATAAATGAAAGCAGGCAATTTGTTATTGATAATATCAATAGCAAAAGTCATATGAAAACAGCATCAGGCAAGGGTGGAAATGAAACATTTGTGCCAGCTGATGTTATGGCATCTTATAAAAAAAATATGCCAGAAATGACTGAAGAGGAAATAAAAAAAGATTATGAAAGATTTTTGAAGGGAGATAATTAAAATGGAAAGTTATAAGGATTTACAAATTAAAGCTAAAGAGTTAGGAATGGAAAAGGTTATTGGTACTTCAAAAGAAGAACTAATAAAATATATTAAAGAACATCAACCAAATGATACAACTGATAAAAGTAAAGTATCGGATGAAGATGTATCAATTCAAGATAATGTTCCTAACGATGAAATTGTATTAGATGATATATTAGATAAAGATGCTGTAGATGAAGAAATATTGAATGAAGATGAATGCAAGGAAATTGAACAAGATAAAAATATAATTGTTAAAGCAAGAGGATTTAAAAATTATACTCATGCAAAGGATTATATTGCTTCCGATGATTTTAAAAAATTATCTACATTAGATCAAGAGGAACTAAAAAAATGGTTCGAAAATATATAGAAGGGATGATATTATGTTTAAATTTTATTCAACAAATGCACCAAAAAGTCAGCTTATTGAAGAATTATTAGTAACAGACAATGAAGCAATAGCTGTAGGTGAATTATTAAAAATTTCAGGTGGTAAACTTACTAAAGCAAGTGGTGCAGATAAACCTGAATTTGTATCTGTAGGGGTAAGAGAGGCAGGTACTAATGTTGTAGCACCAGTAGTTCGTTTGATGGAAAATGATATTTATCAAACTGAACTTAGTGCAGCACCAGCAGAAAATGCAACATTAGCCGTTGGTGATGCTGTAACTATTAGTACTGATGGTTTAAAAGTAACATCCACAAAAACATCAGGCGTATTTACCATAACAGAACTTGAAGGAACAACAGTAGGTTCAATGGTTCGTGGAATGTTTAGAAGATAAGGAAGGAATGATAAGATATGATATTTAGTATAGCAAGTGGAATGAATGATACCGTATTTGGTAAAATTCAGGCTCCATTAAAAGCATATTTAGAAAAAAGGGCTAAAGCTTATGAACAAAGTTCATTAGTAAAAAATGTATTTAAAATGACTACAAGTGAACACTTTGCAGAGTCATATGGTGGAATGAATGGTTTTGCAAATGGTATGCAACCAGTTGGAGAAGGTGGTGCATATCCAACAGACGAAATGGAAGGAACATATGATAAGTTATTATCAAATATAACTTGGAAAAATAGCTTCTTTATTACACAAGAGGCTGTTGAAGATGCTCAAGTTTTAGATTTACATAAAACTGGGGCTGGAAATTTCATTGAAGATTATTATTTGACACGTGAAAAATATGGAGCTCAATTATTAATTGGTGCCACATATGGAACAAGTACTAGTTTCCGTGGTAAAACTATGGATTGCAAGAGTGCAGATGGTGTTTCATTATTTAGTACATCACATCCAAGTAAAACAGGAAATTATGGTAACCAATCTAATAAATTTGCAGGAGCATTTAGTGAAACAATTTTAGGAAAAATTGAAACTAAAATGCAAGATTATAGAGATGATAATGGTGAAGTATTAACTATATCACCAAATTTAATTATAATTCCAAATGATTACACATTAAAAAATGCTGTATTTAAAGCAATAGGTTCTGATAAAGCACCAGAAACTTCAAATAATGCATTTAATTATCAATATGGTCGTTGGAATGTATTAATTAATCCATATTTAAATCCAATTTTAAATAATAGTAATAGTGATAAACCATTCTTTATTGAAGATACTAACTATAATGAAAATCATTTTGGTTTAGTATTCCAAGATAGGTTAAAATTAAAAGTTACATCTGATGTTGATAAAAACAATGATAACAATGCTATTCGTGGTCGTGCAAGATTTGTTTGTGGTGCTAATGATTGGCGTTCTATTGCCGTTGGTGGTGTAACTGGCGGTACAGCCCTTTAAGAATAGAAAAATGAAGTGATAAGATAAAAGTAGACAGTAAAAAAAGAAAACTGTTTACTTTTTTATATCGAGTTAAAAGTTAATGGTGAGTGCAATTCTCACAAACTCGTAGAAAGAGAGAAAAAATATGAAAGAAAAAATAAAACAAAACAAAAAAGCCATTGTTGAAACATTAAATATTCAAGTAGAGGAAGGAATTAAAGTAGCAAAAACACTTCATGTAGAAGATAGTTGCTATGGAGCTGTTTTAACTAATTTATTACAGGCATTTAAAGAAGCTGAACAAATGGGAGCAGAAATAGAATTCGATGAAGAGCAAGAAAAATTAAGAAAACAAAGCGAACAAAAATAGAATAAGTAGGTGATTTATGACTTTAGGAGAATTAAAAATAGAAACATTGAAAAAAATGTATTTAAACAGCAAACCTATTGATATTGAAAATTTAGATAAATATAAAGATGACAAAAAGTATCATACATATTTAAATATGTTCAACCAAGCTTTAAATGAAGGACTAATAATATGTATGAGAAGAGGCCGTGAAATATTAAAAACGCACGAAATAATATGTGATGGGACAACTACACTATATAATTTAAAAGAGCTTATACCTGATTATTATAAATTATACAAGTTCGTAGTTTTTGGTAAAGAAAACAATCTTTATAAACTTGTAACCGATGAAATAATTGAAATACCTAAATTAGAAAAGAATGATAAAGTAACTATAATTTATGAAGCATATCCTGAATTAGTTGATACAAATACAACAGATGATACTGAAATTAAAAATCATATAGAAAATTTAATGATTTTACCACTTTATATTGCTAGCCAATTATATAAAGATGATGATATAGCCCAAGCCACCATGTATCGAAATGAATTTGAAGCACAAGTTGATAACAAATATTCAAAAGATAATAATTCTCAATTTGTAAGTGTATATGGGTGGTACTAATGGCACAATTTAATATACCTAGTCAAAAGGAAAGATATGCATATGAAATAACAGACTTTAAAGGTGTAGACTTTACATCGTCACCACTTCAAGTAGATAAAAAAAGAAGTCCGAATGCTAAAAACATCATTAATAATAATGGATTTAATGAAACAAGAAACGGTTACCAAGTTGTGAATACAATAGGTACTTGTATTAATGGTGTATGGAATATAGACACCGATACAGACTTATTTTTAGTACATTCTGGAAACAAATTATATCAGACTACTAGTGACTTTAAAAATTTTTTGGAAATATTAACTGGTATGAGTAATAGTAAAAGTAAAGGACTTTACTTTAATGAATATTTAATAATATTTGATGGTGTTAGAACTGTAGTATTTTCTAAATTTGATGGAATAAACTATCAAGCTAAATTTTTAGACGAATGCGGTTATATCCCAACAACTTCTATTTCAAGAAATAGAAACGGTGGAGGTGTGGCATATGAAAAAGAAAATCTTGTATCACCATATCAAATAAATACTTTTTTAGTAGAAAATATAGAGAAAGAACTAGATAGTTCTGGTAATCCTACATATGAGGTACAAACATCATTTAAATTAAGTGAAAACGATATTGATAGTATAGAACTAGTACAAAAACTAACTGATAGTGCAGAGTGGGAAAATATAGAATATACGGTTGATAAAGTAGCAGGTGTATTAAACTGTAATCCAGGATTAAGTCCAATAGAAGGTGTAGATAATTTAAAAGTCTTGTTTAAAAAAGTAAAAGATGGAAATGCTGATATAATCAATAACTGTACTATAGCGACATTATATGGTTATGAGGGAAACAATAATAGAATATTTGCATCAGGTAATAAAGATTATCCTAATTATGATTATCATTGTGAACAAGAAAATCCATTATATTGGCCAGATGAAAATTTTACAAAAATAGGTGTTGAACCAATAATAAATTATAGTAAATTGAATGATGGTACCTTAGCTATACAAAAAAAACACAGTGATACTGATAATACAGTTTATTTTAGAAGTTATAATTTACTAGATGAAAAAGAAATATTTCCATTAAAAGATGGAGTTAAAAATATAGGTTGCATTAGTAAATATGCCAATGCTAATTTATTAAATGATCCATTAACTTTAACCGAACAAGGTGTGTTTGCAATAGTAAATGGTGGAATTGATAATGAAAAGTATGCTATGCAAAGAAGTTATTATATTAATGGAAAACTTTTAAAAGAACCAAATTTAGAAGAAGCTATAGGTATATCTGTAGATGGTAAATACTATATAGGAATTAATAATCATGTTTATATAGCAGATTCTAGATATTTAAGTTATCCAAAAAATGCAAAAACAGAACAATATCAATATGAATGGTATTATTGGGATAATATTCCAGCGAGGATATTTTTTTCATGGAATAATAAATTATACTTTGGCACAATAGATGGAAAAATATGTGAATTTACAGATGAATATTTAGATATAGATGAACCAGTAAATGTTTATTGGGAAACGCCATTTTTGAACTTAGATACAAATAGATATGCTAAAACAATTAAAAGAGTTACATTGATTTTAAATCCTTTTTTTAGTTCGCATATAACATTTGGCTATGAATTAGATGATGGCGATAGTGAAATTATTACTAAATTATATGAAAATTTAACTGATGATTTTCCTAAAACAATAAGTGAAAAAGAAAGAATAAAAAATTTTATGTTTGTTAAGTTCTATGTAAAAAATAATACAAATCATTTGATGAGTTTTGAACGATTATTATGTGAGTATGTACTTGCTGGAAGATATAAAGGAGAGTGATGAATTATGAATGAATGGATGAGAGAAGCAAATGAAAGAGCCAAACGATATGCAGACGAAATAAGGCAAAGTAATCAGTATTTAATAGACCAATTAAACCAAAGCAAGCAAAATACATTAAATCAATTACAAGCACAACAAGATGCTTCAATTTATAATTTAAATGCAAATAAAGGAGATATTAATCAAACAGCTACTGATAATGCAAAACAATTATATGTAGCTAAATTAATGGCTTTAAAACAAAATCAAAGTGCAATGAATAGAGCAGGTTTAGGAACACAAGGAATAGTAGGTAGTCAAGTTAATGAAATTAATAATGACTATGGAAATAATTTAACAGCTGTATTAAATCAAAAAACCACTGATTTAAGAAATTTGGAAAAGGAAAAAAATAATACACTATTAACTTATAATACCAATAGGCTTAATCTTGAAAACGAGTATGGCAATAATTTAGCTAATTTACAACAATCTATTAATGATAAAGCCTTAAATCAATACAATACTGTTTATAGTAATTATTTGGCTAATAAGCAACAAGAATATGAAAATCAACAAGCGGAATTAGCAAGACAAGAAGCGATAAGACAATACAATGAGAATTTAGCTTTACAAAAGCAACAAATAGAATACCAAAAACAACAAGATGCTATCGCTAATGCTCAAAAATGGTATTCATTAAAGACTTCTGTGGGGACTTCTGCTCCTGAATTAACAGATGGAACATCAGATATTAAACTAGAAACTAACTATTATAAAGGAAATATGACAGATGAACAAAAGGCTGCTATAAATAAATATGGCACATTTGGAACTAAAGATAAAAACGGTATTGAATATCAACCAAAGGGTGTAATTTATGAAGGTAAAGATTATGGAAGTTTAACCACTGCCAAAAGAGGAAATAAAGTAATGACAGTAGGTGAATGGACTGCAAATAAAAACTTTAAAAATAGTAGTGGTGTAAACGTATCTAATCAAAAAGTTTGGGTAACAAATAACGGTCAAGCATGGATTTGGAACGGTTCTAAAATGACATATGAACCAATAGACGGCTATCAAACTAGACTAGCAGTCAAATAGGGGGTGATTCATTTGAAAATATGGAATGGTAGAGAGTGGGAAGAACAAGAAGAAAGAATCATAAATTTAACTAATGCTAAAAATAAATTAGGAAATAATAATGCTACTTCTAGTGATATTGAATTAATAAACAAAACTACTATTTCGCCTGGTAAAGTTGTTTATAGTAAAGATAATGATTTTAAATCAAATTTAGAAACAATAGGAAAGAATATATTAAAGGTACCAGGTACATTAGTAGGATTAAAATCACAAGCATTAAAAGGTGTAGTAGGTGGATTAGAGCATATGATTGTAGATCCATTAATTCAATTAGGTTCTTCTAAATATAATCCTGGAATGTGGATTGCAACAGGTGAAACACCATGGAGTAAAGACCAATCAAAATTAAATGACTATCAAAATATTGCAAAAGAAATTATCCAAGATAACGGAAAACAACATTTATTTAATGAAACACTAGGATATAATAAAGTGCTACCAAATGGTAAAACATTACAACAAACAATCGATGATAATTCTTTAATTAAAAGTAATAATTTTGCAGGTGCTATAACCGAAGGAATTGGAAACATGTTACCTAGTATAGCTTTAGGATATACTGGTGTAGGTAATGCGGGGGCTATGTTATCAATGGGAGCAAATTCATATGGTAGTGGTGTTGAAGAAGCTTATAACGATGGTGCTAATAGAGGACAAGCCAATTTATATGGTGTAGGTAATGCTGCAGTAGAGAGTGCTACAGAATGGTTAACTGGAGGAATACCAGGTGTTCAAAAGGTTGCATCTGTTGCTAAAAATACTAAGTTATCTAAAACTGCTAATTTTCTTAATAAATTAAATTTAGATACTCTAGCAGAAAAAGGGTTAAATAAAGTATCAAATCAAGTAGTTAAAGAAGTTTTAAATGCAGGTTATAAAATAATTGGTGAAGGTAGTGAAGAAGCTTTATCAGAACTTCTAAATCCTTATTTAAAAAATGCAACCTATTCTAAAGGAGAAAAAATAGATGGTAATGCAGTTTTAGAAAGTTTTATATCAGGAGCTATAACAGGTGGTATATTAGAAGCACCAATAAATGCATCTAATATAAAAGGTGCAATTAAGCAAACATTACCACGTGCTGTATATAATCAAAATATTGCAAATAACCAGTCAATTTTAAACGAAAATGTACAAACTGATATAAATATACAAAAAAACAAAGTAGTGCCTCAAAATGGCTTAAATGACATTAAATATAGTGGTGATAACATTAATAGTAAATATTCATATTTACCAACAGCTAACGAAAAAACAAATATTCTAAGAAAGAGTGCATCACAATATTTTAATAATAAAAAAGAGACGATTGATTTATTAAATACAATAGATAAGATAATTAAAGATAAAAATTATAATGTATTATTTGATGATACTATTGTAAATAGTCAAAATAAATCGGTTAATGCTCAAATAAAAACATTAGAAAATAACGAAGTAGAAATAAGATTAAATCCAAATTCATCACGTGCTGGTGAATTTTTATTAACTCATGAGATAACACATGCTGTTGAAACAGATAATATGAAAAAATTAATATTAGATTATGCTAGTAAAAACAGTGATTTTAATCAATCTTTAGAAGCTTTAAAACAAACATATGGAACAAATGATGTATCAAGTGAAGTTATTGCAGATATTTCAGGACAATTGTTTGGGAATCAGGAATTTATTAATAACTTATCTGTGAAAGAACCTAGTGTTTTTAAAAAAATCTATAATAAAATTATAGAGATTGCTAATAAAATAACTGGAAATTCTAAAGAAGGTTTATTTATTAGAGATTTAAAAAATAAATGGGAAACAGCTTATAGGAATACTACAACTGAACAGTCTATTAGTAATCTAAAAAATACAAAATTTTCAGAAGTTTATAATAATGATGGAACATTAAATAGAATAAAAATAAATGAAAATATATTTGAAAACAATAATGGAAAATCTATAAATCAAACAATTAAAGAATATTTAGAAAACCATATTGGAGATGTTTATACTATTATTGAAAGTGGTCAAAAAGTATATCTAGGTGAAGATTTACCTGGAGAATATGCCTATTCTAAATCAGCTCAATCATTACCAACAACAAAAAAATTAGCAAAGGGTAGGGCTGTTACTAATTTAAAAGAAATTGTAGAAAATTCAACTAATAGGAAATGGGAGCCATATAAACATGAAAGTCATAAAGTAAATGCTAAGTATGGATTTTATAAATATGATACTACTTTTTCATTCAATCACAATGGGCAAGAAAAAGTATATACTGGTACAGTTTTAATAAGAAATGATGCAAATGAAAAAAAATACTTATATGATATATTAAATCTAAAACCACAAAAAAAATTGGTCAACTTGCCATCCGTAGCTTCCAACTCAGAAATGAGTTCAGCTAGATTTGATGGTTCAAGCAACCAACCTAGTGGTAATATATCACAATCTAATACTAATGTCAAGAGTGGTACATTACCTAAATATTCTATGCAAAATAATCAAAATAATACACAAAAATTAGATAATAGTTCTTTTAATTTGAAAGAAAAACAAAATGAAATTATACAAAAATCAAATCCAGCAAATGATGAACTTCATACCTGGATAAGAAGTGTAGATGATATTAAGACACTAGAAGAAACTTTACAAGATGATAATTGGTCAGATTATGATGAATTTAATCCGGATTTATCGAAAAAAGATATAGAGAATGCAATAAAAACAGGCAAAATAACGGTTTATTCATCATATCCAATAGAACAAGGAATATTTGTAAGTCCATCTAAAATGGAAGCAGAAAGTTATAGTGGAACAGGTAAAGTTTATTCAAAAGAAGTAAATATTGAAGATATAGCTTGGATAGACCCTACACAAGGTCAATATGCTAAAGTTGATGCTAAATATTCTCAAAATAATACCACATGGCAAGAATACTTAGAAAAAAACTATAAAGCAACAGGGACTAGAACAGACATGAGGGAATTAAAAGGTAAAGTATTACCAAAATATAGTGATTTAACTAATATTCAAAAGAGTATAAATAATATTGAAGCAGTAAATAAAAATTCTATTAAGGAAATTAATAAACAAAAAATAGAAAACAATTCTAATGCTATAGGTAGATTAAAACAAGAAAAAAACGAATTAGAAAAACGTATGAAAGAAAAAATTAAATTAAAAGAGGAACTACTAAAGTCTAAATCAAATCAAGATACTAAAATAGCTACTCAACTAAATATTCAAATATCTAATCTTAATAACCAACTTAAAAATAGAAAATTAGATTATGATAGAAGAATAAAATTTTTAGAAAATAAAAATAAAACAATGCAGTCAAAGGAATTTAAAATCAAAGAACAACGAATAACAAAAAAACAACAATATATTGATCTTGCTTATAAATTGACCGAAAATATGGTAGATTGGAACGATAAGACTAGTGGATTGAAATATAAGATTAATACAATGGAAAGAAATCTATATGATATGATGCCTAAACATGAGGCAGAATCAATGTATAATACATATTTTAAACCAATAACTGATAATAATGCTAAAATTGAACAATTTATAACTTCGTATAATGAAAGAGTTAAAAAATTAAATTTAAATCAAAGGGAATCTATAGCAGTACAAATGTTGGGTGAATATAAATATAATTCTGAGACTTTATTAACTGGTTTACAAGTGGATGAATATATTGAAAAGAATAAATTAAATTATAATAAATTATCTACTTCAGTAGAAGAATTCAGAAAAATATATGACGAATTACTACCAAAAATAAATGCTATTTTAAAAGAACAGGGATATCCAGAAATAGACTATAGAAAAGGTTATTTTCCCCATTTTATTGAAGAAACACGACAAACAAAGTTTTCTAAATTAGCTGAAAAATTAGGATTCAAAGTTAATAATCAAGAATTACCTACAGATATAGCTGGTACTACTGATTTATTTAAACCAGGAAAAACATACTTTAAAAATTCCCAAAGGAGAATGGGAAAGATAACTGATTATGATGCTTTAAAAGGTTTTGATAATTATATTAGAGGTGCTGCAGATTTAATTTTTCATACAGAGGATATTCAAAAGCTTAGAGCATTAGAAACAGTAATTAGAACACAATATACTGATAAATCTATACGGGATACAATCGAAAAGATTTCTAATAATCCCGAATACGATATGGAACAAAAACAAGCTCTAATAGATTTAGAATTTGCAAAAATTAATAATCCTCTTCCTAATTTTGTTACCGAATTAAGGGATTACACTGATTCTCTTGCTAATAAAAAAGATGTTGGTGATCGTGGCATGGAACATCTATTTGGACGTAATAGCTATACAATTATGAAGAATATTCAATCTAGAGTCAGTGCTAATATGGTTGGATTTAATATTTCTTCCGCTTTAACTAATTTTATACCAATAACACAGGCTTGGGGAGAAGTATCAACAAAAAATATGGCCAAAGCTATAAAAGACAGTATAGCAAATCAATTCCATAACGATGGTTTTGATAATTGCTCAACTTTTTTAATAAATAGGACGAAATCAGCAGATAGATTATATAAAACTAAACTAGATACGATAAATGATAAAGCTAGTGTTATATTTGAAGCTGTAGATTCAATTACTGCAAATGTTATCGTACGTGGTAAATACTACGATAACATAGAAAAAGGAATGACAGAATTACAAGCTATCAATAATGCTAATAACTTTGCTAAAAGTATTATGGGTGGACGTGATAAAGGAAGTATGCCAACGATTTTTAATAAGCAAAGTGCTTTTACTAAATTACTTACGGCCTTTCAATTAGAAGTAAATAATCAGTTTGGATATATGTTAAAAGACTTACCAAGAAATTTAAGCAACGAGGCAAAACATAAACTTGTATCAGCTTTTTTAAAAATATTTGTAGGGGCATGGTTGTATAATAAATTTAGTAAATCACTTACTGGAAGAGATAGTGCATTTAGTCCAATAGATATAGCTTATGATTCTATTAAAACAGCCACTAATGATAATTTGTCTATTGGTGATAAATTATCTGAAGTATCAAAAGATTTAGCTGGGGAACTACCATTTGTAGGGGGAGTATTCGGAGGAGGTAGGTTACCTATACAAGCAGCAATTCCAAATACGGATGATGTATTAAAAAATATTCCCGATGCTTTTACTTCTGATAAAGCAAGAAAAACTTTATATAAAGAACTATCTAAACCTATATTTTATATAGCAATGCCTTTTGGCGGAGGTCAACTTAAAAAGACAATAGAGGGTGCTAAAATGTACAGTAAAAAATTGCCTACAGCAGGTTCTTATACAGATAGTGGTAATCTAAGATTTACAGCAGATAAAAGTCCTATAGGTGTTGGTAAAGCTTTATTATTTGGTCAATATTCTAGTAAAGAGGCTCAAGATTATATAGAAAGTGGCTATAAAACAATAAAATCAACAAAAATATCAGAAATGAAAGATTTACAGATGAATAGTACAGAATATAGAAATTATAATCAAGGATTAACTAAAGCAGGCAAAAAAAATATAGATAAGGTTGATTATATAAATAAATTAGAAGATATAACTGTTAATCAAAAAAATATAATGCTAAAAAATGTTATTGATAAATCCGATAAAGATAACTTAGATAAATTAAATATGTCAGAAAGTCAAAAGAATGAATATTATAATTTAAAAGTCAAGATGTCATCTATAAAGTCAGAAAAAGTAAAAAAATCTTCTGATAAACATAAGGAAATAGCAGATTTGTGTTTAAATTCAAACTTAAGTGATGAACAGCTTGCACATTTATATTCTAAATATTATTCTGATGAATCAAAAGTAAATGATATAATAGCGATGAAAATACCTATTAGAGAATTTATTAAATATAATTCACAAGAGTTTGAAAGTGATTATGACGGTAAAGGTGTTATTTCTGATTCTAAAAAGAATAAGGTTCTAAATTATATAAATGGTTTGAACCTAAATATTTCTCAAAAGGCAATTCTTGCTAAGATGACATATAAAAGTTACAAAAAATATGATAATAACATTTTAAAATATATTAATAGTTTAAATATGAGTAAATATGAAAAATCTACATTTGCAAAAAAAATAGGATTTTCAAATTATGATGATTACTTAATTAAATATATATTAGAATCAAATATTACTAAGTATGAAAAAAGTGAGAAGCTAAAAGAATTAGGATTTACAATAAAAGACAACAAAATATATAAATAGGAGGTGTTTAAATTGAATAATAGAAATCCAAAATACGATAATGATAATGTTACTTTGGGGTATTTAAAGAAAATTTTAAAGGAAGAAACAGAATTAAATAATGAACAAATAAAAATTCTTCCTAAAAATTACAATGCACCACCTAATCCACCTTATTATGTAAATAGTTTATTAGTATTAGATGGTAAAATATATAAGTGCATAAAGAACCGATTAACTGGTTCTTTTTCTATGTCCGATTGGCAATTGGCCGTAAATACTGAAGATATAAGTAATTCATTAAAGGCTATATATGATGTTAATAAACTAGAGTATGTTGAGCAAGAAGATGGTTTAATAGAATCATTTTATTGTGCTAGAGATCCTAGTATAGATTGGCCCACTGATTTAGATAAAGAAAAGCATATAAGTGATTTATGGCATGATTTATCAGATACATTTCAGTATGTTAAACAAACTACTAACCCCGTTACTTATAAATGGGTAAAAAGAAGTGTTCCTAGTTCTCTATTTGATGTTATTGATGGTTATAAAAAAATCTTTTTAAAAAATCCGTCTGATTATAAAAAAGGTGATTTATGGTTTGGAACAGAAACCAAAATAGCTGTTGAAAATTCAAGTGTATTTAATGATGAACACTGGCAAAAAAGAGATGATTATGTTGAAGCTTTTAAAATTGAACAAGAACAGTACCATACTGTTTACATACTACCTAGTATAACTGAAATAGATAGAAAAATGCTTTCAGAAATTAAAAAGGCAATAGATGAGATAACTTTAACTGTATCACAAACTTATATAACATCGACTGAGTTAAATACGTATATTGATGGTGTAAAATCAGAAGCTTCAAATAAATATACAACAAAAGAAGAATATTTAGCTCAAATAGGAATTACTTCACAACAAATAACAAATATAGTAAGTCAAACCAATAATCAAAATGAGAAAATAGCTAAAATAACACAAACTGTGGATAATTTAAATTCAAAAATAAGTGATATAGCTGATATTACAGTAAGTGGTGAATCAACTATAGCAAAACTAACACTAGATAATGTAAATGAATCAGAACCTATTACAATAGTTGTTCGGCCTATAGGTGAAGATATTTCATATATATATCCAAGTGAAACTTTATATCCAAATGATAATCTGTATTTAAAAGATAGAACCTTAAGATTTAATAATTTAACAACTGGTGAAATATTTGATTATGAATTACCAATAGATTTACTTTATTATGATGAAGATACATATGATGAGTTCATTTTAAGTTATGTTAGTGAAACATGCTATGTCAATAAAAAATTAAAACATACAGGTGTAAATGGAGTAAACGAATTATTAGGTACACCACAAACAATTGAATTTGAATATCCAAGAATTCATTTGACGGATGGTAATTACAAAGTTGAATTATTAGGATATACAAGTGGTTATCTTCAAATTAGATTACTAGCTTCTAATCCTTTTACAACTCAATTTGCCTTAAAAGTTGAAATGAATAGTGTTATAAATCAAACAAAGCAAGAAATAGAATTAGAAGTTAATAAAAAAGCAGGAGCAGAACAAACTAATGCACAATTTCAAATAATGGCAGAAAATATAAGTTCTAGAGTAGCCAAAAATAAAGTTATATCATCTATAAATCAAAGTCCAGAATTAATATCAATTTTAGCAAGTAAGATAGATATTAATGGAATAATAAGTTTAATAAACGATGGAACTACAACAACTATAAATGGTAATAGAATAACAACAGGTTCAATAACATCAAATGAAATTAGTGCAGGTGCTATAAAAGCTGAAAACATACAAGCAGGTGTTATTACAGCTGATAAAATCGTAGATAAATCTATTACAAGTGATAAAGTAAGCGATAGTGCTATTACTAACTCAAAAATTCAAGATGGAGCTGTTGGAATAAGTAAAGTTACACAAGATATCATTACAGTCGAAAATATATCAGCTCAAAATATTAGTGCCAATCAAATTGTATCCGGAACCATAAGTGCAGCAAGAATTAGTTCTAGATCTATAGATGCTTCAAAATTAAATATTACAACTCTATCAAGTATTAGTTCAAACTTAGGTAATATCACGGGTGGTAGTATTAAAATATCTAAATACTTCTCAGTGGAATCTGATGGAAAAACACAAATTTCAACAGATGGCGGAGGTTTTTTTAGTACAAGAAAAACAACTCATCCATATATGAGTGCCATCAACTTAGCGAATGGCTCAACTAGAGGAATTTACTTTTTAACAGGTACAAATCAGGAAAATCCTGGTAGTTTGAAGTCTGTTATTTATCAAGGTCCTAATAATGCAGAAGGTACTAATTATGAACTTAATATTTATGGTGCTGAAGGAGTAGAAATAGCATCTAATGCTTCTATCTATATTCATTCTAGAATTTCTTTAGAGGCTATAGGAAATTCTAGTATTTGGGCTAAAGGTCACAATTTAAATAATGCACGTATCAAAACGGACAATGGTAGTGCTTCATCAAAAAATGTAAAAGAAAATATAAAAGAATTTAACTCTACCAATTATACTGAAGCTTATAATTTATTGAAAGATATTAAAATATACAGCTATGATTATAAATACAACTTTTATAGAAATAAACATCAATATGGTTTTATAATCGATGAAATTGAAAAGTTAGAAAATTATAATAAATTTTTTGATTTTGAAGGTGATGTAGCAAAAGTAAATAAAAGTGAATTAGACTTTTCAAATTATGAGGATTATACAAAAGAAAATATGCCTAAAGGATGTATTTATGTAAAAAAGTATAATTCAGATACATTTGATAAATATTTACTTACAATATGTAAAGTTATGCAAAATAAAATAGAAAAATTGGAGGAATTATTAAATGGAAAATAAAACAATAGATGTAGCTATGGAATTATCGAAAAATGAAATAGTGAGTAGTATAAATGAAATATGTCAAAGAAATAATTTACCACTTTGTTTATTACATATTATACTATCGAATATTTTAAATGAAGTTGATTTAATGTCTAATAAGGAATTAGAAAAAAATATGAATAATTATATTAAAAAAGAAAGAGGTGAAAATAATGGCAAAAATAAAAGAAGTTGAAATGACTAAAAAGGAATTTAAAAATTTACCAGACACGTCAACACCGTTGAATGTACAAAATTTAAATCAAATGCAAGATGATATAGAATCAGCAATAAATGATGCTGTAGCAACAGATGAAGAAATATTTAATTCAATATTTCAATTAGTAGATAGTTGGGAGGAAGATTAATGAAAAATAATATAATAACCCACACGGGGGGGGGGGGCTTACAAGCCAAATTTACAAGAAGGGAGGGTATGCTGTTTAAAACATACTCTTCTAATAAATCTTCAAGAGATTGGAGGTTTAATGTTAGATTAAACGAGGTGATTAGCAATGGCTAACAAACAATCGTTTATTTTTAAAAAAGATGCTTATATTGATAGTACAGGTATTACCCATAATAGGAAATTGTTGAGTGATGTTTTTAAAGGTCAAGAATCAATGGGAAGTATAATAGTTGAAGATATTACTTGTAAGAATTTATTTGATTATAACAATCTTATTGTAAGTAAAAATTTAAGTATTAGTATAAATAATAATGAATTGATAGTAACAAGAACTGCTAGTGGTGGTGGTTTTGTATATTATACTATTTCCAATTTAGAAGTTGGTCAAAACTACACTATAACATCTAATTCTAAAATTATTATATATAAAGATATAATTTATGGAGAAGCCTATAAATCAGTAGATAATGCTTTACAGGGATATGTTTTTAAAGCTGAACAGTCAATCTATATAATAGCAATAATTATTGGTTCGGCAGATATTTCAACAATAGGAAATACACTAAATTGTGGAAAAGTTCAATTAGAAAAAGGTAATGTGGCAACTTCATTTGTGGAATATAAAGAGTTTGGATATACAAATATTGATAGTACAAATATAATTCACAATGGGAAATTGTTAAGTGAATTACTTAAAACTTATGAATATATTACAAATGCAAATTTTGATTCAATATATTCTGATAATTATAATAATGGAATAAAATTATTTGCAATTGGTGGTGGTAATTTGATTGGTGCTCCAAAAGATTGTTATAACTATGGAATATTAATAAATATAGGTATAAATAATAATTATACGAACACACAAATTTATATTGAAGATAATATAGGTAATACTGAAGGCAGATACATATATGTGAGAATTAGGAATGATAATTGGTTAAAATTATCTGGTACATTTGTATCAAAAATAGTATAAATAAGCATCTACTAACATAGAAAAATATGCAAAAGAGTAGTTTTGAATTAAGGAATAATCGTTTTATAGATAGTACAAATATATTTCATAACAGAAAATTATTGAGTGATGTTGTTTCTAGTATTCCAATATGTGGAAAAGATGGATATAGTAAAAATATCTTTGGTGAAGATTTAAATAATATAAAAAGCACAGGATTTTATTATGGTAATAATTTAATAAATGGTCCTTTATATGGAACAGAAAATGCAATGCAATGGGGATATTTGGAAGTTGTAAATTATCCAGTAGAGGCTGGATATTGTTTACAAAAATTCTATTCACAGATGAGTGATATGAATATCTATTTACGAAAACTTATAGATGGCGTATGGACTAATTGGGTAAAAATACCATATGAAAATATTTGATAAACGATTATTTAAAGCAAAAAAATGAATACATATGAATTAAGAAATGATAAAAAAATAGATAGTACAGGTATAATTCATAACAGAAAATCATTGAATGAAATATTAGATTTTGGTGTATTACCTTATCTTTCTAATAAAAGTTGGAATGAACTTTATAGTGATTTAGGTCCTAAATCAGCTAAAATTTATCAAGTTGGAGTAGGTCATGAAAATATCGAGGGATTTCCTCGTGGTGCATATCCATATGGATTATTAATAGTAATAACTTATAACGGAAGGTCTGACTTCTCAGACTGTCAAATATATATTACCGATGGTACTGGTGAAAAAACAATTAGCGAAAGAGGTGTCTATATTAGAATGAGAACGAGTAGTTGGTTAAAATTATCAGGTACTATAGTATTAAATAATTAAAATAAAAAAAGGAAAGAAGTGATAAAAATGGAAAATATTACTTTAGGACAAATAAGTGCGATAGTCCTTTTTTTGTGTACTTTAAGTACAGGAATAGCACTTTTATATGGTTATATAAAAAAATGGTTAAAAAGGACTATTACACAAGAATTAAATGATATTTGTGAAAGAATTGAAATATTGGAAAAGGATAATAAGAAAAATAAAGAAGAAAATTTGATTCTCCTAAAGGGGCAACTTGCTTGTCTTAAGGGACTAAAAGAACAGGGGTGCAATGGTCCAGTTACACAATCTATAAGAGAAATAGAAGAATATTTATTAGAACAAATTCGCAAATAGGAAAGAGGTGATTTTAATGGAAAATTTTTTGACATGGGAAATATTAAAAACTTATGCTAGTTTTATATCAATAGTATTTATGGTAGTAGAATTTACAAAAGAACTAAAATTTATAAATAAAATTCCAACAAAATATTGGAGTTTTTTTGTATCATTAATGCTATTAGTTATAACAAATGTAGTAAATAATACCTTTGAATACGTTGATATAGTTTTATATATTTTAACTTCTATATCAATAAGTTTAGGTAGCAATGGCTTAAGTAATTTTAACAAAGTTAAAGAAGAAAACAAGTAGTTGTTCTCTTTTTTATATAATTAATCTTTTTCAAAGGAGGTAAAGAAAATGGAAAAAGAAATTGTTATTGAAGAAATACAAGATGTTTTAGCAGTTGTTGAAACAGACGAAGAAGTGCAAGAAGATACAATAAATGAATTATCAAATAACAAAGGAGAGGAGAAAGATGAAAATGAGTAATAGTTCTTTAGTAAATTATGTAGCTATTTCACCAAATAGTAATTTTAGAAATAATAAAATTAAGAAGATTACTATCCATCATATGGCTGGTAATTTATCAATTGAAACATGTGGTAGAATTTTTGCAAATGCTAAAAGACAAGCAAGTTCTAATTATGGAATTGGTTCTGATGGAAGGATTGGAATGTATGTAGAAGAAAAGAATCGTAGTTGGTGTTCCTCAAATCCGAAAAATGACCATCAAGCTATAACTATTGAAGTTGCTAATGATGGTGGAGCAAAAACTAATTGGCATGTATCAGATAAAGCGATAGAAAGTTTAATCAATCTATGTGTTGATATATGCAAAAGAAATGGAATAGATAGTTTAAATTATACTGGAGACTCTAGTGGTAACTTAACTAGACATAATATGTTTGCTAATACCACTTGTCCTGGACCATATCTACAAAGCAAATTTCCATATATTGCTAATGAGGTAAATAAGAGATTAAATGATTCAAATAATACTGTAACTAACACAAGCAATACTAATATAAATAATAAGACAATAGAGGAGTTAGCTAAAGAGGTTATAGCTGGTAAATATGGAAATGGTGACATTCGTAAAAATGCTCTAGGTTCAAGATATAGCGAAGTACAAGCTAAAGTAAATGAGATGTTAGCTGGTAATAATAAACCATCAACACCAACTTCAGCACCAAAACCACAAGTAGATATTCTTGAATTAGTTAAGAAAACTATTAAAGGGGACTTCGGTAATGGAGAAGCTCGTAGAAAAGCTTTAGGCTCTAACTATGATGAAGTACAAAGACAAGTAAATCTTAACCTTAAAAATGGTTTAACTAGATGGGATAATATAAAATTATTTTAAAATTAAAAGAGGCTAGCCTTAGTTGGTTAGCTTATTTTTTTTGCAGTTAGTGTAGAATAAGTGTGGAGATTTATAACCTAAAAATAAGATCTATAATTA